>JBQCDO010000371.1:0-4387 GCA_051961195.1 Nitrososphaeraceae archaeon | reverse complement strand
TGAGGCGAGCTATTTTAGCCTTTAAAAGGCCAATGTGGAATTCCGTGGCCTTGTTAATTTGGGTTTTGTGAATTTCATCTTCAATGGCTTTGATCTTCTCTGGAATACCCATAATGACATTTTTTTAGCATATCATCAAATATTACCGTTTCTTGCACGACTAGAACTGCCAATGAATTCGGCGTAAATTCTAGTAACGGTGGACACTAAATGGAATTTTCTAAAACATATCCAGACTCTGAACCTACACGAATGCACGGGCTCAGTGCAAAATGTAAGTAAACTTCAAGGCATCAACTAAGGCAATAGCTGCACAGACACAGGCCATCACCTTCCAAGGAATTGCTGGCAGAGCCGGTGCGCGAAGTTGGATATGATGATTATCAATTATGTTTGAAATATAGTCCCGAACCTTTTCATTCCATATGCGATATTCTATCTTGTGCTTGTTAAGTATGGATTCTAATTCGTATATCACGGGAACTCTGACAGATCTGATATGCTGTATGTATCTTCTGGATATTTCGACCTCTGCTTGAATGGCGATCAAACCATGTTGGTGCATATCCAGGAGTCTGACATGCATTTCCCATGGTCTCATGAGTTTCTTTGCAAACCCATTACCAATCTGAGCTGCCTTCCTATTTTCGAACTTGACGCGGCTAAACCCCTCGGATATCAATGTCCGGATAATCTCGTCTTTTTTTAATTTGACTGTTATACTTAACTGGTCTAGCTCGATTTCCTCGTGACGAATAAGGCCAACGAGACCCTTTACGAAGCTTATGCGTTTTGGATATTTTGTTAGAAACTCGGACAATAGGTTACAACTCTGTTCATGGGATATATTAAAACTCTATGAGTCATTATTATTTAATCTATCTAGAGAATTCATACGCGATATTTCTCATGTATATGTCTTGCGACGGCTCGATAGTCATGTCACGCCAAGTTAGATCCCTCTCAGTACGTTTCATTTGGGCTCCTCTGATAATTACAACGGGTATAGATTCATCACTCTCGCCCATAATCATTACACCGATAGTAGCAAAATCATCGGCGATAGCTTTCATTGTAACCCTTAATACGTTTCCGAATAGATCCCTCTTACCTCTTTGGTCTTCAACTGGTTCAAAGCCTGCTGCTGCTATTGCTAAGCCGGTGGTCCCTATCCTAGTTGGCATTAAGCGACTATCAGAGAAGACGACTGCAAGGTTAACTCCAAGATTGATCCGGAATTTCAACCTCAAGTTTTTAGCTAGTAAAAAAGGGTTAACTGGATAAAGAACTACTTGGCGCGGCGGTACGTTAGATCTGTCAATTCCTGCGTTTGGAGCCAAAATTCCATCTTTGGTCGTTAGAAGATAGCCGGGCATACCCATTAAAATACAGTCTGATTCCCTTAGAATTATCTCGGCAAGTTCCTTCTGAATCTGGAATCTCTTTGATATTGCAATTGCCTTCTGACTTACTTTTACTCTATTTAAAGAAATGAGACATCCCTGACCTACAGATACATATTTACTTGAAATTACCAAAACATCATTTTCCAAGAAATCGAAACCAGAATTAACTAGATTCATGTACAAATCAAATTTTCTAGATTGCCGGGCTAACTTTATTGGTATTACTTCCAAAATTCTGATGGCAGATGTGTATTTATATTTAGCACTTTTTCTATTTTTCCATTCGTTTTGTAATGTTTTCCTGTTTTTATAGCTTACCATAAACTCACATGGTGTCGGTACCTTAGAGAAGGCTCTCTCTAATACAACGGATAATTATGTAAAAAGAATTTGAAGCAAGATGGTACCAAAGTTCATAACGTTTTAATTCACGATCGTGCAAGGTTTACCCGGTCTGGCGATATTCATTGGGAATGACGATTACGGAAAAGATTCTGGCAAGGGCAGCTGGAAAAAGTGTTGTCTCTCCAGATGAAGTGGTATTTGGTAATGTAGATAATGTAATGATGCACGACGTATCTGGTCCTGGTGTAATAAAGATCCTGACGGAGTGGGAGAAGAAGGGAAACAAATTCGATCGAGTTTGGGACCCGGACAAGGTCTGGATTAGCGAGGATCATTTTGTGCCAGCCTCAGATCGGATATCTGCAGAGAATGTTGCTCTCTTATCAAGATGGACTAAAAAATTTGAGATAAGGCGTCACTTCAAATACGGGTTAGGGCAGTATGGGATATGCCACACTTTGTCGCACGAAGAAGGACTTGTTCTTCCCGGCCAAGTATACGTCGGAGGCGATTCTCATACTAATACCACTGGTGCGACCGGTGCTTTCGCCACTGGTTTGGGGCACACGGATATTGCCTACGTCTTGATTAAAGGAAAAATATGGTTCAGGGTTCCTCATACGTTACTTTTCAAATTAAATGGAAGGAAACCTGCATATATCATGGCAAAGGATATGATTTTGCATATAATCGCTGATATAGGTATAGAAGGGGCCAACTACAAGTCAATGCAGTTCACTGGAGATATAATAAAGGAAATCAGTATGGAAGAACGCCTTACTTTAACCAATATGTCGACTGAAGCGGGTGCAAAGAGTGGGATAATTGAACCTGACTCTGTAACGTACGACTATATAAACGAGCGCACTACATCTAATTACTCACCAATACATGGCGATGATAACGCTCAATATCTAGACATGTATGAGTATGAGATTAATAAGCTAGAACCAACTGTTGCCAAACCATTTTCTCCAGCCAATATCAGTACTGCTAGGGAACTACAAAGTATTGAAATAGATAAGGCCTATATAGGTTCATGCACTGGCGCTAAACTAGAGGACCTAAGAATGTCTGCAAGGCTTCTGGATGGTAAAAAGGTGAAAGTCAGAACCGAAGTATTGCCTGCTGCTCAATCAATTTATTTCAAAGCTTTGAAAGAGGGTTTAGTCGACATATTTATGCAGGCAGGTGCGGTAGTTGGTCCGCCTACTTGCGGGGCGTGCTGTGGCGCCCATATGGGTGTGCTTGCAAAGGACGAAGTATGCATAAGTACTACAAATAGAAACTTTCCGGGTCGAATGGGTCATGTCGATTCAAAGACCTACCTCGCTTCACCTCTTGTTGTTGCTGCGTCGGCTTTGAAAGGTAGAATTACTGATCCAAGGGATTTGGACGATTGAACATCAAGAAAGGCCGAGTTCACAAATATGCTCGCGATAACATTGATACAGATGTTATTATTCCTGGACCATACCTAAAAATTCACGATCCAAAAGAATTGGCTATGCATGCCATGGAAGGTATCGATCCTGGCTTCCACACCAAGGTATCCCCAGGCGATTTTCTATTATGTGGTGCAAATTTCGGATGTGGCTCCAGCAGAGAACACGCGCCAATAGCCCTATCCAAATTAGGTATTAGGGCGATCTTAGCACCCTCCTTCGCAAGGATATTTTACAGAAACGCCGTTGATGGGGGTTATCTCTTGCCAATTGAAATCGAGAGGTCTACACTTGAGCAAATAGATGACGGAAACATAATAGATATTGATCTTCAGAATTATAGAATAATTAACCTGGATAAAAATGACAAGTCCTATCCAATAAAACCCTTATCAGATATGATAATCAAGATCGTTGAAGCAGGAGGCCTATTATACTATTCAGATGACGAGAAAGGGTCTGCTAGCTGAAATTCTTAGCAAAGCTAGACATTATGACAACTGTGAGAATTATCGAGTAGGATATAGAGATTACGAACAAATATTAGAAGTGTCTTTATCTGAATTCCTGGATCTATCTGAGAATTTTGAAAAGATACCCGCAGGTAGAATTTATTTCGTGAAAAGGAATGGACTCTATCTATATCAAAGTCAAAATTATATGAAACTGCTTTCATCGTTATCTGAACACGAACATTAAAAATAACTATACAAATCTGACTTACAAGTCGCTACTTATACTGGCACCAATCTCTCATTTTAGAATAGAATTACAGAAACAAAAATAAAGGAATTAAACGCCTGGGATTGTTCAGTTATCCAGGCATTCACGATCTTTGCAACTTGAGTCTATTAGCCAGAGCCTGTTGAGTTTGATCCCGTAGCGTTTGCCGCTGCTGCTATACTTTGGAGATTGTTGACCATCTTACCTTGACTACCTACCACGTTTACGGAGTATGTAGCTGTGAAGTCTTTGTTCTTGCCTCCTCCTGTATTGACAAGCTCAATAGCATTTCCTGTGAATGGAATAGAACCAGATTTATCTGATGATCCCAAAGTTGTTAGTGAGACAGTATTCTTTCCCATTTTTATCATGTCTTCTTGACTTCCAAATTGCTTTGGTATTGCGGTCTTGTTATTAAGATTCACAGTATTCCATACAACAACCTTTACAGGCTTACTTGCTTGATAT
>JBQCDO010000370.1:0-8877 GCA_051961195.1 Nitrososphaeraceae archaeon | reverse complement strand
GCAGCCGCTTCGGCAGCAGCAGCAGCCTCATCATCTGGTGGTTCCCCAGCTGCTGCTTCCGCAGCAGCAGCAGCAGCAGCCGAATCAATTGAGAGTGGCTCCTCGACTGGTGATATTGCAGCCGCAGCCGCAGCCGCAGCTTCCTCAAAAGGAGCGTCGCCGGCTGCTGCGGCCGCGGCTGCGGCTGCGGCCGCAGCTACTAGTTCAGGTGCTTCATCAAGTGTAGCAGCCGCAGCCGGATCAGTTGCTGCCGCAGCCGCAGCAGCCGCAGCAACTGGAGGGCCTGCTTCTAGTGCGGCAGCCGCATCTGCTGCAGCAAGTGCCTCTGGTCTATCACCCAAAACGGCGGGAACGACAGCAGCCGCAGCAGCAGCCGCAGCCTCGTCTGCCGGATCTTCGAGTTCGGCAGGAGGTGCAGCTGGAGCAGCCGCAGCAGCAGCCGCAGCCAGTGGCGGGTCGGTAACTGAAGTGGCCTCAGCCGCAGCCACAGCCGCCTCATCCGCTGGAGCTTCAGCAGCCGCAGCATCCTCTGTTGCTGCAGGAACTGCTGCAGCCACAGCCGCCTCATCCGCTGGAGCTTCAGCAGCAGCATCAGCAGCAGCATCAGCAGCAGCATCAGCAGCAGCATCAAGCAGTGCTTCTTGTGGAAAGATTGGGGCGGCAGCCTCCTCTGCAGCATCAGCAGCCGGAGCTGGCCCCAACGCAGCAGCAGCCGCAGCCGCAGCTTCATCTAGTGCTACATGTATTTACCGAGTAAAGTATGTTCAGAATGTTATTGTTACAAATGAACCAAGTACAGTTACCAAAAGAGTGCAAACAATATCACCTTCTACATATGTGGATTTGGAGACAATAAAGCTAGGTAATAGATTCCAGAGTAATGCATTGTTACCACTTTCAGACACGAACCCGTTCCATATTGTAGGCGGCCATATATCGCTCAATTCGCCCAGCGGTAACTTGAAAATAATAGCTGCCACTATAACAAGTAATGGTGTACAACATGCCGTAGTATTGGATTTGAAGAAGACTCTGGGCAATACAAATACAGGTGACGCATTGTATCACACCGATCTTGGACAGGTAATAAGCGGTACTAACCCGTTTACTAAAAGACATGATACAGTTTCACAAATTACTGACATATTGCTATGGAATAACGGCAGATCTCAAATAATATTTGGAGACAACAGCGCAGTAACTCAAACGATAATTTTCAAATAAATATATTGACTAGTCCTTATTTTCTTCTTTTTTGATATTCGGTAGTTATTTTAATTTGTGAGCCTCCTATCATTCTAATAGCAATACAACGAATTAGCGGTGATAAGTTCCAGTTAATGACGATGCTATAACCGTCATAATCGGTTTATTGGAAAACCCTTGCTGCAGCAAATTATCATGTATAGATGATGGATGATGCTAATATACTCGTCTCGAAATAAGACCTTATAATACAACGAATTAGTCACTTCTTTGTTATCATACTTGATAAGTCTATATTATAAAAAGTCTTCAGTATGCCAATATATGCTTCTACAGGCGGCGGAATTTCCTCCTCACAGGCGACTCCTGAATTCCAAGCATTTATCCAGATGACCATACATTGAAATATATTTACAAATCTGAGATATTTCTCCTCGACTGATTCCAAGTTATGAATATATCTTTCTGCAAGGTACCAAGAGGATGTGAAGTCAATGCATGGACTTCCGCAGATTGCAGTAACTTGTTCAGCGACTCCCTCTGCATATTTGAATGGCTTTTGACATAACATGAAAGGAAATTCAGTTTTGGAAGGGATCATTAAATCTGGAGGAGACCAAATAGTTAATACTCGAACACCATCTCTTAATTCCCTCTCAAATTTTTTTATCATCATTTTGATTAATTTGTCATCGGTAAACCAAAAGAAGATGACTGTTGCGTCTGACAAGTTGGTCTTTTTAAAGTCTTCATTTATTATTTGAGCGTTTTTCAGATTTTTGATTTTTTCTCGAGCAACCTTTGCAGTTTCTTTGTTTACTTCTATACCGATCGATTTTCTAACTTTATATTCAGTACAAGCAATTCGAATGCTTTCACTGGATCCACATCCCAAATGGTAGAAAATATCTGAATTACTAAGGCCAGCAAAATCAAACATTTTTCTTATAGGTCCAGAAGGAAGAGTAATATCATCACCATTAAGAACAGATGATGGTAATGAGGACAAAAATTTCTTGATGCGCAACAAGCTTTTGAATCTATCTGACGTATAAATATTAAACACTCTTCTCTTGTTCTTTTTGCCCAAAAATCATTCAAATATGGACCTTCGCCACATATCGACAACATAGAGAAATCCGCTAAAAAATCACCTATCGAATTGGTGTTGCTGGAGATTGAGATTAATGAACTCTGTTCCGGTCAAGTCGGCAACCAGAAACCAGATTAGGCTGAACAGAATAGGATAGACCATCTCTTAGGCCAAGTATCCTATAATGTACTTTCACTGGCTAGTCGTTACTGGGTATTTTTTATACCTATCAACAATTTCAAAATTCAAATAGATATATATCATTCAGAATGTCATTATCGAAGTATAGCATTGTTTGAATCCATGACGATCAGTGCTGGTTGGAGTGCTACGAGACTGTTATTCAGTAAATCGTGCAAAGCAAGCATTGGGATGCGTATGAGGGGGGATTCGGGTTCAATATAATAGAAGTCGACAAATTGTTTTGTAGCTTTGGTCCTATTAGCGTCTTAGAGGATGTTTCGTTCAAAGTAGTGGAAGGAGATATTCTAGGACTAATTGGTCCAAATGGTGCAGGCAAAACTACCTTATTTTCGTCTATACTAGGGTTATTGCCAGACTATCACGGCGTTATTAAAGTATTTGGTAAAGATATTAGAAAAAATAAATCACTACTAAAGGATATCGGCTATATACAACAAAAAAGGGCAATCGATTCTAATTTTCCTGCAACTGTAGAGGAAATAGTATCTTTAGGCATTTCACGACAGCCATCAAAAGAAAGGGTTTCGTCGGCACTTAGATTAGTTGGTTTGTATGATCAAAGAAAAAGGCGGATCGGCGAATTATCAGGGGGACAGCAACAGAGATCACTTATTGCAAAAGCATTTGTTAACAACCCACGACTATTGATACTAGATGAACCGGCAACGGGAATAGATCAGGATTCTCAGAACAGGTTTCACGACATTCTTAAGGAACTGAATATGCGCAATAAGATTACCATTGTTTGGGCATCTCATGATCTAGACTCAGTGATAAAACTTGCCAACAAAGTAGCCTGTCTTAATCGTAAGATGTTCTTTCATGGAAATACCAATGAGTTCGTCGAAAACGCAGATGCGCTAAGAGCATACTCGGAATCAACTATGCAGTTGCATATGCAAAAGCACGACCACAAATGATAGAGGCGCAGGATGTCAGTCTTGTGGGCAAGTACTGAATTGCTGCCTTTGTGTCTAAAGCTGCAGATCAATATAGTTATAGACTGACAAAAGTGTTCTAAGACTTGAGGCTAGTGATATATAATTAACGACAACCAAATTAAGATTAAGTACTTTCTAGCAGTAATGTTTGACCCATCTATTATTTTTTACTAGAGTATCGCTCCCAATAACAAAGAATAGAGGCTAGGGTTTTTGAATCGACGATCTCCCCGTTCAACGCTTTTTCAACAGCATCAGCAATTTTTAATTTCTTTACAATGATTCTTTCGTCGTCATCAGCAATTGCTTTTTCGATCTTTAAATCCCTTGCGATGAAAACGTACATTAGTTCGGTATCATAGCCAGGTGCTAAGTAAAGCTGAATAAATGGAAGTACATTCCCGGAATGCCCAATCTCCTCGGTCATCTCTCTAACGGCTGCCTGTTCAGGCGATTCACCTCTCTCAATTTTTCCAGCAGGGATTTCTAATATGGTTTTTCCAATAGCATGACGATATTGCAGGACCAAAAATATCTCGTTAGTGTCAGTAAGAGGGATTATGCCTACTGAGGCCGAGTGTTCAACTATCTCTTCGTTAATTATTTTTTGATCGTAAATCAATTTATCAAGTCTAACACTAACATCCCCGGAGTATACCCTCTTCGATTCTACGATGCTAATATCATCCGACAAACCTTGATTCTTAATTGGTATGGTCATATCAGATTACTGCTTAGGTTGTATATTTTTTGTTTTGTCCACACCATCCTCAGAATTTGCAGTTTTATATGACTGAGCTAGAGGCTTAAAGCTTCATATCGTGCCAATGCCGGTGATGTTCCAATAATCTGCTTTTGAAGGTAATCATGCTTGCTATTCGACAACGGCTTCCATCTTCTAAAAACAAGTCGATTATAAGGTGAATCAGAGATATTGTGCAATGACAAACTTTGGTATGATTTGAAATGATGTTTCACAATGGATAATGTCGGGATAACGAGCTTCAAATAGATCCCTTAATTTTGCCTCTTTTTTGGCAATTATGCTTACACTCATTATCTTAGTATAAAAAACGAGCCTTATGGAACGGTTAATTTTATATTCAGTGCTTCCCCAATTTTCACCGTGGATTTCATTGATGAAGATGGAAATTTACTGGTACCCAAAATGATTAGACCAATAATAGAGTATGACGAAACTCGGCTAGGAGCCAATAAGGGTGCAATACGACAATATCGGCATCAAAATTTGCACGTGAGGGAGTATCCAGATCATTATTCTGTTCACATAGATCGGATCGATCCCCGAACAGACCCCTTCGGACACTTGTTAGTAGACGCCCCAGAGTATTTGACCGCTTTAGCAATCATGCTATCATGTTTGAAGAATGCAAAAAATTTAACTCACATTATCCATCAGGGACGAACTCTTACATGATCGACACTTTGTTAACTTGTCATATTTGCGATTTACACGGTAATTAGTTACTCCCGCAAAGGACTTGATTTATATGGAAAAAAACACATCTAATCCAGAAGTAATTCAAAGTGAAACAAAGTTTAGATCTGGCGAAAATATCGAACGAAAAGTTTCGGGATTTTATATATTCATAATAATCCTGCGATTGTTACCAGTTATTATCAATTTCAGAAAAGACAGACGTAATTGGGTGAAAACTCAAGGTAGAGGCATTGATGAAGAAAGATACATTAAACATGCGCGACGAGCTCTGAAGACTTTCATTGATCTTGGTCCATCCTATATCAAATTGGGTCAATGGCTCTCGACTAGGGCCGATATTTTACCTCAGCCATATTTAGAGATTTTATCCAAGTTGCAAGACGAGGTCCCGCCAGTTGAATTTTCTAAAGTAAGGCCGATTATAGAAGCTGATCTGGGCAATATTGATATGAGATATGAACAATTTAATACAACTGCTCTTTCTGGGGCAAGTCTTGGGCAAGTACATTTAGCAAAATATAAAGGAAAACAAGTTATCGTAAAAGTCACAAGACCAGGCATTGAAGACACAGTCGGAAAGGATATCTATATCTTAAAAAGAATCTTGCCGCTTGCTAGTCGGTTTATTGATCCTAATCTGCGGTTTTCGTTTGATGCTATGCTGGCACAATTTATTGAGACGATATATGAAGAGATGGATTACAGAGTAGAGGCCAAGAACCTAGCTACGATCAAGCACAATTTACGAAGCGATAGACAGATAATTATCCCCAATGTTGTGTCTGAATTAACTTCAAAACATGTGATTACAATGGAATTCTTACCAGGCATAAAGATTACCGATGTAGAATCCTTGGATGCAATAGGGATTGACAGGGAAAAATTAATTGTTAGAGTTCACCATGTTTTTTTCAAGATGTTACTGCGGCACAGTATCTTCCACGCCGATCCTCACCCTGGTAACATATCTGTGGGAGAAAATGGAGAACTGATTCTCTATGACTTTGGAATGGTCGGTAGACTAGATAGCGAAACCCGTCTAAAGCTTATAAGACTGTATCTTAGTTTGATAGAAAAAGATCCGGTACGGGCTGTCAACATCCTAGTGGAACTTGATACTCTTGAACCCAATGTCAATCGATATATAGTTGAGAAAGCGCTTGACTTGAGCATTAGATCAATTCACGGTAAAGAGGTCGATAAAATGCAGGTGAACGCCCTGATGGAGCTATCCAACAAGACCTTAACTAGATTTCCATTTAGATTGCCAAAGAACTTGGCTTTGTATATGCGGATGGGTTCAATCTTGGAAGGAATATATCAGCACCACAAAATTAGGTTTTATTTTGTAAAGGTTCTTGCCAATCTATTCGAAGAAGAAGGACTTCTTAAGGAAGCATACATCGAGGAGGCAAAGGACTATATGAAAAGATTTGCGAAGGGCATTGAGACATATTCTACAATGGCACCCGTTGTAAAGACCTATCTTGAACAACGCCAAATATCTGATGGAACAAGATCAGAAAAGAGCTATTCTCTACTAGGATCTGCTATCTTTGCATCGGCTCTGTTCTTAGGATCTACTGTTATCTTAGCGAATAACTCAACAATAGGTTATTGTGGTATCATTGCTGCATTATTTGTATATACTATCCCAATCATTGTACATTTCAAGAAAAAACTATGATCAGCTCACGGGTATGATACTTGATTTTGGCATGGGAATTCTCAAACTTACCACACCATCGACATATTTCGCCATTCCTGTGGCTTCTTCGCCGTCCTCTAAAGATAAGGGCAAAGCAACTTTCTTGCTTATCTGGGTCGGCCTATGTTTGAAATAAACCGTACCCATAGGATCCTCTACCTCTCTTTTCGCGTTAATCGAAAGCACATTGTTTACGATTCTCAATTTAATGTCATTTTTCGAGAAGCCAGGTAAATCAATTAATACTACCAATTCATTCCCATCTTCAAATATATCGATAGCCGGCAGAACAAATTCGTAAAATTCCCTAGATCTATTACCTATTTCCTTCATCATCTCTTTAGCCATATACTGCGCAATACCCATATAGATGAAGACCGTGCTAAAGATATAAATCCTTTCTCAATTGTGCTCTAGTATTCAATGCGGGGTCTAAACAGTTAAAATGGAAGAAGGGAGAAAAGCATTAGATTGTCCCGGGACATAAATCGATTGAATCTAGAGCTTGACTCATTTATCGATTCTAAAATGCATAATATTATTAGCGACTTACAACAGCTTATAAGACAACCAAGCGTGTCAGCGCGGCACGAGGGTCTTGAAGAATGTGCGCATCTTGTATGCGACATTATGAGTCGAGCGGGGATTACTGCTGAAGTACTATACCTCCGTAAACCTCATCTACCACAAACGAATCTGAAGTCGAACAAGGACGGAAATGCCTGCGATAGCGTCAATTCCCCCATTAATGATAACAAGACATATTATAGAGAAATAGAACAGATGTCTGGCCTTGATAATATTCCTCCGATAGTGTATGGCGAAGTTAAATCTAAATCAAATCCTGATGGTAAAACTATATTGTTCTATAACCACTATGATGTTCAGCCTGAAGAACCATTAGATTTGTGGGACAAGGCGGATCCGTTCAGCGGTAGCATCGAAGGCAACTATATATTCGGGAGAGGCTCTTCAGACGATAAAGGCGAGCTAATTACTAGAATCAAGGCCGTAGAATTTTACCTAGAAAAGATCGGAGACGTGCCATGCAATATAAAATTTATCGTCGAAGGTGAGGAAGAGATCGGGAGTCCTCATATTGACCAATACATTTCTAATCATAGAAATAAACTGGCATGTGATTGCGTGATTTGGGAATTCGGATATATAAATGAACAAGGCATTCCCATTTTGAGCCTTGGAATGAAAGGTTTACTCTTTGTAGAAATGAAATGTCAGACTCTATCTCGAGATGCCCATTCTAGTTTGGCAGCTATTCTGGAAACCCCAGCATGGCTACTCATTAGAGCACTTAATACATTAAGGGATGAGACTGGAAAGATCCTGATTAAAGACTGGTACAAGGAAGTCAAGAAATTTACGGAACAAGAGGAGCTTTTGATTTCTAAAGAGCCCTTTAACGAGGAGGAATTTAAGAAACACCATGGCGTTGACAGATTTTTAATTGATAGGAGCAAAGGTGGGGAGTCTAAAGCGTTAGTGGGTCAAGCTACATGTAACTTAGCAGGACTGGTCGCAGGATATGCTGGAAATGTACCTAGCAATATCGTGCCTGAATCGGCAACAGCCAAACTAGATTTTAGACTGGTGCCTGAGATGGACCCTAAAATTCAGTTTAATAGACTCGTTGATCATCTCAATGAACATGGCTTTAATGAAATTATTTCAACCAAGTTCATTCACGGTGTCCGCGCTGCGAGAACTGATCCCAACCATTCTTTTGTAACACAGGTCCAAGATTCTGTCAAAGAGATATTTGGGGATGCGATTTTAAGTGTCTCATCTGCAGGAACAGGACCAATGTATTTATTTCATGAAATATTAAAATCGCCGTGCATATCAGTCGGCTGTACCTATGTCTATTCAAGAATTCATTCTCCCAATGAGTTTGCCAGAATAGATTTTCTAAACAAGACCATAAAATGTATAACTCGATTAATGCAAAGAGCAAAGTGACAAAATAGAATTGCTTTTTGCAAAAAAGTCAAGTGCAGTCCAAAAGAAAAAAAGAATTGAAGCCAGAGGCTGAAGCTATAAGTTCTGGGTTAAGATAGTTTATCAAGACTTGCTAAGCAAGAGCGAGGTTAGAGTCCAGACTACCAAGAATCCACGCTCGATTCTAATACATAATAGATTTGCTAACAAGCGCCGTGGAGTTTAACCTGTGTCAAGCGCAAAGTACTTATAAAATATGCCTTCATAAGCATTCTAACATGAATATAAAGAGAGCATTGACTATAGT
>JBQCDO010000369.1:0-3561 GCA_051961195.1 Nitrososphaeraceae archaeon | reverse complement strand
AGAACTTCAATGAATACACCTTTTTCATCTTCCAAAATATTGTGTAATACCAATTGGCCTGATTTTCGCCATTCGGGATTTTGTTCAATCCAGGATGATTCCTTTTTCCAAGATTTCATAGTAACTAATCTTCCATCGAAAACATTGTATTCATAACCGTGCATATAGCAGATTATTTTCTCGCCATCAAGTTGACCCTTTGATAATGAAGCTCCCCTATGAGGACAGGAATTATCGAATGCAAATAACTTGCCATTTTTTCTTCCTACTAAAATATCCTTTCCTTCAATTCCGAAAACTGACATATGACCTTCAGTAATATCTTTAGTATCACAAATTCTATGGAGCATATAACTTAGACATTACCACATTTTATAAACTAAACATGTTATGTCATATTTTAGGCATGTCTAGAAACAATCTAATGCTACCTTGCTCTCCAGTATAAACCAATAACTGGATCTCATCACGTAGGAGTATTGTTATACTGCTATCATTGATTTTTCTATACTCTCCATAGTTTATGAAAACTCTATGTTTACATATGATTAAATCAGAAAAACTTGAGAAGAAGAGATATCGCGCTAGTCTAGAATTCAGAAATATTCAACAAGTTTGAGATAAAAATCTGCAGATGGAATGATGCAGTATAACGTTCAATCCTTGTAACCAATCCCTTTTTTGGATACTTTGGGATTGTATCACGATACTTTCGTCAAATATCTTTATATCAACAACGAGGTATGCCAGTCAGTCATTACGGCTACTAAAATTGGATATCTCTACTACAACTAGCGAACAGTTGCAGCACTCACCGGAAATCATGATAAAAATTGGATTTATAGTCAAACAAATATTCCAGTCTTTAGTTAACTTTTTAGCACGCTGAGGACACTATCTGAATGGCTAGGCTGAGCACGTACTTGAGTTTTCGTTGCTTAAATAGGCAGCGTACGCTTATTCTTTTTTTCCTTTTCTCGTCGGCACAATTATCGCAGCGGATAAAAATAAAAACAAAGCTACTCCGATAACTGTAACGAGGTCAAACTTTAGATCAATTTCCATGCTTTGCTAGTACAACAGAATGATATATCAATTGTACTTTTCTGACTGCTTGGCGCGACGCTAGTTACTTAGTTGTGTATTAATAAGAGAAAGTCTGGTTAATGTATAAAAAAATAATTATCGATGGCGATCGCTGCCGCCATCGATCAGTCGATCCTTGATCTTCTGTGCTGCTTCTCCATGAGCCCCTCCGACAGCAATATGTCTATCTAACACTTCGTTTATCCTGTCTTTAATTCTGTCATGATGTGATGGAGGTGGGGGAGGAGGTGGAGGTGGAGTAGATGAAGACGAAGGTTCCTCTTGTTTCAACACCGATATCAAGTTCTGGATCTGCGGCACAACTTCTCTTTCTGCTGCCTCTTGACCGAATACCGATATTACTTTTGCTTGTAGTTTATTAAGTTCCGTAATTGCGGCCTCTAATTGATCCGTTTTGAGTAATTGTCCTATGTGGGTTGTATCAAATATTCCTGTTGGCTTATGCATCATCGCCTGGGGATCTGACTTGATAAGTCTCTGGATAGCATTGTCGATACCCTCGAGGAGAATTAATCGAGATTGGTCTACAGCACTTATGTTTTCCTCCTTAGGCACCTCGAATGCTTGGACAGCCAATGCCTGCTGTGGAACAATATATTTAAGCGCATTCCAGTCATTAAAACCAGTCAATGTTGGACCTGGACCAGGTGATCTACAGTCTAGGCCACCATTGATATCAGCATTTACACCTGTATCATTGGAACGTCCGTTAAAGTTCCAGTCAACTGGAACGCCAGCACGAGTTAATGCTGGTCCTAGTCCTGGTCCACGAGGGCCATAAGTAGTGTTCAGTCCAGGTGGGGTGCTCTGGGATATACCATTTGGTTCATTCAGATTTGCTTTGTTTAATGTAGCAAGAGCCGATCGTGAATAATCAAGAGGTCTGCTTGCAACCAGGCCGGGAAATTGGAACAGATAATTCATTACGCTAAAGTAGTTAGTCTTGCAATTTGTCTGGTCACCACCACCATGTTCAAGACCCAGATTATGACCAAGTTCATGCATAAATGTTCCTGCCTGTTCACTACGAGTACCTACATTGTGGTTTGTACCTGGATCTATTGTCCAGCCGGGCTCCTCTGGCGTTCCTTCATTACCCAAGGTCACTAGAAAGTCCATCCCAGGTGTTTCTGCTAAGCCAGATGATCCCGCAGAGTCTCCTGACTGATCGTGTGCAAATACTGCATAGTGAAATGCCATTCGCTTTGCAGCAAGTAGTGTTTCATTATTAGGATCTGCTCTTTCTGTAGCAGTTCCAAACCACGCGGGCTTTATGTTGTTTATAAGATCATCTAAGTCAGTTGTATTTTGATGTGGTATTTGATCATCTACCTGTGTGAATAGGGTTATTCCTGTTGCGCCATCTGGGTTAGATACTGGTGCAAGACTAAATGCTCTTCTAACATCGTTGAGAGCACTGTTAATATTAGTATTTCCACCTATAGGCCTGTGGAATTGCATATAGTCTACTTCTACATAGAGGTTCTTATGATTAGGATTTGCACCTGGTAGTTGATAAAAATGCTGCTGACCATCAACACCGGTATAAGGTATTCCATTTGTTTCCCAACTGTTTATGAGGCCATCTCCGTCATTATCTCCGTTTGGATCAACCTGTGCATTTGCAGAGCCAATTAGGTATGATGATGAAGGTGTGATGATGGCCGATGCCAATATCAAAAAAGTCACAAGTATAGCCGTCATTACTAATCTTGCTGATTTGATTTCTTTTGGTTCTTTAGCCAATATAAATACGCAGTAGTGGCACGAAAATTGCTTATCTACATTTGGAAATATGCTACAATAAGTCATATCAGATATCTTATCGCTATAAAACGACAACTGGAATTATCATTAATGTTATAATACGAAATTTGGTAATGGCTCTGCTCTTTTATTTTTTACGTGGTATTTCTATATATGAAAAGTTATGAAGCATTATTTCGTACCTTGAGTGTTATAGGTACGTGAGGTACCATTAACAGATAAGACAACATGATGAGTTAGTTATCTTTCGGCTCGACGATGATATCCGCATAAAAGACCTACTTGACTTGCTAGTCCGTCACTAGGCTTGCCAAACCCAAGGCGGATAGTCATGGAAGCATTACCACAATTAAGTGCTATAGCAAATCCAGTTACCCTGTGGAGAACCAACATCATGATAACCTTGTCCACTTCTACTAAGGCTGCCGCACCCAGTTCCTCTACCAGTATCGTCGCCACTTACCAGAGATCTGCTACCACCTATCCAACTTATCAGGACAGATGGAGCAGCAGTCGTCCACTTTACCAATCTCGTCATCTTTTCACACGATGATTTTGGTTTACCCTGTCCTACGCATGGAGGAAGAGATATACCCTATAGTTCTGCAGCCATAGCCGATATAACCTACGCTACTAGCCACAAGCGCTGTAAGCTTCACTGTCGCCATTACCATGTCCATGTCTTTC
>JBQCDO010000368.1:0-7030 GCA_051961195.1 Nitrososphaeraceae archaeon | reverse complement strand
TCAGAAGTTTACACTATCCAAAAATGCTTACCCACCAAGTGGTGACCAGCCAAATGCTATTAATAGCCTAGCTAGGGGTGTATCAGAAAGGCGTGGCTGTCAAACCTTACTTGGTGTTACAGGTAGTGGCAAGACTTTTACTGTTGCCAACGTAATTGCTCGGTCTAACCAGAATGCCCTCGTCATTTCTCACAACAAGACGTTAGCTGCTCAGCTATATACGGAGTTTAAGGAATTTTTTCCTCATGACAACGTTGGCTACTTTGTTAGCTTTTACGATTACTATCAGCCTGAAAGTTATATACCCCAAAGTGATACCTATATTGAAAAAGAGACCGAAATAAATGAAAGAATAGAGAAAATGAGACTAGAGGCCACCGCAATGATAATGTCTGGGGAACCTACCATTATCGTCGCTACAGTCTCTTGCATTTATTCGCTTGGCTCTCCTGCTGAATGGGATGCATCTGCGTTGCGATTAGAAGTTGGTACTAATATGACACGATCAAAGATCATTCAGCAACTGATCAATGCTCGGTATGAACGAAATGATGTCACCCCAGCACAAGGTGCCTTCAGGTCGCGCGGAGATACTATTGACATATTTCCAGGATATACTAAAGATATGATCCGAATTTCACTCTTTGACGACGAAATAGAAAGGATTTCTATCTATGATCCGCTAACTTTAAACCGAATTAAAGAATTAGATACGATCAAGGTATTCCCAGCAAAGCACTATATTATCGATGATCAATCTCGTGAAGTCGCAGTAGAATCTATTAAGCGTGAACTTGAAAAATGGGTTCCTGAACTGCCAACTGAACTGGAAAAGCAGAGGATAAGGTCTCGAGTTGGCTATGACCTAGAAATGATTCAAGAGTTGGGTTATTGTTCAGGTATAGAGAACTACTCTAGACACTTTGATGGTAGGCTACCAGGCTGTCCACCTTACTGTTTACTTGATTTTTTTGGTGAGGATTTCCTTCTTATAATCGACGAGTCACATGTAACCATCCCTCAGATACACGGTATGTATAATGGGGACTATACTCGCAAGAAAAATCTAGTAGATTATGGTTTTAGGTTGCCCAGCGCTTTTGATAATAGGCCTCTAAAATTCGAAGAATTTGAAAAATATCTGAAAAATGTTATATTTGTATCAGCAACGCCAGGAAACTATGAGACGGCAAAGAGCTATCAAGTCATAGAACAAGTGGTTCGACCGACGGGACTAGTTGATCCCCAGATAATTCTTAAACCCGCTACTGATCAAATAGATGATCTTATTAGTGAAATAAAGTCTAGAACGGTAAAAAAGCAGCGAGTTCTTGTTACTACTCTAACGAAGAGAATGGCTGAGGATCTGGCTGACTATCTATCGAAAAATGATATACGCGTACGATATCTTCATTCAGAGATACAAAATCTAGAGAGAACAGAGCTGATACGACAATTACGCTTGGGTAAATTTGATGTCTTGGTAGGGATAAACCTATTGAGAGAGGGGTTAGATATTCCAGAAGTCTCCATGGTGGCAATCATGGATGCCGACAAAGAAGGATTTCTTCGGAACTTTACTAGCCTAATTCAGACTTTCGGACGGGCTGCAAGAAACATCGATGGGACAGTAATTTTGTATGCAAATCATGTTACCAAGTCAATGAGCTCAGCCGTTGCCGAATCAAATCGGAGAAGGAGTAAGCAGATTCAACATAATCTGGCAAATAAAATTAGTCCTAAATCTGTAATTAAGCCTGTTGCTGAAAATGGGAACGGAGAGGTCAATTTTATGGCTAGTCTGAAATCGATGTCTAGAACCGATTTGATAAAACTTGCATCAGACACAGAAGGACATATGAAAAAATTTGCTGAAGATTTAGATTTTGAAATGGCCATAGAAACCAGAGAGAAGTTATCAAAGATACGAAACATTCTAGGACAATATTCGTTGCCTGAGGTGTCATAGTTGTTGCACGATAAGATCGTTATTAGAGGTGCAAGACAGCATAATCTAAAAAATGTTAATGTTGAGATCCCGAAAAATCGACTCGTCGTAATATCTGGATTGTCTGGTTCCGGGAAATCTACTCTTGCATTTGATACTATCTACGCCGAAGGCCAAAGGAGATACGTGGAATCACTTTCAGCTTATGCAAGACAATTTCTGGAGCTAATGGAGAAGCCCGATGTAGATCACATCGATGGATTGTCTCCGGCAATATCGATCCAGCAGAGAAGCGGTAGCAAGAATCCGAGATCGACTGTAGGGACTGCTACAGAAATATATGATTATCTCAGGCTCCTCTACTCCAGAATCGGCATCCCATACTGTCCTAATTGTGGAAAAAAGATAGGAAGCCAGTCAGTAGAGGCGATAGTAGAGTCTATCATTCAAGAATGCGAAGGAAAAAAAATCCTAATATTAGCTCCTATAGTTCAGGAAAAGAAGGGTACATATGAGAAGCTCTTTAAGGATCTAAGAACAAATGGATTTTCTAGGGTTCGACTAGACGGTGAAGTGATAAATCTCGATGAAGAAGAAAAGTCGATTTATCCGCGTCTTGATAAGCATAAAAAGCATTCGATTTCCGCCGTGATCGATAGAGTTACACCGGCTTTAGAAGAGAAAAGTAGAGTGTTTGAATCTGTCCAGACTGGTTTGAAAGTAGGAAATGGCTTAGTTATTGCTTCCCTTGAAAATAATGACTTTCTTTACTCTCAACGAAATGCCTGTCCTGATTGTGGAATCAGTATTAGCGAGTTAGAACCTCGTACATTTTCCTTTAATTCTCCTTTTGGAGCCTGTCCAGAATGCAATGGCCTTGGCATAAGGATAGAGTTTGACCCTGAGTTGATTATCTCCGATAAGTCAAAAAGTATCCTGCAAGGTGCTATCAAGCCATGGTCAGGTCATTTTTTTACATTTAAGTCTTCTATGCTTAAAGACGTAGGAAAAAGGTTTGGATTTGACCTGAATACGCCAATTTCACGCATGACTGAAACACAGATTAGAACAATTCTTTATGGTACCCAGGAGAATATCCATTACAGATATCAATCGAAATATTCGGATACCAGGTGGGAATATAAAGGATCATTTGAGGGAGTAATTCCAAATTTGGATCGCTTGTACAGACAGACAGAATCAGAATCAAAACGCGAGGAACTATTGCAGTTTATGCGCGAACTACCATGTGACAGTTGCAATGGTACTCGTCTTAGAGAAGAGGCTCGGGCGGTGAAGATACAGAATAGATCGATTATGCAAATATGCGACCTTTCTATCGAATCATGCTACAAATTCTTCAGGTCAATTGACCTATCGGAAACCGAGAAGTTTATCGCCAAAAACATTCTAAAAGAAATAACATCCAGACTAGAATTCCTCTTAAACGTAGGGCTTGAATATCTAACTCTAAATCGGAGAACATCATCGCTTTCTGGAGGTGAGTCTCAGAGGATCCGGCTCGCAACTCAAATAGGATCGAACTTGACAGGTGTCTTATACGTGCTAGACGAGCCCACAATTGGGTTACATCAGCGGGACAATAAAAAATTGATTTACACATTAAAGAAACTACGGGATTTGGATAATACATTATTGGTTGTAGAACACGATGAGGAAGTAATGAGAAGTGCAGACTGGATACTGGACATAGGTCCTGGGGCGGGCGTACACGGAGGTCGAATTGTGGCAGAAGGGACGGTAGAAGATATTATGCGAAATAAAGATTCTATCACAGGTGCATTCTTGAGAAAAGATAAACTAGTATCCAATCCAAGACACATGAGGAGAAAAACTGAGAAATGGATCGTTGTCAAGGGAGCAAGGGAAAATAATTTAAAATCCATCACAGTGGGTTTTCCTCTTGGATGCATGACTGTTGTAACGGGCGTTTCTGGATCTGGTAAATCTAGTCTTGTCAACGAAGTGTTATTCAAATCGTTATTAAATCAGTTTTCTGACAAAACTCGTAAAATCAATCATGATGGGATCAGTGGTCTTGAGCTCGTCGACAGGGTGATAGGAATTGATCAGTCACCAATTGGTCGTACGCCTAGATCAAATCCATCAACATATGTTAATGCTTTTACTCCAATTAGGGAAGTATTTTCAAAAACACCACAGGCTAGGGCCATGGGATATAAACCTGGCAGATTTTCATTTAATGTTTCTGATGGGAGATGTGAGACATGCGAAGGTGCAGGAGTAAAGAGGATAGAAATGCAATTCTTACCAGACGTCTATGTTACATGCGACATTTGCAAAGGAAAGCGATACAACTCTGAGACATTAAATATCAAATACAAAAACAAAACAATTTCGGACATACTAGACATGACAGTTGAGGAGGCACTGGCATTTTTTAATAATATTTATACGATAGAACGAAAATTGCGTACACTAAATGAGGTCGGGTTAGGATATTTGAAGCTTGGCCAGCCGGCTACTACGCTATCCGGAGGTGAAGCTCAGAGAATTAAGCTTGCTGCAGAGTTATCCAAGAGAGGCACAGGAAAAACCGTCTATATCCTTGATGAACCTACTACAGGACTACATTTTGTTGATGTTCAAAAGTTATTAGTTGTTCTAAATAGACTAGTAGAAAAGGGAAATGCTGTTATCATAATTGAACATAATTTAGACGTGATAGCTAGTGCAGATTGGATAATTGACCTAGGACCTGAAGGTGGCGATAACGGAGGTAGAGTCGTAGCTACCTCAACTCCTGAAGGACTAGCGTCCAATGATGCGAGCACAACTGGATTCTACTTGAGATCAAAACTGTTGTTAAATAAGACCGTTAATGTAGGTGGAAATACTTAAGCAATTCTGTGCAAGTCACTGTGAGATTGAAACAGATCCCGCAAGCTCCCGGAGTATATCTGATGAAAGAAAAAGGCGGGAGAGTTATTTATATTGGTAAAGCCAAAAATCTGAAAAAACGAGTTAGCTCCTACTTTGTTGAGAAAAAAGAAATATTTTGGAAAACCTCTAGACTAGTCTCCAAGGTGGAGGATTTAGATTATATTGTTACGGACAACGAGGCTGAAGCATTTCTTTTGGAGTCTAATCTCATAAAAAGATATAGACCGCTTTTTAATATTGAGCTCAAAGACCAACAGCGGTATGCCTATCTTAAGATAACAAATGAGAAGTTTCCACGTCTTTTAGTGGCTAGGCGCAACAGGAACGGAAAATTCTATGGAGAAGGAGGAGAAATATATGGTCCATTAGTCCACGGTGGTTCTAAATTCCTCAGTGTAGGACTGTTAAGAAAATTATTTAAGATCAGAGTCTGTAACAAATTGCCTAAAAGTCCATGTCTTGAGTTTTTTTTAAAAAATTGTGATGCCCCATGTATAAACAATGTTACTTCGTTTGAATACGACAAGAATGTTCAAACATTACGGAATATACTGAGCGGAAAAGAAGGGATTGAAGGTTTTATAAGTGATATGAAATCCCAAATGAGTATTGCGTCTCGCCAAGAACAGTACGAGAGGGCAAAAGAAATCCGCGACATGCTACAGAAACTGGATAATCTTCAAACAAAGCAGAAAGTAGAATCTGTGCAATATACAAATCGAGAAGAAGAATATGTTGGCATACGAAACGAACTCGAAGATGGTATTGCTTACGTCATGATGTTCAGAAGATCCCGGGGTGTTATTAGCGACAAAAAATGGTTTGAGTTTGAGCTTGTTGGAGATAACTCGTTGGATTCATTCCTGTTTCAGTATTACTCCACTGCAAAAGTGATACCTGCTTATATATACGTAAGCGAGGATGTTGAATCAAAATCTGTTTTAGAATCTTCTCTTAGAGAAACTGCAGGTCACAAAGTGACTATATTAAAGATTAACCCACATTCTAGTTCTGTAAAAGGACAGTTAATGGATCTTATACTAAAGAATATTGATTTTCGTATTCAGAACAAATCTGATCCAGGTGTTTCTGAATTAAGGACTGCTCTTAATTTATCCAACGTGCCCAACATTATAGATTGCTTCGACATATCAAACTTTGGGACTTCGTATGCAGTTGGAGCATGTTCTAGACTAGTAAACGGCAGACCCTACAAAGCTGGATATAGACGGTTTAAGATTAAGCTTGGTGTCGCTCAGAACGACGTTGCCATGATTTATGAAATTGTTACCAGAAGATATTCTCGCGTAGTAGATCAAATGGATAACCAAGATCAACTACCTGATCTAATCGTGATTGATGGAGGAAAGGGACAGTTGCATGCAGGAGCAGGTGCTATTGAGCGATTAGGGTTAGACATTCCATGTGTATCAATCGCAAAGGCAGAGGAAATAATCTATTCCCGAGAAAATGACAAGGAGATAAAATTGTCAAAAAGTAGCGCTGCACTGAAAATTGTACAACTAGCACGGGATGAAGTACATAGATTCGGGCTCGCTTACAATGTGAAATTAAGAAAGATAAGGCCTGTTGCGAGAAATGAAGTAACGGCCTAATCTGACTTGCCATAAAATGACAAGGATCAACCTGATTTCTCAAAGCAACTTCTGAATGGTGGAAATATAGACCTTAGGGCCCCGGGTTTACAAATCTGAATTATAGTAGTGCTATGTGATTTGTTAACAACTGACTTGGAGAATATTCGATAGGTAAAAATAAAAAAGGTCCTACTTTTTAAGTATTGTCAAGCATACCGAAATTGGTTATTGCTGGGGTAACTAGCGGTGTTGGTAAGACTACCGTTTCTGCTGCTTTTATGTATGGCTTGAAAAAACAAGGTTTGATAGTACAGCCTTTCAAGGTAGGTCCAGATTTTATTGATCCGAGCTATCATACATACATTACAGGAAGACAATCGCGAAATCTAGATGTATGGATGATGGGAGAAGTTGGTGTTTTGAAGTCATTTGATAAAGCCTGTTCTGATGCAGACGTAGCTGTTATCGAAGGAGTAATGGGACTATTCGATGGGATCTCTGGTAAGGATGAACAAGGCAGCACTGGAGCCTTAGCAAAATTGCTAAGAGCTGAAGTAAT
>JBQCDO010000367.1:0-7052 GCA_051961195.1 Nitrososphaeraceae archaeon | reverse complement strand
ATATACCTTACTGTAGCCTTTGTTAGTTTCTTTAGTTTGGTGGCCTCTTGTGGTATGTTTTGTGACATTATTTGTTATTGTACAAAACCCTTTATATGCGCATCAATAGTCAGACTATAAGAAATTTTATATGGTTTTCTTTCTTCGCCTGGTGTTTGGATATGGTTATTAGTTGTGCTAACTTCTTAAATTCTGTATCTAATTCTGGGACACCTCTTTTCACGACTTTTAGCTTCTGGCACCTTAGAAGTATCTACTTTTCAACTATTTTGGTTTGCCGTTCTAGCGCGAATATGACCTTTTAAAAATCAAATCAATATCACGTTTTCTAAGTATCTGAAAAGCTTTAGGCATTGTAGTAGATATTTCAAGAATTAATTGCTAGTATTAATAATAAGTTTAGAGTTAAATCATATTAAAACTGGCTGTCTAGTACCCATAAATGTCTCCGTTTATGACAATTCAGCATCTGATGAAATATTACAAGTCTAAATATATTATGTGATCCGCTATCTACAGGCAAATGCTTGTCATGGCGATATTACTGTAGATTGTATAGTGGAGTAAACAAAACTGATACTGGCGAATACTAATTGCGAGAAATGTGGATGATTATTAATAATAAGAGTGGAGGTAAACCTCGAAAAAACTGAAGTTATTTTTATTTACTCTTGTTCCATGTTTATTGTTTCTTGGAGAAGCATTTCTAGTTAATAATTAGTTAAAGAATGCGTTACTTCTCTACTTTTTTAGATCACGACCCAATTTAATGGATTCTCTTACGCTATCTACTTGTATATCATCACTTCTTGTTATCAGTTTTGAAAGTGTAGGATGAGCTTTTTTTCCTAAGGTTATTGCTTCTTTTCCTTTTCTGAGAAACGACAATGTCAAACCATTATCGGTAAGCTGATGGGAAAACTCTTTTGCTGTTTTTAATAATTCTGGTATGTGGATAATAGCAGGGTGAATAAAATTAATACTAATCCTTTCTTCATTTTTATCAATTTCTATCCTGAGTGCGGATTGCCTTTCCATATCAATATCAATTGCACCGCCATTTACTATTTTAAGTGATTTAGCAAGTAACTCTGGTATTATTTGATCAATCTTGTCATTATTATCATTATCTGCCATAGTCTATCTCTCTACTATCATTGATGTTGTTACGATTCGCTCTTTTTCTGGTCGTCCTGAGTCTCCAGTCGTAATGAGTAGTGAGTATTCTGATAGAATATGCCATTTTTTATCATTCTTTGTTGGATGCAATAGATGTCCATAGTATTTTACCATTAATTACCCACTTGGCACTACCTAGATCCTTTCCGTTAGGACCCTTTGCTTGTGGAACCTCAATTTCAAGATTATCAAAGCTAATTGTAGTAGACATATTGGTACCCATTAATTTGTCTACAATCTCACCCATTATTTGAGCCCAATGACTTGGAGCGTTCTTATGATTTAGATCAGTATTATCACTCATCTTGCTGATTTAATATGGACATGATGGTATATTATTCTTACATCTAAAAATGAACTTTCCCCGAACCGGCCTTTCTTAACGATATTCTAGTCTCCTTGAATGAGAATCAGAAATAGATTCCGAATTAGTTCATTTCATTTATAATGCATTTAAAACAAAATAAAAATCGCAATTATTTAAACATAGTTACAATTCAATTAATCTATCATAAACAACTCGTATTATATCGGTCTTTTATAATTAGCCTCTTTAATTTAATAGAAATAGAAATAATCGACTTTCAAGAGGACTTTATTGATTAGGAACAAAATTGAATTCAAGATCGAGATGATATTTGGATAACGAGAATGATTATTCGAATTTGAGGACGAGTTTTGATAGAAAACTATAAATGGCAAATTCTAGACTGAAGAGAAGGCCCATTTTTGTGAAGTAACTTTTATTTGTAATATCCTCTACCTTTAAACTTTGTAATGTTAATCTTATTTCCAGTTACTTCGGAATTGAAGTTTTCTAACTTTCTACTACGTTAGATTAGATGATGAGGTTGCAGATAACTCATTTGATAATAAAATGTATAATCGCTATTAACTATAGTGATTAATATAATTACGATACAATTGAGTAATGAAGAAAATCTTGATTCAGCACAGAAGGACCAAAAAAAGATAGGAAAGGCAGGTTCTAATCCGCAAACTACTGGCCCATCGGAGAGTCTACGTGAAGAAGCCGCAGAAAGTACTGATACTGGCGATGAGTCTGAAGAACCTGCATAAAATCTGAAATAATCAAGTAGACAACAAAAGTTTTACATAACTATTTTTTGTTGGTATCAATAAGACGAAGAATAACTGAATAATATCTTCTACTGTTTATGCCAAGATCCCAGCCAGTCAGTAAGGATTGTCTAACAAATATAATGATTAAACTGCAACGGATAATGATAAAATACAAATACGAGCATAGTACTATGAGAGTAGAGATACAAGGTGTTCTTGATAATAGAACAGGTAAGACATTAACAATTAGATTTGTTCCTGGAACTGTTCTAATGCAGTTTTTGCTTGGTTTAAAGCAATCATCGTAGTAGTAGTAGTACTATTATCTTTATCTCTATCCTGACTGTTACTAGACTTCAGTTTATCTATACCAATTTGAATAGCATCAATTAACACATTCTTCAGTATCCTAAATTCAATATCATCGCCGTTTGCAGCATCTATAAATGGTAAAAATTTTTGATAATTATCTGATTGAATTGATATTTTGTCTACGTTTAATTCTTGTTCTTTCTTATACATTATGGGTAGTTCGTGATATAGCAAATACAAATGCAAATGCAAAACATGTACCTGAACTTGAACTCTTGTGCATTTGATAACATCAATCATGAAATTAAGATACTGAAAGACTCTAAAGGTAGATGATAGTATTGATACCGCAAGGCACTGTCTTATTGACATAATAGATGCCATTTCTGCTATCAATTCATCCTTGGCCTTACTCAAATCCTCGATGTCGGCTTTAGGATTTCGATACTTTTTCAAATTTGATGGAATAGTTTCATTACTATTACTATTATTATTATTATTTGTTCTGTTATCATAATTAACATTATCTGTGGTCTCCTTGTCTAGAGCCTTTGCTAGATATATAATGTCTTCAGACTTTACGCCCATTGCCCACAGTTTTCTCAATGAATCTGTGACTTTGTCCAATTCTGAACCTGACTGGCGTAATATTATCAGGCCAGATTCTGTATCTTCTGTCTCATTTTTTAGCTCTTCAAGTCTAGACTCAAAACCACTAACATATTTGTACTTTTGTGTAACATCATCTAGGAATGTGTTAACAGCCATTGATTCTGAAATACCATTTTCTTTAGCTAATTCTGTAATAGTATTAACCAAGATAGTCAGTTCTCCAAACCCCAATCCCATGGAGGCTAGCTGTTCGTATACAGAGATTGTCTGTATATGTGTAGAAGAGTTTTGTTTGAGCATTTCTAGCTTTATAGCTTCACTTGCTTGCTCTTTTTGCAATTTCGTTATCTCAACTTTGAGAGCATTTTTCCTTGTCTCTAAATCATCTATTTCAGAAAACTTGGAGATTATTTTTTTGGCGTCAAAACCTAATGTGTGGATATCTTCGATGGTGTTTACCAAGGCAGGAATACTATCAAATTCAAGACCACGATCTGCAAGTTCTCTTTTTAACCAGTATGTCCATCTAGTTTCTGATATGTTTGAGTTTGAGGTATATTTTGAAAAGGCATTATCAAGTTCAGCACGTGTATCTTTTAATTGCACTTTAGCATTTCTAAGCTCTTCTTCTGATTCTTCCAGCATTATTTTGTTCCTTTCTATATGGCCTGAAAGCTGGTCTAAAGGTAACTTTTTCTGTTAGGTCTATTAATTCTTTAATGTGCAGTGCAATTTAGTCAGGCTGTAAACCAATATTTTTACACATCTTGCATACGTCTAGTGCAAACATTTCTATGTTATCTTCAGAAAATCCTAGATCACATAAAATGTTTAGTATTCGAAAACCTTGTCCACATTGCAAAGGTGAAATACCAACATTTCGTAAAGTAACTGTAAATTCTCTTAACTGGTCTGCTGATAAACTTCCTATTTCTTCTTTCCATTCCTTTACTATATTACTAACTGTTCCAGTACTCAGACCGTTCTCATGGGCTATAGTATCGCGATTTTTGCCTCTTAGCCACTCCTTTATAATGCCTTCTTTTAAAGATTTCGAAAAGCTTAGTGTCATTGCTCCGTTTCTTAATATGGTAACCTTGATATATATCCTTTTTGCCGATATGGGTCGTATTTGTGTCATAATCCTGGTCATCTATGTCACATTTGTGTCATAATCCTAGTCATCTATGTCATGAATATGGTAGGTTGCCACATAGTAGAATATTGTATGTACTAATATATGGTAACTACTCCAGTATAGGCCCCTAAATCTATAATAAATAAACGTGATACTACCTAGAACAAAGTCGCTAGTGATTTTATGGAATGCGAAGACGTTTTTACTTTTAATCATCTTTGCAACTACGGGCCGGTCTAATAGACAATGAACAAGTATTACTTACACAATTAGTAATTATGAAAATGTGTCTTATAACTCCAAATGGCCTGGCTTACGATGTTGATTGTATTAATTGGTCTGATTGGTTTGTTTTATGGCATTTTCAGATATATACTGGTTTGACTTGATTAGCTGAACCTGTTAAGCCAAAAAAAGGTCGTAAGTAAAATTCATCAACTGTAGAATAATGAACACCTAAGGGAGCAACCGCTGAATTTGAGGCGACCATATTCTGCCCGGGTATGGGTGCGTAGATCAATTCGAAATAACAATTACTTTTTAGATACCATTTTTAATAAGACTGCAAATAATATTTGTGACTAACCAATGTATTCTTGTTGCTAGACCCATGCAATCGTGGCTTTCCATAGTCGGATTAAGTCAGGTTGATGGAAATCACAGCGACTGTTGACTGGCTTTTAATTTCTAATTGTTTGGTTAGTCTGATCCCGATTGCGATATAAGTAGAAGTGATTAGCTAGTAGCTCTGGCCAATATGGCTTAGAATCCATGTTCTTATCATCAAATCAAATCAAATCTATTCCTTTCATGATGTAGGGGTATTGGTCACAACCTTACTGACCGTTTCCGGCTCATGTCAATAAGATAAATAATGAAATATAAAGCAAAAATAGCTGTTGCCAGACATCTTAGTATGTTGTTGCTGCAGGAGTACCTATCAACGACAACTACTGATGACAAACCATAGGATCCGGACAGATCCAAAAATATCTGAACTCTATCATTAACAACAAGAGCTAAAAAATGGTATTGATGACTCAGTATTGTGAAGTATTGCGGAAATGGGTTAAGTCAGGTCAACAATCATTAATGATACAAAGATGAGATCAAAATCCCGTATTATATATCTCAGATATAGTATAAAGAACCTTCGCTAGGCTAGAATCCGGCTATTACACTGAGTGAAATTATACAACTGACTCCGACCTAACAACTTATGACTAGCTTCGTTCCTTCTCATTATGTATTTATCCCTCATAAAATAGTGCAGACAATCATTGGACTTATAAACTAGAATTTAGGTTAAGTCGCAGAATCTTGTTCGGGCTGCATTCAGAAGATATTGTGTTACCAAGTAATGAAGTACTAGAATAAAATTATTTATTGGACTTCACACTCTGTTATCATAAACTCTTCCATCTTTTCCATCTTACAATATTCAATCGCTTTCTCTTTTGAGTCGAATACGGCGTATTCATAGCTATATGTATTAGGATTTTGACCTACATATACAACATAGACCTTCATGTTTTCTTACGCCTCGGTTTGGTCTTGCGCTTAGGCCTACCAGTCTTTGGTTTGATTGCAGCTTCAGCCTTCTTATGTGCTTCTGATACCTGTTGTTCGGTGGGTGTGACCACACAATTATCGATTCTTGTTATCAGAGGCTGATCCTCTGTTACATAGTTCGGATTAGAAGTCGCGGTAGTTATAACATTATCGTTAACATCTGCCTGTTCCATCTTGATTATCACATCTTCAACTGCATGGTTATTCATTGTTTGTATTCCACCCAAGTTATCCACCATTACCAATTTGTATTCCTGATCATAACAAGAGAATGCCCTCCACCTACATAATAGCTGACCGTGGAGTATGTTTTGGTTCGTCTATGTCAATAGTCCTGAATTCTTCTAAGGTTGACTGTTGATAGCGTTCAGTCAAAATGTTGCCACTTAAGTAGAAAATAACCCATGATATTCGCCTATTTAACGTGAACAATAAAATGGACAATCTGCTCTTTCATATTCTGGTAACTTGGCGATTTTTTTGTTTTCCTATAGTTGATATGTTACTAGCCTTTTCGTTGAACTCATAGTCAATAGTGCGATCTGTATTCGATGGATTGCTCGTAGTCGATGCAGAAGATGATAACGAGGATGTGTGTGATACTAAACTACCATTATAACCAACATTATCTGTAGGCTTTATTGAAGACGAATTGAGTCTCTGTCGGCATAATTATCTTGAGTTACAGTTTCCCTAATCCTGATAATATTTCAGAAGGTATAGGTTGTGATTTGCTGAAAAGACTCCTTAAACCTAACAAAGCCTCAAACCCCACCATACTATAATATCATCATATTTATCGGTAAAATTAGATAATATTATTTATTGTTAGCTTGGATCCGTTAATTCAAGCTAATATTTTGTTAGTGAGTGCCTTGCATTCATCCATAAATTGATATATTAATAATAGTTTCTTTCAGTTATAACTAATACTTGTCTACCATATTTTTCATAGGTTTCAAATTTTTTATTAAGTATAAAGACCTTTATGTACATTATGAGCAATGAGAAAAACAAGGAGGAAGATCCAGAATTATTAAATTCTCAAGAATCTACTACTACATATCCATCTGAAGCACTGATAGAGAAAGACAATGAGTTGACTGCAAAAAAACCCGCTGAAGAAAGAAAGGTAGTAGTTGTAAAGCCATCAGAG
>JBQCDO010000366.1:0-2006 GCA_051961195.1 Nitrososphaeraceae archaeon | reverse complement strand
AGTACTTGTATAATCCATTTACTGAAATAAAGCATTGATGTATGTAATCTATTTAATGTATGCATGAAAATTGAACTTTTTTGCATAATTTAAAGTATAGTTGATCCTCTTATAAGATATATTTGATTTAAGTAGTGATAATAGCCGCCCTAGTCTAATTAAATTAGAATATCAAAGATGAAAATAAGAATATATGAACATCGATAACAAGAATGGAAACAAAATAGCAGGACTGGCAGTAGTAACGATATTGCTAATTACGGCTATGACAGTGACAGCACTAAATCAAGACAGTATATGCTCACAAACACAACAGTAAGTATAATAGTGATAAGCTTAAAGAAACCCAAACTCTGGCTCAGGCAAATAACTCAGGAAATGGCGTATTACCAGTGAAAGTCTTCAGTCAAAACTCTGCTTCTCAAGTACAGGGTAAAGATAACATAGTAAATGTGTCAGGACACCAACAATAATTCTCATCCCTATTTTTTATTTTCATTTATTCGTTTTGGCTTTATTTTATACCAACATATACGAAAGTATTGCATATATCAACATTTTCTACGTATTAAAAAGCAATCATATATCTATCATCGCAAAATATCTACAGATGAAATTATCAAAGATATCATCATCGATAACGCGAACAATGAATGCAGGATACACTCGAGTAAGAAAGGGATCAACAATTGCAATAATAGCAATAACAGTCCTTATCATTTCATCAACACCTGTATTCTCTTCTCTGACATATCACCAAAACAACTATGCATATGCACAAGGAGCAACTTCACAAAAGAAAGTATTAAGGCTAGGTTATTTTCCTAATGTTAACCATGCTCAAGCAATTATAGGAATTCAAACAGACGACTTTAGAAAACAGTTAGGAAACAATATCGATCTTCAAACAACTACTTTTAATGCAGGACCCTCAGCCATAGAAGCCCTTCTGGCAAAGAGAATAGATGCCACATACGTTGGTTCTAACCCCGCAATTAATGGTTATGTAGCCTCTGGAGGTAGGGATCTAAAAATTATTTCTGGTGCGGCAAGTGGAGGAGCAGTATTTGTAGTTCGAAATGACTCAGGGATTAACTCTCCTAAAGATTTTTCAGGTAAGAAATTTGCCACGCCTCAGCTTGGAAATACACAAGATGTAGCATTGAGAAAGTATCTTTTAGACCATGGCTATAAAACTACAGAAAATGGTGGAAATGTAACTATAGTTCCAGTATCAAATGCAGATACCTTGACTTTATTTCTAAAGAAACAGCTAGATGGAGCATGGGTGCCAGAACCATGGGGAGCTAGATTGGTAAAGGAAGGTGGTGGCAAGATATTGCTAGATGAAAGGGACTTGTGGCCTCAAGGCAAGTTTGTAACTAATAATATAGTTGTTAGAACAGATTACCTCCAAAATAACCCTGATGTCATAAAGAAATTGCTAGCTGCAAATGTAAATGAAACGTTATGGATCAATAGCCATAAAGAACAAGCAGCCAAACTACTAAATGATGGCATCAAGAAACTTACTGGAAAGACAATACCTGCAGATGTGTTAAATGCAAGTCTATCTAGGATAGATTTTACCTATGATCCTCTAAAGTTGCAATTATTGCAGTCTGCAAATAACGCATTTGATGTGGGTTATCTAGGTAAACAACGTCCTGACTTGTCAGGAATATTTGATACTACTTTGCTAGATCAAGTTCTGAAAGAAAAGAAATTGCCACCTTTAGAACAGAATGCAAATGCTACAGCGGCAAGCTTAGGAGCAGTGCAATAATAATAGAAAAAGGTCTACTCATTTCTTTTTTCTTTTATTCAATTTGTATTTTTATATCTCTGCTGGCGATGCTATCAGAACTATACACTATAGGACCATATTATAAATTGGGTAAAGATGGAGTATTTAGCAAAAGATATGCGATTTATCTTAAGAGATTCAAAAGCTAACTCCAATTTTTAATAAGATAAGACGATCTCCAATAGACACAAACATAACT
>JBQCDO010000365.1:0-10784 GCA_051961195.1 Nitrososphaeraceae archaeon | reverse complement strand
CCCATGAAAAATAGAAGAAACATTTTTCGTATTATCCAATAAAACATACCAAACTAAACCTTTTTCCAGACTTGAGTAGATCAAGCTAAACATAAATTCTGAATAATCTCAGTAATAAGTTTTGTTGAAAAACTAATTCTTATGTTAGGTAGGATAAATTATACTAAGCGGCCTGACTGCTCAACTAGCACGCCGATTCTATTCTAACCTTTTTTTCGTTAGAAGTTGAAACATATTGATGTCTACATAAACCGGATTGTCTAAACGAACATTTTGCTCAAACATATCACCAGCAAATTCTCATGTCATTCAAAACAAAGTTGATAACGTAGTTCTGCATCCGCAATGAGTTCAGGATCAGATCTTCCTTAGTCATCAGTTTTTAATAAGCCGTATGAGGTCAATCATAAACATGATGTCTGCGATCCCAATTGTTGCTAGTCGAGTAAGTGCATGAACTATTCAACTTTACCGCTAACAAGCATATCATCTGTGGATATAGCCTTTAACTCCTACATTTCTTGCAAGTTACGAAATTGTGTGCCGCATTCTCATTTCTATTTAATTTTTGATTAAACTGCCACTTACAACAAAGTTTACAAATACCAGTTACTATTTTCATTCCGAAATCTCTAGTATCAGAAAGTATTTCAAATATTATATGGATTTCGCGACACCAAGATTATTGCCTAAAGAGCGTACCAAATTTCTGAATCTAGTTTTATAATGAGCCAACAATAAATGTTGACAATACTTGGCACAAATGACGACTAAATAACTCAGATCTTTGAATAGCAAACATTACTTCGATAGGTACAACCAATACTGTAGTATGCTTAGTACTATCGTAGAATACCACTCAGAAGCAGTCCTGACTCAAGCATTTCTTATTTAACAAGTACTAGGTTGATATGCGCAGTTACGACAAGTAGGCCGGTATAGTTATCTAATGCAAATGCTCTTGGGGCCAGAATATATTTCCTTAGAAATTTGAACAGTGGATCAAATCAATTCCGGTTTCTCAATCTCAGTCTGTTACTCTACCATATAACGAATGATACAGTCTCAAATCGCAGCTAAATTTCACTTGTCTTCTACGATGTTGTTATGTATGAGTTTATATTTAGATCTCTGAGTCGGTTTTGCTTATTAGTCTTTCAGGACACATATGTTGACCTAACGCCAAGGTATCTAGATATTTTGTTCTTGACCATTGAAATCAACACAACTGATGCAGCAAATGATAGACTAGAAGTGCTATTTACCATCTTTTGTAATATTTTCGTTCTTATTCGTACCTCTTATATGATGAACTTGGATTTATATTTCTTATACTGCCCACATAAGATGATTAGATGTCAATTTCGTACAAAACATGCAAAATTAGTTTAGTAGACATGTCTTGGCTAGAAATAGATTCTGACCGAAGCAATTTAAGAGTGCGACTTTCGTCAGGTAAACGTATTTCCAAAGTAAGCTTATAAAAGGTATTGACTCTCGTTACCAGAGATATATGATGACAATAACCTATAAAACATTCCTCTTCTTGGATGTTATCTCAGGAACTATAAAAGTGTGATAGAATTAGCCTTGGATGAAAATCACCTATCTGGTAATCATGATGAACTAAATACCAATACACACCTCACGATAAGAAATACGAGACCGGACGACATTTCTAACATAATCCTACTTCAGGAGATATCTTTCCCCTACTTAGCCAAATATGGTAATATATGGCATCGTGAAGAATTGGAAAGCCACATTCGTATCTTTCCACAAGGGCAATTTGTTGCCGTTGAGCATGATGGAACGGTTGTTGGATCTGCCAGTACTCTTATTATTTCTCTTACGCCAGAATATGCTGAACACACTTGGTGTAAGGTTACTGCTGATGGTCTGTTTACAAACCATAATCCTAATGGAGACAGCCTCTATGGAGCGGATATATCCAGTCATCCAAAATATAGACACGAGGGAATTGGAACTATGTTATACGGAGCTAGAAAGGAACTAACCATCAAATACGCATTGAAGAGAATGATCGCCGGAGGAAGACTCTATAATTATTGTGAGCATGCTGGAATAATGTCTCCTTTGGAATATGCTCATGAAGTAGTAGCAGGTAGAATACATGACCCAGTATTGTCATTTGAATTGGATAATGGCTTTAAATTTATAAAAATTTTGCCCAACTACTTAACTGATGTTAGATCCTTAAACTATGCCAGTTTTATTGAGTGGAAAAATCCTCATATGACGACCGTGGCATCTATGCTAAAATGAGCTCTGTATTCACAAGAAATATTGTATCGTGTTTTTCGTAATCACGGCACGATTACCTAACAGTTATACTTGCACAATTAGGTTACAATATTAATTACCTACATGGGTTAGACTTTCTGCTTCGTTTTCTTGTATATGTACTGGATGTAATTAATCTTTATAAGACCATCTCTGACGGTGTACGACCGTTTATGCCGCCATGTTCTCTGGTTTCGTTATATGCTTTAACAGACATTTCGTACCTTTGTTTACCATCATCTATGTTTCGTATATCTTCTAATGCTATGAATTCACTCTTTACTACCTCGTTATATGCTTCTGCCCTTCCTTGTAACTGCGGACAGGAATTTGGTAGTTGTTTGTCATTTAGCTGATTGTGTACAAGAAAATGTCTGAATATTCTAGATGTAAACTGTTTGCCGTTATCATGCATTATCTTCTTAGGCTTACCATTAATCATTATCCAGTGCTCTAATAAAGAACATCGACTGACCTCTTTCTTTAGGACCACTTGCTAGCTACCTTTCTGAAGCAGTCGCCTAAACAACTAATGATGTAATTCCTTTTACTAGAATTACTGAGATAGAATGGTCCAAGAGTATCCAACTGTACCTTATCATTTGGATGTTTCATAGCAAACCGTTATATCTTCTTATTTTAGCTTGACACTTGAGGATATTAAGGCAATGTCTAATTAGTATCTTGTATATAGTTCCCGTGCTTAATGAGATTCCAATGATTCTCTTTAATCTAAAACTTGATCCTGTTACATCCAAAACTTTTGGTTAGACATAGATCAGGTATTATCTTCTCTACTTCTGGTGGTACCTTCTTCTTGTACTTGATATTATGAGTTTTTTAGATACGTCTAAAAGTCCTTCAATTCCTTTCTGTTTGTATCTGTTAATCCACTTGTAGTAAGTCTTTCTTGATGTACCGTATCGCTTACAAATGTCAGATACTGTCTCACCAGTCCATTCCCTTTCGTGTACTAGATTAAACCTTATGTTGATTTCTCTATATGGATATACTTCCTAACAGAAGTGTAACTTTGTTTTTAAGCTATAATGTCACCTATGTCTGGAAGTACAACGCCTAACTATACTAGTTATTCAGGACAACATTTCGCTACGTGCGAGTCATGTGCAGAATATCCTACTACAATATTAAATCTGCTGATATAGCAAAATAGGATACTTATATTTATAATATTTCTTGAAATATCCTAGAGAATCTACATATTTATGTAGCAGTTAAAAAGAAATCAACATTTATAAGATCATTACATAATACTGCCGATAGATGAGTAATAAAGAGATATCATCACAAGACCCGCCACTGACGTCAAATAAAAAGGGCGTTTCAAAGGACAAGATGAGAATTGTGATGAATCTATACGAATCTGGCATCGCTGAGGAATTTATTGCCATGCAACTTGATCTAGAAATCCCAGAAGTAATTAGAATTCTAAAGGAAGAAAATCTTTACAAGGACTAAATGATCTCCTTAGATAAATTTTAGAATTAACATGTCAAAGGAATCAATAATAGTCGTAGTTAGCTTTTGAAGCCTTTCTAATCCATACTGTAGTTTAGTCAGTATTCCTAATTTTTTAGCTAGTAACTAAACATTTATCGCATATTCTTCGATCATTTGTAGATTTAAATGATATTGATATAACTGGATTACAGACCCAGTAAGGTCATTAGTAACTCAGAATTAAAATATGTCTTAATGCCATTTACTTGTAATCGCAATCGAATACGACACGTTATCAAAGTTAGCATTTATCTTGTCTTTGATTAGAAAGTCATACATATTGGATAAGAGTCAATAACTCGCGACATGAGCCGCATTACACTCCCATCTGAATTGCTTCAATTCATGAACGAGTTCTCTCTATCCAATTAAGGGGTAAGTACTGAGAATACTCCTAAATCAGTCTTTAGTTTCAAGATTTCTTTCGACTTGACATCTTCAAGTAATGCCTGCAATATCAAAGAGGTAAAAACTGATTTTGAATGGTTTACTATATCTTAGTATCCGCCTAACGACCAGTGATACCATTTATGATCAAAAGTGAGCCAGCTGGCCCATAGTCGGAAATATAGCAGGTGTTGTCTATATTTTACCTTCCACTAAACAATCTAGCTCAAATAAGTCATATAGGAGACTCTCGTCTACTTGGAACTAATATCTGAAATACTTTTTATACATTCGGGTATCCCAATAGTATGCTGCGCACCATACACCAGTTCAACTCATTCTCACCGCTATATTCAGTCGACAATCTGAAAGTAATTACCACTCGTCAAATAGATTTTATGACTTAGTTTTATTGGATATCAGTACTGGTTGACATTATCAAAGTGAAAACATGGCTATAGATCCGTTTTATATGAAGGTGTCAATATCTGGTTTTTATACAGTTGATTCTATTTAGAGCTGGCTTCTTAGGTAGATGGAGTACAACAGACGGCAACCACTGAATTAAACTGCATAATTCACCTAACAAACTGGAATTACCAATCATCAGCTCATCCGATATCAAGTACGTTGCTATGGTAGCAGATCCTTTTAACCTAGGGATTATATAATCTGCTATGCGTGAAAATAAAGAAGATGTATTTTCTAAGATCCTCGTCGGCGTAGACGGTTCGGAGGCATCAATAGAAGCGGCTAAATATGCTACACGAATAGCTACTGTATACGATTCAGAGCTAATTGCACTGTACGTAATTCTTTCAGACATAACCATATTCGGTCCTGAGACTCCACCTCATGTAAACATGCTAAAACAACAAGGGCAAGAAGTTCTAGACAAACTAAAAGAAACATCCATAAATGACAGAAAAGTTGGTATAAGATCAGAGTTAATTGGATCTCCGTCCGCGGTTGGTGGGATCGTGGGATTTGCCGAAAAGGAAAAGGTTGACTTAATTGTTATAGGCACGCGAGGTAGATCTGGATTTAAAAAATTACTATTGGGAAGCGTTGCATCAGGAGTTGTTAACTATGCGCATTGCCCTGTGCTTATAGTCAAATGAAGTGAATACCATAGCTCTAACATGAAGGAATCTTTCCACTTCAATGACTCGCTTGGAAATTCGTCATTTTGTTTATTCAGATCTCCTGTATTTTCGCCCAGGCTTTCTACTGTTTGACACTTGGAAGTCCAACCTCTACGAGGAATATATCTAAGTTTGTTCATTGACCTTGCACTATGAACATTTTCAGCTCGAAACAAATGTCTATTTACTTGGGTAGTAAAGTCAGGTAAGGTCAAAATGCCCTGCTTATTGGCGATCGTGTAAATGGCTTACAGAGTTAACAATAGCAAAGTATTAAAAAGTATTTTGCATGTGATTTGCTATGGAAAATAAGCTACTAATGGCAGTTGTACTAGCGCTGTCTTTGGGACTCGTTCTTGCATCCGCAAGTTCTGCCCAGCCCAGAGTTATGGCACAGAGTAACAGTACAAGTTCATCTAATAATACCAAAACGAGCCCCAGTGGATCGAATCAGTCGAGTCCGTCGAAGCCTGCCAAGCCCGCGGCAACTGCAAATCAATTGGAGCAGATGGGAAATAATACTGCATTCTTACAGGGTGGTGCAACAGTAGGTAAAAAACCTAATCTGTCCCAGGGATTATCTAAAGAACAGAATACTACAGCGGGCCCCAGTAAAGCCAATATGACAGCTCAGAAATCAAGCAAACCTAACGCGACAGCACAACAATCAAGCAAACCTAACGCGACAGCCCCGGCCACTAGTGTAAATAAGGGAACTGGCGCCAATATGACCTCCAAATCGCAAACTCCTACGTCTTCAAATGCAAGCAAGACATCTAGCGCTGGTAATAATACAAAGGGTGGTTTAGCGCAAATGAATAAGACCGCATCCTCGGCAGCAAAACCTAATAATAGTGCTGGTGCAAATTCAGGCAATACTAGCTCAAATAATTTATTTGCCAAAGTAGGCCAAGCACTGAAGAACATGTTCGGCGGAGGCAATAAGAAATAAGACAGAAGACAGTCCTTATCTTTTTTTTAAAATAATTTAATTATGAAGATTAATTTCTAGAAACTAATGATTTACTTCGATTTTTGTATTTTTTTAAAAGCCCAAATCACTCAATTCACCACCGATGCAGACATTGATTCCATCTAATAGCTCTTTGAACTCGTGCTTTATCACATTGTTACTTTCCTGGATTTTTTTTTGTTACAGTGGATAGCAATTTGGAATTTGCTTATCTGCTATCTGATTGTGTACAAGAAAATGTCTGTGATTTTGGATACAAAATCGCCTTCGATTCTCATGCATCACCCTAAATATGTTTGTCATCAATCATTATTCGACCCCCTAATACATTCAGAACATCTGCTTATCTCTTTCAGACCATTTTGCTGACTACTTTTCTAGAGCAATCGTGCAAGCAACTTACGAATTAATCCTTTTACTAGAGTATTCAAATATAAGGCACCAAGGATATCATCTTCTTCTATCCTTTGGGTACCTCATCCCGAACCATTTGCAGTTGTTATTTTTTACCCGGCACGTGAAGAAGACCAGTCGATCTTGTTTTGGCATCTTGTGTCTAGTTCGTGCGCCAGTGATAATCCATACTCCATCAACTAAACTTAAACCTATCACACCCAAATCTCCTGTTTATCAGTACATCAATTTTGTTACCTTAACTCTGATATTAATTCATTCATATGATATTATAATAGCTGAGAAATCTAACAATCCTTCCATTCAAATCCCCCTCGATTTTGCAATTTTATTTACATTAATATTGTCGCCCCTTAGATAAGTAAAACGACTATCTCTAGATGTTAAGACACTGAAATGTTCTATATCCTACGTTATTTCCATACATAGACTGGTCAAATTAGTTAAGTAATCTAAAAGGAGGGTAACCAGACCACATCCCACTTGGATGGCGAGAGTTTCCTATGTACACAATCAGCCTACCTAAGATATACAGTTCAAACCGGTCTGACCTTTTTTCCTAATATATTCTGAATACCGCAATGGAATGAACATGCGCTGTGAGATCCATATCAAACTAAATATGTTACCAATTGAAGTTTCATTGCCCAAACTATTTAACTCAAGCAAGATGTATTTGAGATGTAGACATCGATGGATAATTAGTGTCCTCAAGTCTAGGTTCATGAATACTAGGATTTAGTCAGTTCAGCTTTTATGATAATATAGTCTAAAAATCCCTTTTTTGAAAGCTCTTTCATTTTAAATGCAGAACGGCAAATCATTTTTTCGACAAAGTCATAGATAAGGCTGTTAATGAATGTCGAAAGAAAAAGTAACGGAGAAGATTTATTTCTATGTATGATTTTTTGCTTAAACTCGTCCCTATTAAGTAAATAGTAATCCGTAAGCGGTCCATATACGTTAGGTCCGACTTGGAGAACTTCTCTAATAGTGAAGCCATTAGCCATTATTAACGACTTGATTTCTGACGAGTCGTAACGCTGAGATGTCCATGAGAGATAAAGGATCCCAAGCTTAAGCATCATATGTAGACGCGATATTTTTTTAGTTATGACTGGAAGAGCAATGACAAGCATGCCAGAATCGTCTCTCAGTACTCTTCTACATTCCTCGATAAATTGTGTGATATGTCTAAAGTGATGTGCCGACTCTAGGGCTATAACCCTGTCGATGGTTTTAGGTCTAAATGGCAATAGCATAGAACTAGCATTAATGAATCTCATACAAGCTGAGTTCCAGCTCAATTCAATATTCTGGTCGTGCAAAGCAGGTTGATCGTCACTATTACAAATATTTCTTCGATCCATAGTCCTGTTTCTGTGCTCAATACCAATTCTAAGTTCATTACAATTGGTATCAACACAAATAATATCAACCGGAAAGTATTTGGACTCCCAATATAAAGCTGGAGAGGAAAAGCCGCTCCCAGCATCAATAATTCTCAAACCAGAATGTAACTCTGCAAGGTCTCCAACCAAGGAACTTAAGTTACGCTGCGCTGAGAATAGGTCTTCCGTGTCAGCGTTCCAGTAACCAAAGTTAAGCATATTACAGTTGGTGACAAGCCGTACATACGGCGTCAGCAGATTATAAATATTAATGATATCATCTTCGTTTCGTCTACATATCCACAGCAAACACGATAATACAGTACTGACTAACCTCATCTTGAATATCATTAATATTTAGATAACGGATACAACTTTTGCTTAATTAATTAGAATCATTCACCTATATTTCAAGTTTTCACGGTCTGCGTAATGATATCCCCAATTAAAAATTCAAAATTATAACTTTTATTGCAGCAGAATTGCCCTCAATGCGTTCAGAATATAAAAAATCTTCAATATATAGTAAATTAATATCAAACTATGTCATTCGAGGTTATACTGTATACTCTGAAATATTGCACATCTCGTATTCATCCGATACCAGCGCATAAGGCTCTGATCGTTTCAGTCCAAATTCTCCTATTGTCGGATTCATTAATGCCCAACAGCATATTTATTGTCAATCCATCATAAAGTGCTACTAACCCCGCGGAAATGGCGTCCACTTCAATATTGCTTCTCAAGTATCCCTTTTCAACCTGCTGACTCAGATACTTAGACACTAGTTGAAAAATCTTGATTCTATGTTCGAAGAGAGCCCTGCATAATCTTGGATTGCGGGATGATTCAGCTACCGTCTCCATAAATACGCGATCGCCTTTTCTAGAATTCCTTCTGAAGTTAATATAGAATTTTTCTGCATCAGATCCAAAATCTTCCTTTCTCTTAAACAGCCTGGACATCTGATCGTTTAGTTCTGTTATGCTATTCTGACATATTGCATAAAATAAATCTTCTTTATTCCTAAAATAGAGATATAATGTGCCTTTGCTCAATTCGGCTCGCTCTGCAATATCGTCCATTCTAGTCCTGTCAAAGCCGGCAATCGAAAAACACTCGATGGCCGCCTGAATAATCTTTTTTCTAATTTCCATTTTATACTGTAACGTGACCTTTGGACACATATGCTAGCTTGGTTCTCCACCCGAACTTGGTTCTAGGCTATTTTCGATGCTTTCTTGCGACCTACGAGTAGTTTCTATTTTCAGAACGATGATCGTACTTATCGAACCTATGAATGCTCCGAAGGGAAGCATAAATAAAAGAATTCCTGGTAAAGTAACTATGAAATTTTCATATAACTCCGACATTGAGTGAAAAGTAAATCCGAGCGGCTCAGCAAATGTGATGGGGAGAAGTGGATAACCGAGGATATAAAACACTGATCCAATTAGAGCACCAGCAATTACGAAATTTTTTTCTCTATTTATAATTGTTGCACGGGTTCGTGATTTTTGCGTGATGAAATCATAAAGAATAGCAATGCCAATTAGTAAAAGATACAAAGGCAAGAACGGCGATAAATGAATAGAAGGTATTATATTTGTAAAGCTGTTAATTAGAACAACTAGCGTAGTAATTATGGTTGCGGACCATTTCATATCTATAGTTCTGACTGCTGTTAGCAATACAAGTGCATCAATAATCGGCAGAAGAGTAATCGCAACTATTGATTCGACCACCGGATTCAAGTTAAAATCAAAATGTGATCCGTTTGAAAGCGGTAGTATAAACAGATAAACATACCAAATTAAAGTGAGCCACAAAGCTGCAAATGCGGGTATCATTAGGAATTTTATCATCTTTTTATGCATGCTTGAATGAACTTGTTTAGCCACTATCCTGAGACCAACAGCAACTGATATTGAATTTATGATTATTCCTGTTGCTAATACTAAATGGGTAGGACTTAAGAGCCCATCTATTCCAAAGATCTTATGCCATGCATAGTCCGATGGACCAGCAATAGCTGCAAAGATCGAACCTATTATGAACAGCCTGAACGGAGTGATAATGGGATTCGTTTTGTCTATTTTACCGTTCAATATTAAGATTGCACCTATGAGAGTAGCAACGAGAAGTACACCTATTCCAGAGTAAAGTAAGACGTGCGAGGGCGTAAAGAAAGTCTCTGGAGTCTTCATCAAATGTGAAGTCACATCCCAACTAACTCCAACGATTTGAAGAAAGGAACCAGCACATGCTAGACACAACATAAGTAGGATTTTCTTAGTAACATTCTCCTTGCTGTGAATAGACATAGTAACCTTAGGCAACCTCTTGCAGTATAACATACAGATTCAATATAATAAATCTAACTGACTAGTCAGTTATGTATATTAAATACCTTATAAATAGCTAGGTAAAAACGGATGGAGTTGACGCCGAGGGTATAAAGAATGTGTCATGGAATTATGTATTATATTACAATACAAATTCAAGTCAAAATTGAGGATTTGTCAGCAGTTGATAAATCAGATCATCTCGCTCCAAAGACGAAGTACTTGTAATAGGCTACTTGGTTTACCCGTAGCAAAATACATCAAGGATCGAGGAGGATTTGATACATATGGTTATGATATAAGT
>JBQCDO010000364.1:0-12789 GCA_051961195.1 Nitrososphaeraceae archaeon | reverse complement strand
TTATGAGATAAGTCTCCCTATTGGTTTTTGCCGCTACTTATCTTCTCATCAGTTTTATCATTCATATGGTATTACTATATCGAGCTGCCAACTGATTTTTCAACATCTGCCATATTACGATATTCTTTATCTGGCAGACGATTTAGTATGTTTAGAATCTCCATTTTCATTTGGATCGCTATAATTAATTTTGGCTTTATTCCTCTCTGCATAACTTTTTAAACTACTTTTGCTCTTCGGAAAATCTATTCCTGCTAGAAGCTTTGCAATTGCAGCTGCTGATACTGAAGATGTGGCTGCAACTCTTCCCCCTTGCTTACTAGGTTGCTTTATTGCTTCAGCTTGCTCTGCCTCTCTTACCTTCTTCCCGCTCTTTAATTCACCTAGCGCTACAGCAACTTCGGCAGAATCTCTATATGTGCGTAAGGGAAGCGATTTTATCAAATCAAAAAGATCTTTACTAATAGTTGATGCTTTTTAAGATGAATATTGTACCAAATCATCTTTTGCTTTTGGATAGTCAATGCCAGCTAATACTTTTTCAACATCTGCAGCAGAAGGAGCCTGTGGTGGATGTGCAGTATCCATATGTCTTCGTAAACGAGATTTCTGTTCAAATCCGTCTCCACAAACACTGCATGTAAATTGAGCCATTGGACTGGTTCACCTTTTATCTTATCTTATCTTACCTTATTCTATCTAATACTTCCTAATGCCTTTTCCACTTCTGCCGTATTGTGGTAAGTTCTATCAGGTATCTCCTTTAAAGTATCAATTACTTGTTCTGGTCGATCTAACTTTATCTTATTTTGTTTTGCGTACTCTATAATCTTATCTTTATCTTTTGGAAAAACTATTCCAGATAGTAATTTAGCTATTGCAGCAGCAGATGGTGCCTTACTTGCGGCAACCATGCCGCCAGTCTTTCCTCCTCTTCCTGGAGCTTCATCTTTTGATAACTGCTTTACCTCTTGTGCCATAGGTATCTCTTCTTTTTTCGGAAAGTTGCCCTTCAATAGAGGTTTTAAAGGAACCTCTTCCTTTCTTACTTTCAGTTCTTTAAATGTATCTGCGCTTGTTTCAGTTTCGTTTTGTTCATCTATATTAATTCCAAGTTCTTCTTCCACATCTTTTTTGCGAGCTCCAATTAGCAATAACTGTGTGTTTTCGTAATCAAGTAATTCTGAGTTTTCTACATCTATCCATCTTCTATCTCCAAACATTTCTATTAGTCTCTTAGGATATTCTGGTTTTTTAGCAGAAGAAAATGCGGCAAAACCAGGTACGCTAATCTCTGGATTCTTTACAGATATTATATAGCTAGCCTCCTTCTTTATCTCAAATTCCTTCTGCGTGGGACCGGGTACCTCAGGAAGCTCCAGTAAATATGCTAGCTCAGTATGACCATCATGCTTAACAATTGAGTACTTGCCTTCTCCAGCTGGTGTAGCAGCAGCTAGCCTACGTTTACCTCTTGTCTCAGTTGTGTATTCAGCCGGCAAAAGTTCTTTATGAATATCTTCTGCATTTGAGGTTGTCAATATATTTAATGCCCAGTTTCGTTCCTTTGAGGTTGATTTTCCTTCAACGATTTCTGGTAATTGTTTTTGTCCAACTAAAAATAATCGATATATATCTTTTCTATGATGTTCATTTTCATGCATAGATGAAGTAACCATGTAAAATCTTTGCACATCTTTTATATCTTGAACCTCTTCAGTGTCTATTTTTGGCCGATAAAAAAAGAAAATATCACCTTGTTCTATCGTATCTGAACTAGTATCTTTTCTGGCCATGATCACTGTATGTATAATATGAAAGATAAACGCTGCAAATTTTAGTTATATTAGTGGTATGCTATTTATGTGGGTTTTTTATGACAATTAAAGTACTCAATATTAAAAGCCTTATCTAACCATACACATTGAATAAAATGGATTGTGTGGATTTGTATCTTTTGTAGTACGTACGATAAATAATGACCACTACTACAGACGAACAAGAAAGAGAATATAAAAATAGCGCTGATGGTACAGAGGTCGGAAGGAAAGAGGATCTGTTAAAAGAATATAGAGAAAAAGAGCCAATGACACCTGCAAAAGAAAAACACATGAACCAATTGTTGTAAAAAGAGAGATGTCAGAAAAGATTACGGAACCAGGGAAGAAGTAATAAATCCTGAAGCAGCCAAAAGATATATAGCTAGAAGAAGCGGCATGGCGAAATGGACTGCGGGTTCTTTCACTGGGGAATACGAGCAAGGCTGCTGGTTCGGATAAATATAAACATAAACATCTGGTTAATTAGGATACATAAATAGTACGATAATATGACTGAGTATCAAATTAAGAAATTCTTAATTTTAGTTCCTGTTAATTACCAGGAATATATTAGCATTATAAGGAAATAAATTAAATCTATTTTAACTACTTAATCAATTTGCATCGCAAGGTATAGAAAAAAACACTTTAACATTTGTAGTAAAGAATATTAAATCATAAAGTTTATTTTATAATGTCTGTATGTGAACAGAAACTTGTGAGTTTAGGCTCATAAGTCTTCCAAGTAACATACGGACATTGAAGCTGAAATTACTCACTTATAACAAAGACATTACAATCATAGTTTATTAATGTATTATTGTTATTTACCTTCATATAGTTTGTTGATAGTGCCAGCCAGTAGGATATCATATGTACTTATGCCGTCAAGATCATGAGCTAATAATTCGATTTTTACACGATTATAAACATTAAACCCACTTGTTCTGGCTGAACGAATTTATATATCAGTTAAAATCAGAAGGTAACTGTCTATAATCAAATATACAATTAATTTTTGTAGTAACTCATTATTTAGAAGTAGTTTTTTCTAATCAGTAATATTTGTTTATAGTCTAATATTATATGTTAGTAATAATGTCAGGATACGTCTATAATTTCAGATGCGTTTACAACATGATATTATAAAATGAATCATGAATTCATCTACGATATGTGTACAATTCAAGAAAGATTCTTGATAGGTGTGTTAACCAGTATTTTCTTTGCCGGTACTTACAATACCAAGGGCTAAATAACGAGTCTAATAACATTAATAAATAAATAGCAATTGTTTAGTGGTTATTTATCTATTGGATAATTATGACAAATAGCACTTTCAGCCATCAAATAATATACAGAAAAATAAGAATGTTAGTTTCTGTACTAGTTGCTCAAGTTTTATTTGATGATTGCATGCCTATTCTCTCATTTTATCCAACATGACATTCATTTCATGTTCACCTAATAGCCTCGAATAATTCTTTGACTGATTTTGTATAGACATTTCTAAAGCAAGGACTCACATAGTTTTTGTACAACTTTTTCTTGCTCTATGTAGGGACATTTTACTAATTTGAGACATTATAATTTAGAATACTGCTGGAATATAATCAAAATAGAGCTCTTAAAGTCACTAATTATAGGAACATAATAATAATAATAATAATACTCCATGTAATTATTAAATAATTTATGGTATACTGACGATATAAAGTGTTTTCATCAATAATAAAGCTTCCGTATGAGTATATATCTAATATAGATAAGACGGGTAACAAAATAGTAAGTTATGAATTTAGGTAAGAGGCAAGAATATGACACGTAACAACACACTTGGCTACTGGGTTGCCCAAGAACAATACTCTATGGCTAATTTATTTGAATTTGTAAAGGAAGCAGAAAGATGTGGGTTCACTACTGCGATGACTAGTGATCACTTTCATCCATGGTGGCATGATAATGGCTATGGAAATTTTACATGGATTTGGATAGCTGCTGCAGCCGAGAGAACAAAAAAAAATACAGTTCGTAACAGGAGTAACTGCTGCAGTTTATCGCTATAATCCAGCGGTAATAGCTCAGGCATTTGCATCGCTTGATATACTTTACCCTAAAAGAATAGGTCTTGGTATAGGCACAGGAGAAGCCATGAATGAAGTTTCTCTTGGCTTTGAATGGCCTGATGCCAAAGTGAGATTAGATAGAACCACCGAAGCAATACAAATCATAAGAAAATTATGGAAAAAAGATGGAGAAGACAATAATATGGACTTTGACAATGATGGTTTTTTGAACTTCATTGGCAAATACTTTAAAATTAGAAATGCGAAATTGTATTCTCCTCCATCTCAAGATATACCTCTATACATGGCTGCTGTTGGAGAGCAATCTATAAAAACTGCTGCAAAGTATAGTGATGGCATAATTACAGTTGTAAAACCAAATAAGGCAGCAAAAATATTTGATGTATTTGATAAAGAAGCTAAAGAAAATAAAAGGGAACTAGGATCTTTAGAAAAGATAGCCGAGTACAAAGTATCATTTTCAGAGGACTATGATGAAGCTTTTGAGTCCACAAAATTTTGGCGAGCGACAGCAATAGAAAATGCTTTCAATTTAGATATAAATGATCCAAGGGAATTAGAACAAAGAGCAAAGGAAGAAGTTCCAGATGAAAAGCTTAAGGAATCTATACAGATTATTACTTCAATTGAAGACACAATTAAACCAATAGAAGAATATTTTGAGATGGGATTTACAAGGGTATATATCCATAGTAGTAGCCCCAATGAAATCAAATTTATTCAGGAATTCAGCAAAAAAGTGCTGACTTATTTTTGACTCCGTCCACCAGAGAAAAATTAAAAATGTCGAAGTTTGAAAAGTTATCTGGAAATATAGTAAAATATGAAAATGAAAAAGACCGGATCAGGCTTTAAAAATAACTATTATTTATATTATCATTTAAGAGAAATCGTGACTTTACTCACGTTCTTCAGGAATATTTCTTTTTGTACATGACTTATTAATTCATATCTCTATATCTATTAAATCATAATAATATTGTACATACAATCCATGTTTGTACTAGGAATTTTCTAAGGCCGCTTTACTCAGTGTCATAGTTAGTATCTCATCAGATTAGGTTCACTCCTATTCTCATATTTATCATTAATTATTCAAATACTGATCCAAGTGAGGCATAGAAGAATATTGTAGGGCCTTGTGTTATGAAAGAACATTTTCTAAGGGCGCAAAAATTTATAGAGGATACAAATAAACTCCTAGATAATGATTTAAGTCCCGAGGGGATCTATAACGGCGTATAGTGCAGAGACGCATCATATATTCTCAAAGATTGGTATTTATCAGGCAAGATTGAACAAACATTGAAGCAAACTCGCAATATCTGATTATATCAGATAGAAGCCGATGATAGGCAAAATGTAATTTATGGTAGAGGATATCCAGAGATTGACTTTAGACCAGTTACTTCTAATTATGCAACTAAAAAGAAATTTGAAGGATCTTTTCCAACTTCAATATTCGAAGAAAATAATATATCCGAAGTATTTGGAGATAAATCTTGATATTGATTCCACAACCTTGATGACATCAACAACCTCCTGGATTTTTACGAAATTATTGGAGCAAACAGATGACAGTAACAATAGACATTTTACTTTATTATGTGCACCTTAATTATACAAACCCAAATCAATTTTATAAAGTTCTTTATTTTATCGACAACAAGCATTATTGATTTTGTAATTCCAAAAATGAATAAAGTCATTAACTACTTAATTAGTCGAGATATGGATAATGATGATCTCTTAGAACAAGATCACAACGAGGACTGGATGGATAGTGTTGTGAGAACTAAAAAATAGTTTATAGTAATACAAGCTGGATCCTAGCTTTGAAGAATATCTCTAAATTATTAATATATATAAAGGGTTATATTGATAGTAGCAAAGAAGAGCTATTACAATCCTACACTAGACAGAATGAAGTTGATTAACGAGACAGTAGCTGCGGTAGACCAAAAGTTATGGTCAAATAAAGATGGATGTTATATAGATCTACAACAGGAATAAAAGCATGGGGCCATATAGAACACTCACTCAAGAAGTGATCTATATCTAATCGCAAATGTAGAGGAAATAAGAAGAGTAGAATCATCAGTTAATGAGGCTAACGACGGTAGTAACAATAAGAGTAAAAAAATTAGCACGGATAGAATGATAAGTAAACTAAATACTATCAAAATGAGGATATGGAAGGAAAATAAAGGGCCGCTGGTCACAGAAGTCGAATTAAACAAAACAAGAGCATGGGCACTCGAACCATATCAATATTATAACTACACATTTTGGCCATAGATGACTGCAGTAGAAGTATTGGCAAGAAGTAAGTTTGCTCAGTTTGAGGAGTGCAATCTATTACTTTCAAATTTTCTTTCAGAAGAAGGTTATCCTCATGACTATGCCCTCTATGAAGGAATAGATCATATTAGCAAAAAAGGAATGGGGTAAAATCGTTTAGGGCAGGGATATTGTCTATAAGAATAGCTCTTTTTAATATGTTTGGAGGAAATAGACATTAAGGGCAAGGCATCATATTTTAAGAATAATTGAGCGATTGATTGATTAATGATTTTAGTCTGTTAGTAAGTCTAAATAGTCAGTCAAATATCAGTCTTAGTTTCATGTTACTAAATAATACGTCATTTATTCATTATTGATCTAGCCTACTCGCATTATCATAGAAACAACGATATAGTACATAACAGATAGAATTTAGTTGTCGAGTATTTTTCATTAGAAAGAAAAAATTGCAAATCAAAGCAAATATTAAAATGGTTAAATCTATTTGTACGTTGCTATCACAAGGAAAAATTATCCACTCTAACAAAAATTCTTCTAATTCCAAATCTTAATAAAAACTTCTGGTCTTAGAATAAGGCTGTAAAGTATTATTAGAAATAGAGAATAGTAAATTATGAATAAAGTAGATGTCATCAGAATCTATTCAAAATATCGGTATTATTGGTCTTGGTCGAATGGGAACTGCCATAGCAAAAAATATTTTAAAATCACGATTTAACCTTGTGGTTTATAATAGAACAATAGAGAAAACTTATACCTTAGTTGAGGCAGGGGCCAATAGCGTAGCTAGTCCAAAAGAAGCCGCAGCAAAATCAGACGTTATATTGACTAGCCTAAGTGATGATCATGCATTACTAGATGTAGTTACAAGTGAAGAAGGGATATTATCTGGCTTGAAACCCAATAAAATCCACATTGGTACGTCTACTATTTCTCCATCTCTTTCTACCAAATTAGCTAAAATCCATAATGAACACGGTTCTTTATACTTATCCGCTCCCGTATTAGGAAATCCTATAGCTGCTCAAGCAGCCAAGCTCATTACGTTCGTAGCCGGCGATCAGAAAAGTATTAGGCTATGCGATCGATTATTTAATAGTTATTGTCAAAGGATTATCAACACCGGAAGAGAACACGCCAAATCTAATACCTTAAAATTGGCTGCAAACTATGTTATGTTAGTACTTCTTGATGTAATTGGTCAAGTATACGTTCTGGGAGAGAAAAGTAATGTGGATTTACAACTTATGAATGAATTGCTGGAAATTATATTTGATTATCCTGGATTAAAACAATATGCAAACAGAATTCGCACAAGAGATTTTGATAATGTGGGATTTGATCTATCGTCTGCCTTTAAAGATACCCAACTCATACTTCAAACATCCTCAGATATTTATGCTCCTCTCTCATTTGCTGATTCAGTCAGAAATAAGTTTATTACATCAATTGCAAACAACTTGGGAAAAAAAGACTGGATTAGCATATATCAGGTTACTCGCATGCTTGCGGGGCTAAAAAATTGATTGATAAAATTCTCCTTTACTAAATCCGAATTAACTGAATTAAAATCAATTATCGACTATCAAGCTTGATTAAGTAATACTGAAACTCTTGTAATCAGATGAGCGGGCATAATCAACCTAAGAAGTTATAACATTAAATTTCTTTAAAATAAATAAACATAATACGAAAAATATTTGCCTTTTTTACCGTATGCCTGCGATCATTACAACACGATATTGCTGCAAAAACTAGAAGATATATCATACAAAACCATCAAACTTATACTGATAAATTATGCTGCTGTTGAAAAGTGTTCTAAAAATACAAGAAAAGGACATTGTAAAATATTATCTACCATTGATCAAGTTCTAGCAGATCAAAAGTGCAAATATAATAATGTTACTCGTACTCTCCGGTCTACAAGTCCGTTGCCTGGAATATACGGTCGTAAAATTATGTGGAATTATAAATAATATATTATGCAATCAATAAAGTATGTCGTCAAAATCTCCACCTGGCCCAGATAGTACAAGACAAGCAAATCATTAACATGTGGACAATGCGATATGACTTTTGATACTACTCTAGAGCTTGCAGAACATAGTCGTAAAGAGCATACAATAGCGTAAAAATTATTAAAATAAATCATAGAACTTACTGAAATCACATGAGTAGTGTTTGTTGAGCTAACGAATAATATTTCAATTTTTGTCCTATTAGTATGTAGATAGTATTCTAGGTGCTAAAAATTCTTTAATTTTCTTTTATCTTTTTATCTTCTGTAATATTATTAACAGTAGGCATTCTTTCTTTATAACTTGATAAATTCTGCCAAATAATTCATTCTAGCATAAGTGTATTTATTAACCTGTATCCTCTCTTACAACTGAAATCAGTTAGTCAACTTTCATCATTAAGTTTAGCTCTATCCTATTTTAATCAAAATTTCCTAATATTTGAACATACTCCTAGGTGCAAACCTGAATTAGTGCTATGCCTCTTGCACCTTCAAGAAATCTTCTACGTATTAACATAAAATATAACTTGCATTGTTCAATTGAACTGATCTCGCCCTGTACAATGTTTATTAACTCATGCAGCAAATTTCTATCGTTACTATAAGGCATTATTATCTATCTGTCTAATAGTTAGAACTGCTATTAGTAACAGACTAGGATGATGTTATAAAAAAGAAGTTGGAGGTAATGACATGAAGACTTTTGGAGAGGTTAATTACACTCGCAGTATATACAAGAACTAAGCAAATAATCTAATCCATGTAAGTACATTAATTGGATATGATTTTAAACTGTTATCTTGATTAATAGATATAAGCAACACTATGGAAGAGAATAGTACACCTTTAAAAGATGGGCCCACAAAGATGCTATTAAGATTGATTAAGTCCAACATTTGATTCAAATTGTAGAGGAAATAATATGTAGGTGCGTAATGGCTCAATTAGTAGCTGCTATTCTATCTCTGATCGCGTTTTGTACTGAATATCTTTGGCTATGGTAACAAAATTTGCCAAGACTACTGGGAAATAAATATAATACCTAACGGAACAGAGTATTTCTTTAGTCTACCGCGTAACTGTATGTAGATTTCCAACCTGCGACAGCAAGAATGTTATATATACTACATTAATAAAAAATATTCTTGTGACATTATTTTTTTGCTTCAGTTGTTGTATTAATTGAGTTGGGGAATCTTTGTGTTGAGTTCTTTATACCTGTTTCTCAGAGTTACTTCTGTTACTCCAGAGGCAGCGGCAACGTCTAACTGACTTCTCTGTTCATTGCCATGGATGCACGATAGATATAAAACCGCTCCTGCCAATCCCATAGGATCCTTTCCAGCGGCAATTCCACTTGTTATCACATCATGCATATAATTTACAGCATGCCTTTTTGTTTTTTCACTTATCTCCATTTTATTTGCAATCTTTGCAATACACTTTATTGGATCTACCAGTGGGACTTTTAATTCCAAATTTAAAACTATTTGCCTATATGCTCTTGAGAGCTCCTTGTAGGATACATTGCTAAGAGACGCTACCTCAGCTAATGTTCGTGGAACTCCAGCCTCCCTGGAAGCAACATAAATAGACGCTGCTAGTGCTGCAGCTATTGTCCTTCCTCTGACCATTCTTTGTTGCTGCACTTTTCTATAGATATAGGCTGCCTTTTCTATTACATTATTTGGCAATCCAAGTTTTCCCTTTAACCTTTCAAGCTTCTGAAACGCATTTTTAAGATTTCTATCTGTTGGTGAACTAGCTTGAATTCTATAATCCCATGTCCTTAATCTTTGCATCATAGAACGTACTGAATTGTCTAGTCCTTGTCCACTAGCATCCTTATCTGGACTTCCAATTACTGTAGAAAGGCCTCTATCATGACGTGTTAATGTTAGGGGCATCCCTACTCTACTTTCAATAGCATCAAATACACGCCGCTCCTGGGTAACCTGTTGTGATGACTTATCAATACTAATAACTATACCACAATTAGTACAAATCGTTTCGCCAGACTCTGCATCTGTAATTAGATTAGAGAATTTATTACATGTTTTACATATTAATTCATTTGCTAACATTACATATATATACTTGTAACACCTATATTAGGTTTTTAATTTGCCGCTGTAATCACAAATTCTTCAAAAGTTATTCGTTATTCCAAAATGTATAAGATTTAGACGTACATATCTCCTCTATATTTGATAAATAAAGACAAAACAATCAAAACCGTATCTGGGCACGAATCACCTTTATGATGGTCACTATATAGAATATTGATACCATTAGAGCTTTGGAGTATAATATACCACCGATATTGAAAGAATCAAAATATATTAGGTTAGGTTAGCAAATACCTATGTCTTTGCAAATGTTACAGACGCTGACGAGTAATTAGTTAATTAATCATCAAATATTTATTTAAATTGGAAGAATGCGAAGTCTTTGCTACGTAGATACAGTACCATTTCATTTAATTTGTGTAAAGATACAGGCTTTTCTATAAATCCAGCTATATCTGATGAAAAACCATTTTGAAAATCAGAATTTTTATATTCAAATGCACTCATAAGCAAAATGTTAGTCTCTGATTTTATTTTTTTATTTGCTGTACTAATTCATAGCCATTAAGATGTGGCATTCGGATATTTGAAATTACAAGATCATAACGGGATGGCGCCTGCCTAAAAGTTTCCAAGACCATTAACGGATCAGTAAAAGATGATACTGAAAGACCTACTTTCTCTAAACTAGTCTGAATTAAATGCAATATCATAATCATCGATTATGAGTATTATTATATCCAATCCTGAGAAATAGAACAACGGGGAAATTTAATGTCTCATTTGATTAAATGAATAAAATATGACAGAAAATTGATAGGCAATGGTTAATAGCAATAAATCTTGATCCTCTATATCATCGATATAATCTTAATTGATTAAAATAATCAATATAATTTATATTTAATTATATCATCTATTTTATTGCATTATAATAAACTCATAGCAGCAGTATACATATGCTTTTAAGTTACAAAATACTGTTTGCAAGATAATAAATCAAACACTTATCTATTATCTATTATGTTCAGTGTTTAAATAAATTCTATATTAAAATATTTAGTATAAGAAATTAGAAAGATATTGATGACCTCGCTAGACAGGTACATAATATACATATACGAAAACTTTAGTAGCGTTTTTTTGATTTTATCTAGCTTGATACTAGATTATGTGGCTAGATAGGTGATTTGATACGGATATATATTGATGAAACGCGTGCCCTGTATCCTTATCCTCTACATATGCCAGAGATTAAAGAAGGGGAGAGCAAGCTTCCTGAGACTTTTCCATCAGGAGTATAATCATAAAAATGGCTTTACTTTTATCACTATATTATTAACTGTGCATGTAGTTAACATTTGTAGAAAACATTTCTCCTGGAGTAAGACCGCTGATCCCTCCCCATTTAAGTAATCTAATATTCTTCATAATTCAATTTCATGTCTTTTTTTAAGAGGTTTTAGAAGATCACTAGTTCTTCACGATGGTGTAGGAGACTGGATATTAGTAAGCACTGTATTCTATCCAATAGGCAAAGACTAATGTGCTCGGCTCTACCAAATGATAATAGATTCATAGACCGACGAGGGTTTAAGTTTGGGAAATATAGGATGATAAGACAGCTTCAATATTGTTTTACCGGCTAACAGAAACAACACATTTTTTGAGCCTAATTAGGAAGATATGGTCAGTTTTTTTGGAACTTTCTGCATTATGCAGATATGCTTGGCGAACGTTATCCGTCCACCAGGCCTGCTGCTTTAGTAACTTCTGCGACATTATTATAGTCCTTTTCTTCTATTTGTTGTAGTACTGATAGCACCTCATTACTCTCAGGCATGACTGACCGCTTCTGTTCAATGTGTTGAATTATATTCTGTTTATTTGTTGGAAAGTCTAAATCCTTTAGAACTTGTGCCACTGCTGCCGCATATGGGAAATCATAAATGGTCTTATCTCTTCCTTCACCGGATATTCGATGTTGTTTCCGAATAACTCTTTGGGTTTGTTCCTCATTATACTCGGTAGGAATTTGATCTTTCGGTGGCTGGGTGTCACTGGTACTATCGTTAGTACGAGAATTAGAGTGAGAAGACATAATCTTTAAAACAACCCTATTGCTTTTTAACATTTCATGCATAGATGAAAACCTAAATTTATTACAAGCTTGCATTAGCTGACTAAGTCATGCTATAACTACATATGTAAAATATATAGCCATTTTTAGATAGAAGTATTAACAGCATAATCATCATGATCAAAAACATGTAATTTTGTATTGGGGTCTATAATAAACAAATAAATGGCTCCAATTTCATATATGAGATCATCAAGGTATATTATTTCTTCTTATTGCTTTGTTGTATCCATCATTAATGAATATATTGTACTCTAGTCCTTTCTTCTCTATATAAGTTTATTTTTATAATCCACTACTAGGCTTTTCCTTTTTCAAAATTCTGATGATGTACTAGATCATCCCT
>JBQCDO010000363.1:0-2171 GCA_051961195.1 Nitrososphaeraceae archaeon | reverse complement strand
ACAAAGACCAAATTCTACCCCAATTAATGGCGTAGCCAAGTGGCTGATCAAGTGCTTTTACCAATACGTCACCCAGCTTACCCACTAATACATTAAAGTTAGTAGGATTAATCAAGTCCTTTAACATAACCCTTCATATAATTGTCCACATTTTAGTTATTTAATATTATCCGATCCTGTACTTTAACTGACTTGCAGAATAGGTTAGCTTGGTATGGGCTTATTTTAATATTTATCTCCAATATAAATAACGATTTTTGACGCCACTGGCAGCAGATCTTTAGCAAATTCTCAAAAATTAGTCATTATCTCTCCTAAAACTTATTGCTTGGCGACACAGCTTATCTAGACTTGTTGTGTATCTTTCCAGCACCCATCTGTGTTAGAGTTATCACTGCTACAACGCCCAAATCTATCTACCAATTTATCATATGTCTGTGAAACGTTTTTGTTTTCTATAGGTGATCCATCGTTATAATGAGATGAAGTAAGAATTTCTGCTTTAATCTGAGGTATTAAAATTATTTTATAATAACATATCTTATATTTACTGTCTAAAATAGGGTCTATTTGAAAGCGGATTAGCTGGAAGTTTTACTCCTATCGTTTTGGGCGATATAATGGAATCCTTACTAATAGAGTATCTGACATATTGGTGACATGTGAAAAAACATACAGTAATAAATAATACAATTTTTCTTTTTTTATAGGAAACGATCAAGTGTCCCTAAACCATATATCTATACTACTCCGATCCTCCCTCTCCCCGAATGGTGTTATAATTGTTATAAATTATTCAAACTAAATTAGACAATATGGCTCATTTAGATACTAACAAGGTTCGAAGTAGTCAGCACCAACAAAATCAAACTGAAATTCTAGAGTATGGAGATATTTACTTCTTCTATAGACCAAAAGTTAGATCTGAAAAAGTAAAAAGTATTGAAGATGTTCGACGCTTTTTTATGATCACTGCATCTGAGCAGCGAGCGAATAATAGTAATAGTGATAACCAAATCTACAGACTTTTTGTCGTAGGTAAGAAATCACTTCCGACTATTAGAAAAAGTGAAGCTAGAGCATCCGAACGATTTTGGGCAAGAATAGGCGGCGTTTTTAAAAATGCAAATGAGCTTACTAAAGAACTTTTGTCGGATGAATTTAGGAGAGGTGATGCCGCAAGACCTGTTGGAGAAGGAAAGTATGCATTAGTGAAGTATCAAAATCATGCCGAGATTGCGTATATACTTGAACTACCAAAAGAACCAGGGGAAGCGCAAAAAGAATTAGGTATAGAAAAAGAAGCAAGTTATATAATATCAGTTATTAATCCTAAGACAAGGCCGTCGAAAGAAGGGTATCCTAGTACAGAAGAACCCGCAAAATATCCGCCTGAAGTGCTAAATGAGTTCAATGAAAATGAGAACTTTATTTCATTAACAAAGGATACGAAATTGATCGATTACAAAAATGCGCAGATAATTCTTATTGGCGCAAGAGAAGGAAAAGACGTAATAAAGAACGACATTGGAATAGAAATAGAAGCAGAAGAAGAGGGGGATGGTCAGACCCAGCGACAGCAGTTTTCAGATATATTTAGTAAGCTCAAATTACGAAAAGATCAAGTTCCAATAAGACCACTTATAGAAGGAACGTTAGAATAACTGGTAACTGTTTTCACAGGGGAAAGGTAGCATCTCGAAGCGATACTTACATAAGAAAATAGACATAGATACACTGGCATGCTAGAATAGATCTCTTATTGGCAATATAATTGGAGGCATCGGAGTAGCTTGGAATTAGCCTATTTTTATTGGGCCAAGAATGTGTTAACGATTACGAGCCCGGTATTTTCATAGCCTACTATATATTAATACAGACTGATAATAAAGTGAAAAAGTTTCATAATTCTAGCCGGATATTTGTTTAGTATAGACTTTTTAAGCATTATAAAGATCTTATATTATTAATGAGCTAGTATAGTGATTTCCAAATATAGAAACTATTATAATTACGTCTCTACTACGCCAGTCCTTTTCTTCTATTTGTTGTATCCATCATTAATGAATATATTGTACTCTAGTCCTTTCTTCTCTATATAAGTTTATTTTTATAATCCACTACTAGGCTTTTCCTTTTTCAAAATTCTGATGATGTACTAGATCATCCCT
>JBQCDO010000362.1:0-40555 GCA_051961195.1 Nitrososphaeraceae archaeon | reverse complement strand
ATTATCTTCAATCCTTTTTATTCCAGCTATTTTCTGTGCACGATCCATTGCCTTTGTACTTATGTCATAACCATACGTATCAAACCCTCCTCGATCCTTGATGTATTTTGCTACGGGTAAACCAAGTTGACCCAAGCCTATTACAAGAACTTTGCTAGACGAACTTTTATTTGCTGGGTAACTCGCTTGTGTGCCAAGATATTCTAAACCAATTTCTGAGGTTCGGTAAAGACCTTGAACCTTTTGATATCTAATCAAATCAGAAGCCATCAGACTGGCGAGATAACTGTAGAATTGGTTATGAGTAAGGAACGCTCTGAACATGATTTCGGTTTTAGTCGCACCGGCACTTGCAGCAGCTAAAATTTCTGTCCTGATTTCCTTGTCTGTTCTCTTTCTCATTTATGATAATATTGTAAATGGGAGCATGGATAAAAGCAAAATTAAACTTTATTATAGTAAATAACGTAGTATAAGTTGACTACCAAAATTATCTGCACATTTTTAAGCTTGGCTAGTGGTAGGTTATCCTGAATTATCTGTAATAAGATTACTGTATTTCGGCTAATGGTAGTAGGCCAAGACTGACAGGCGTATTAACTGAGGATAAAGCAGCTTTCAACAAGTTCATTAATAGTCAAGAAATCCTTCGATCCGATATGGTGGTCAATCTGAAATACAAAGACAACGGTAGGATTTGAGAATTACTCAACAGCTTACTGGCTAATGTCCACGCTCGATATCTCTTATATAGTGAGCAGAGAATGCGCATCGATACTCTGTTATACATCGAAATTGTATCTAAAACAATCTTATTATAACAATTAAGCTTTAAGGATGTGAATGACCGAGGTCAACCTTGAGGACGTATCATCAGTATTCCTAAGTGAATCTTCGACCGAAATTCGTAAAAGAATGAAGTCTGGTGAGCTTAAGATAGCTGTCTATGGATTAGGTCATGTGGGGTCGAGTATTGCCTCGGTGTGGCTTAGAGCCGGTGCCCATGTTATTGGTCTGGACAAATCGCAGAGCATAGTCAAGAATGCATCAAACGGGATAACACACATTCCTGAACCTGGTGTTAATGAAGCATTTAGCGAGGGTATTAGAGAAAAAAGGTTTAAGGCATTTGAAAATGAGTCACAAATACAACAACATTGTGCCTTCAAAATAATTTGTGTACCAGTCCTATCCAAAGACCAAAAGGCCGATTTGACTGCGGTAGAGGAAGTAGCCAAAGCATTAGCCCTACATTTGCGGAAGGGTGATGTAATAGCACTAAATCCAAGCGTTCCACCTGGAACTACCGAAGAAGTCTTGGTACCCATCTTGGAGCAGAAAAACAATCATTCATTAAGAGTCGAAAAAGACTTTTATGTGATCTACAATCCAGAGAGGATCTATGTCGGTCGGGCTATTAAAGATATAGAGCAGAATTACCCCGCTATCGTTGCTGGAGCCGGCAAGCTGAGTTTACAAATAGGAATAAAGCTTTATTCTATAGTCTTTAAGAGAGGCGTTAGAGCCATGACAAACATTAGGACCGCTGAAGCAGAGAAGCTTTTTGAGGGTGTTTATCGAGATGCCAACATAGCTCTGGCCAATGAACTTGCCAAAATCTGCGACAGACTAGGGATTGATTTCTGGGAGGTTCAAACTGCTGCTAATTCACAACCATTTTGTCACATCCATGACCCAGGAATGGGAGTGGGTGGTGCTTGCATACCGGTTTACCCGCAGCTTGTTTTGGAAGCTGCAAAGAAAGTTAATGCAAAAGGAGATTTAATTAGGTCGGCGCGATCAATTAATGATGACATGCCTAGGTATGCTGTGGAACGTGCAATGGCGCTGTTAGGAAGGCACAGGAAACTCGGAGAGCATCCCTTAATTATAACACTTCTGGGTCTAGCATTTCGAGGAAATGTTTCTGATACACGACTCTCTCCAACATATTCCGTTATTAACGAACTGAAGAAGTATGATGTTTCAGAAATAAGGATCCATGATCCACTCGTGCAGCGGGATCCTATACTAGAAAAAGAAGAAAATGTTGTTCTCTATTCCGATATCAAGAAAGCAATGGCAGGTGCCGATCTAGTAATAGTTGTTGCCAACCACAACGAATATCGAAGTCTAAATCCCGATGTTATAGGGAACGCAGTAGTCTATGACGGAAGACGAGTTTTATCTGATAACTTCAAAAATAATAAAAAAGTTCTGTATGAATTATTAGGAATGGGTTTGTAAAGCAATTCTTGGATTGTCCATATTGAAAAGGTCGATATATAAAAATTTCATAAAATAACGATAGCGGACAAGGTAGATTCTTAACAGTAATGAATTTAATATATCTCTAGGAGAGAACAGATCCGCTATTGAAATCAAAGAGTAACCAAGACTACGATGGTCTAGTAACGCTAGCCTGGCAGGACAATTCGGTGATTATAATAGACCAAACAAGGCTTCCTAACAAACTTGTATATCGTAAGCTTCGAAATTACACTGAAGTAGCCGATGCTATAAAAAAGTTGAGAATAAGAGGTGCTCCCGCGATAGGAGTAGCTGGTGCGATGGGACTTGCACTAGCATGCATAAAGAGCAGTTCGGCTAACAAAAACGAGCTAATTGTTGATTTACAACACGCCTACGACATTTTACTGTCTACCCGTCCTACAGCCGTTAATTTGTTTTGGGCATTGGAGAGAATTATGAAAGTCGCAAGAAAAGGGAAAAGAGTCCAGGAGATTCGGGATACTGTCATTAGGGAGGTCATTAAAATGGCAGAGGAGGATATTTGGATAAATCGAAAAATGGGAAAAATAGGTTCAGGGTTATTTAAAAATGGTGAGACAGTCATGACACACTGTAACGCCGGATCACTAGCAACTGTAGGGTTTGGTACGGCTTTAGGCGTCATCAGGGCTGTCAGAGAGTCCGGTAAGAGTATAAACGTGATCGCCACAGAGACAAGACCAGTTTTACAGGGTTCTCGATTAACGGCTTTTGAACTTCAACATGATGGTATAGATGTGACCCTGGTACCTGATACCGGCGTCGGTGTCTTGATGGCAAAAGGTATAATAAAACGGATTATAGTAGGGGCTGATAGAATACTAAGGACTGGCCATGTGTTCAATAAAGTAGGCACATATCAGATCGCGACCCTGGCGAGAGTGCATAAAATCCCTTTTTATGTGGCTGCCCCACTTTCAACATTTGATCTCAAAAGTCGAGCTGAAGACGTAGTAATAGAGGAAAGAGATTCAAAAGAGGTAACTACTATGGTGGGTAGAAGAATAGCTCCAAAAGGCATACGCATATTTAATCCCGCATTTGATGTGACTCCTCCACATTTGATTTCAACTATTGTAACTGAAAAAGGACTACTAAAGCAGCCCCTAAGTGAATCTATTCGTAATATATTCAAGTTACCAATGATCTCATGATATACTAGGGATTGTATTTATACTGTCATTATCCAAAGACGATATGTTACATTTTACAAGGTTCAAAAGCTTTAGGCTGAGATTTTATATTCTTAATTACGAACTGGCGTCAAAATTAGAATGAAACATATAATATGGATTATGTTGTATGATAATAAACGGATTTAGATTGGGATACCCACGCAGAGGACTATACAAATCTATATGTTCGATCGTATAGCATTTACGGATGAGAATTTGTAAGAATAACAAACAAATAGTTTATGCGCTCCATGAGCATAAATACATAAAAATGACATGAATATCAGGGTAATTAACCAGATTCCTCAATGTTCTCCTAGCGATTTACATAGATTTGTTTATTTGAGCCTTATTTGCATGTGGTTAGAGGTTAGTATTCATAATATATAGTCGACTACATTAGTTGTTTTATAATTCTCTGGAAGTACGATTTGTAGACTAGACTAGCCATTGCTCAAAATTAAAGGACTAACAATAAGTATTTATCGTATGTATGGTCAGGTACCCTAGGGATGTCGTCTCAGATGGTTTCGGAGGGTCAAATCTATGCAGCCCTAAGGAAATGTATGGATCCAGAAATTCCGGTGAATGTGGTTGACCTTGGTCTTATTTATGACGTTAAGGTTAAGCCCGAGAATACCGTAGATATTAAAATGACGATGACCACTAGGGGCTGCCCTTTACATGATACCTTAGTAGGTGATGTAAAGAGATATGTTGGTAAAGTTAGTGGAGTTCAAAACGTAGACGTAGAAATAGTGTGGGATCCCCCATGGGATATAAACAAAATGGATCCGAATGTGCGAGAAAAGATGGGATTTGGCAAGCCAAAATTGCGATTTCAGGTTGATTATGAGACCTATAGGCCTGCCAAAATAGGAAGTTCTACGTCAGAGAAAGATGGATCTCTGATCTTATTAAATGACAAAAATCAGGGGTTTATGGTAAATCAGGCTATTGTAGAATTCTGGAACTCGTGCGACGGAACAAAAACCGTCAATCAGCTCACAGATCAATTCGCTTCGAAATTAGGCATGCCCAGACAGCAAGTTGAACAAGAGGTTGTACAGCTAATACAACAGCTTTTGGAATCTGAATTACTTAAACCTTAACTTCTAATTCACCAGCTGTTATACGATAGCGAATTCATGAAGCAGAATTTACGCAAGATTCAACTTGCTGAAAAAGTTATTGTGGAACTGGGTATGGGAGACGGGCAAGTTTTGCAAAGATTAGTTGAAGAATACTCTGGAGATCGAACTGTAGCTTATGTGGGTATCGAAAAAGATAAAATTTTAGCCCAACAGGCTCGGATGCGCGTGAAGTCACAAAACGTCATGATAATAAACTCAATGTTTGAACAGATCCTGGTTCTATTTTGTGATCAATGCATAGATTTAGCGGTTATGGTGTTGCCGGATCCAGACTATATTGATCCTATTAATCATGAAAAGTGGGGTCCATTTTACGGACAAATAATACATTCAAAACTAAAGGACTCTGGAGTCCTTAAGGTAGTAACGGAAATTATTAATGATTTATTAGAACCAGTATCAGATGTTACCTATTCAACACAGGTCAATTGGCTGATTGACGCGTTTTTTAACCTGGGCTTTAGTTTGCTCACCAAGAAAGATGGCCCACCAATTGGTTATGCCAGTTTCTATTTGGATAAATTTAAAGCCGATCCAGAGCGGATTCGCATAGTCACACTGGATTTCGTGAAACTTAAAGTTCCCTCACACTAGTGTTATCGAATAACTGAAGGCAGTTTTTCGATTATACATCTACCGTATTTCCATAGATATGGATGATGACTTCATAGGATCAAATCCGTAGGAAATCAGATAGTGGTCGCCAATCCTTTACAGATTAGATATACGGCAGCGTAGGTCGGAAGCTTCTCTTTCCTATGACTTGCAGTAAATGTATGCCCTCCAAGCTTGAATTTGAGATTCGAAGGTTTTACATAAACCTGTACCTCAGTATCGCTTAATAAACAAGCATCGTTTAATGGGTCGAATTTATTGAGATCCACACAACGAAGTTTGGATAAACCACTCTTGCTATTCAAAGTTCCGCCATGTCTGAATATTCTATGTATATCTATAGTGACCTGAGGATCTATTTTTATTCCGATCTCCTTTGCGTACTCTCTAATGTACTTGCCAAATTCTTCGTATCCGCCTAACTTATTAATGAGGTTTGTCAGCTTTGACAATGATGATTGATCTATTCGAAGTTTTCTTGCTAATCGCATGCTCCAACCGTACCTGAACCCTATTTTAGAAAATTTGATGCTGACTTTGTTGTTTGCCCCCTTTCGCACACCGATCACCTCTGGTCCAATTCCATTCCCAAGTATGTAACCTACTAGATCAGATCTGGCACGAGAGTCAAGATGATGAAAGCAAGCATCATAGATGTACAGATGAAATCCGCTATTTCCAGAAAAGTACACAGAAATATTCTCGTTCTCTAATCCAAATTCGTCAGTCAGAATAGTAATCAGTTTTTTTACCTCGTTCCTTAGGCTGATGAAACAATTGCTACAAGGAATCGATTCGACTCGAACAGTCAAGTTCTTGCAGCGAGGGCATGGTCCATCTGTGCTATCTTTCATTTCACCGCAATTAGCACACAAATGATAACGATGGGTAACCTCGCATGATAGTCCGAGGTCTTTTGCATCTATATCAAAAATAAGGTCGGCACCCTTCCATCCTTTGTCTTGCATCGAATTAGTAGGGAAATTGTAATATGCATTTGAGCAATAAAAATCGGATGGGGTGTTTCTAATTAACGTTGCATAAACTTCCCTGATATTATTGAATGATAGGTGTCTCGTCATACCTGTTTGAAACGTCATGAGTCCAAATTCTCTTTCATTAATTCTGGAAGGTGTTTCAACTAAATCATTATGTTTAAAATAATATTCTCTAAATGCATTTCGAACAAACGATAAGTCGCTTGTTGAATTCCATAGGTTACTCATATCGATTTCGTTACTATTATTCTGCTCTACGCCTAAATTTCAATGGATTTGTTATTTCCCCGCAATCTAAAGTACGAAAGCACAGATCTTCACTATTTAACTTACTACAAGACGGAACGTTATATCGAGTTTGGCCTCCCTTAAGTCCTGCCAAATGCTCAATTTGGTATCGAGTTATTTTCTCATTGAAATCAGGTGAAGGATGAAATAGAGTAACGATAGAATCAATACTCTTGCCCACCGATAGCATGTATGTGGCCACCATGAGTCTTGCGGTATGGGGCAGATTCTCGCCCTTAGACATTAGATCAAGAGCATGCTTTATACAGGGCGGATAATCTGAAATTCTAGGTAGTTTGTATTCAAAAGTCGGTCTAAACTTGAGCGCCAGATCGTTTGCCTTCTGTACCATTGGTTGTGGGACATTTGATAATGACATTGCTCTAATTTTTTCATATATAAAATTGCTAAGTTCATTTCTTACTAGCCTCACGATTTCCTCCGCATCAAGGTAAACGTATCCGCCATGCACGGTCTTATTTACTACTTTCCATCCCTCTTCGTGAAAGTGAGAAGACCTTACCAGGTAATCCGTTACTTTCATTCTGAATACTTGAGCGTTTTCTGGATCAATGTCCACTTCGACTTTAAACAGTTCCTTAAAAATTTCAAATAAGAGCAACTGCTTCTTTCTCTCGTCTCTCTCTGAACGCAAGTCCTGAATTAGAAAAGCCTCCGCTCTCATAGCTTCAAATAAGGAATGTTTTTTGAAGATCTGTTCTACCTTAGTTAACTTAACTAGTATAAGCGCGCTCAAAAACGTTAAAACTTCCACTTCGTGCCTTTCAAGATTTTTATAAATCTTCCCTTGCATTTCAACCTCCACCCTAACTGCAGCCCTATCAATGATGTACTCCATTTCCGGTCTGTTAAATTCATCAACATCGAGGTGACTTTCAGCCAGAAATTTTGAAGCTTCATTAAGAAAGGGGTATTTCGCGAAATCTGCAGTTCCTAGTTTCATGGCAATAGTATTTATAATATTATGTCTAACCGAAATAAAAAGGGCATCCCTAGAATATATTAAATTGGATGCTGATTTAACATTGATTATTTTGGCAGGAGACCTCGGATTTCATGTATCCATTGCGGGAGGAATTGCAAATTCCGTAGATAATGCAAAAAAGATAGGATGTACAGCTTTTCAAATATTTACTCGCAACCCTAGGGGTTGGAGCTCTAAAGAGCTAGGTCCAGACGACGTGAGAAGCTTTCGCAAGCGGCTACATGAGAGCAATATAAATCCAGATTCAGTAGCTGTTCACATGCCATATCTTCCGAACTTATCTGCTCCAGACGGGGCAGGATACGAAAAATCAGTAGAGACTCTTTGCTCAGAACTAGTTCGATGCGCCATATTACAGGTACCGTACTTGATTATCCATCTCGGAAGCCACCTCGGAAAGGGTTCTGCTAATGGGATCAGTCAGCTAGTTAAGGCTTGTAACATTAGCATCGAAAAATCAAAATCAACCACTAAGTCGAATAAGAACGTAAAAAATGTGAAAATTTTACTTGAGAACAGTGCTGGACGGTCAAATTCTGTAGGTGCAACTTTTAAAGAACTCGGACACATAATAGAAATGCTTGATGCCAAACAAAGATTCGGAGTTTGCTTTGACACTTGTCACTCCTTCGCGGCTGGTTATGATTTAAGGAATAAAGCCGAGGTAGACAAAACGATAGAAGATTTTGATGACAAAGTTGGCTTGAAATATCTAAATCTTATTCATCTTAATGACTCAAATAATGATATTGGATCTGGACTCGATCGCCACGAGCACGTCGGCCTGGGTAAGATCGGAAAGGAGGGTTTTCGTTCTATACTTTTACATAACGCAATAAGGAAACTCCCCATAATAATGGAAACGCCTATAGACGGAAGACGAGGAAATATCGAAAATTATCACTATGTGAAGCATTTGCTGGAGATGTAATATCTTAATTTGGTTCACGGATTACTTCTATCAACGGGGTAAAGAAGGTTGGAAGAAGGCATCGAGCTAAACGGAATTTCTACATGCATTAATGAGGTTATATACTCTTCATCATTTAACGAGTTTGATTAGTCTTGGTTTAATATATGCCGTTGTTGCAGGTATAAATGAGAATTTGAAAAACAAGAAGGAATAGACTTAAAACCCCTATTATGAGGTTGATGACATCATGAGCGAATACGATCAGATTATCAAGCTCGCTTTGGAGCGGGGCTTTTACTTCCCAAGTTGTGAAATTTATTCAGATGCTCTTGCAGGCTTTTGGGACTACGGACCAATAGGTTTGAGGATGAAGAATAAATTCATTGATCTCTGGCGAAGAGAACTCGTTAGGAGGGATGGGATGTGGGAGATAGATGGGTCACAGATCATGAGTAAAAAAGTCTTTATTGCCTCTGGACACTTGGGAAACTTCACTGATCCCGTTGTAAAATGTACAAAATGCAATTCCACGTTTAGGGCCGATAGATTTGTTTCCGAACAAACTGGTAACTATATTCCGGAAAGAGCTTCTAATGATGAAATTGATACTATCATTAGAAAGCATTCGGTTAATTGTCCAAGGTGCAAGGGCGAATTAGGACCTACTAATAGATTTAATATGATGTTCAAAGTTGAAGTTGGTCCGTCGGCTGACGAAGCCTATCTTAGGCCTGAAACCTGTCAATCAATATTTGTAGACTTCCCACGAATTTTTAAAGTCATGCGCGGGAGACTGCCTATTGCTGTTGCCCAGATAGGCAAGAGTTTTAGGAATGAAATCGCCCCGCGACAAAGTCTACTGAGACTACGGGAATTCTATCAGGCCGAGATTGAAGTGTTCTGCAATCCCGAAAGACTAAACGAGGTATCACAGTACGACGAAGTCAAAGCTACTACTTTAAATATTTTCGACGGAGGATCGTCCGAAGAAGTAACAGCTCAGGAAGCAGTTGACAGAGGCGTTTTACCTAATACACTTATCGCATATTACCTTGCAATACTTAGTCAATTTTATTCCAAGACTGGAATAGACATGAGGAGAACCCGTTTCCGAAAGCTCTCCGATACTGAGAAGGCATTTTATGCCACTATCGCATTTGACTTTGAAGTAGAAACCAGTCTAGGCTGGCTAGAACTTGTTGCTTGCAATTATAGATCTGACTATGATCTCAGAGGTCACGGGGCAACAAGTAAAGAAAACCTCGAAGTCATTGATCCATCAAGCCAGTCAAAGATATTACCCCATATTTTTGAACTCTCGATGGGAATTGATAGAAGTCTATATGCTATCTTGGAACATTCCTATCATGAAGACTATGAGCATGATGATAGAGTAGTTTTAAGACTAAAACCATACTTGGCACCAATAACCGTAGGCGTGTTACCTCTAATGACCAAGGATGGTATAGGAGATAAAGCTCGCAACATTTATGCCGCGATACGAAAGGAATTTGATGCCTTTATAGATGAATCCGGATCTATTGGTAGGAGGTATAGACGATTAGAAGAAATTGGAGTACCATTCGCGATAACAATAGATAAAACCTCTATGGTCGATGAGACTGTAACTATCAGAAATAGAGATACTATGGAGCAAGAAAGGATAAGAATTTCTGAAATAAACCCCGTTTTAGCAAAAGCAGTTTATCATTATGAATGAAACTTTCGAGCATTCATAAGGTGGATCAATTCGTGAATCGGATCGTTAACAGCATTCACTAAGCTCGATTGATAGTAAAATTGGGTTTGTACCAAGGAGCTATACTCTGTGGGCTATCATAATATCTCAGACCTTAGATCTTTCTTAGTTCGAATTTTGAAGGCACATTCCTATCGAAACTTTTACGCATAACTTTGCCGTCTATCGAGTAATTTATTTTGTAAGGACCTGTAACTGATTTGAACCGAAACTTTAATAATTGACAGTCCAGAATTCAATGTTAAGATAATCCATATTAATGAGGAAAATCAAAACAACAATATTTATTTAGCATAACTAGTCTTGAAAAGACATATATGGTAGTTGACAATAGAGGAATAATTTCGTATATCCGGGTTCTTAAGGAAGACCTGACAATCTTTAGAATTAATCCTTCTGATGGCCCTGTTCCAGATTTTAAGGCAGGCCAGTTTGTAACTATAGGTCTTCATATTCCAAAAGAAGGAAAAATAATCAGAAGGGCATATTCTATCGCGTCTCCTCCCGAACAGAAAAAGTATTTTGAATTGATAATCAGATGGGTTAGAAAGCCACTTCCAGGTCGCTTAACAACCGAGCTATTTAATATTACTGAAGGCGACGATGTTTTATGGGTTAAACCCACTGGTATATTTACTATAAATCATAAGAAGCATGATGGAACGGATGATAACAGGAGGATGGTACTCATTGGAGGAGGAACTGGACTAGCACCTTTTATCTCCTATTCGCTTCATCTCAAAGCAATGCGCAGCAAACGGGAAATAATAGTTCTACATGGTGCTAGTTATGTCGACGAGTTAAGCTATCGTGAGCTTCTATCTGAGTTGGAAAGTGAAAGCCTCGATCTAGGACCGAACGTCTGGAACTTCCGATATAGGGCAAGCATCAGTAGACCACAAGAGTGGTTTAATAGAACCTGGAGCGGGCAGAAAGGTAGGGTTGAGTCATTCCTTAGGCCCAAACCTGGCACTGACCGATCACCACTTGAAGAACTGGTCGGTGAAAAAATAACACCGGAGAATACTTCCTTTTATGTGTGTGGCTGGCAAGGAACGGTCGATGGCGCGTTGGATTATTTAATACCTAAAGGATTCGTAACTGAGCGCCAAAAAAGAAAGGACGGTAGTTATGAAGTGAAATTTGAATCGTACGGTTAACTTACCTTAAGCCTTATATCAGAGAAATAAGAGAGAGAACGTGTATGAAATTTGAATTTGAAGAATTCTCAACCATAGAGGATGTGTTCCTTTATCTCGTATCTGTTGCACCTTATATGAAGCAAATAATGCCAGTCAGTTCCTACAAGGGTTATGTGTTTTCGATTATTCCACTTAGCCCATTGGCGGGCGATCTTTTGATGATGGTATATACGAGAGGATCTCTGGAGCCAGGTATGATCGAATTCGATGTAGCAAGCAAAAAGTTTAAGTCCGTAAGTTCCCTGGAACGAGCGGACAAGAACTATTTCATCATTCTAAGACCTAAGGCTGCTACAGTTGCCGACCAAGCAATTGCATTTTTAGAATCAAAGCAGTAGAAAAGCGCGACCTCATCCTATGGATTGCGAGATACAGCAGCTGTAACTGATCTCTTTCTTGCGTATCTACTCACTATATCATCAGGATATTGCCCATGGAAAAGACTTTTACACAATCCACGAAGATATCTCATTATTGCCCATGTTCCTGCTTTGATAAGTGCAGCCATAAATACCTTCATCATAGGACCATATGTTTTGTTCCTAATTATGATAGGGATTATATCATTTATGACCCACAAGTTATGCTGCCAACATTTCCAGAAAAGAGTAAACTGGGCTTCGTTCAAATTTCCAAAGTGCATGGAATTTCTCTCTGAGAAGTCCTGATATAGAAGAGGAGCAAGCAGGCCACGCATGTTGGTCTCTCGGAAGTCTTCGATAAGATCTATAGTGTACTGAGTCTCATCGGGGGTTTCATCAGGCCAGCCAATTATCAGGGTTAGTGCGGGGAACCAATGGTTATCATTAAGAATTTTTGTTCCCTCCCTAACAACAGTACCCCATTCTTCAGGTTGATATGGTTTGGTTTTCACGCCTAGATGCCTCTTCACCATCCTTGGGGCCACTGTCTCAACTCCCAAATTGGTAGCAAGCCATCTGCCGCTATGTTGCATGTCATTAACTTCTGATAACTTTTTAATTAGATCAGGAGATGATGCCACAGCGGATAGTGTCATGTGAGTAGTTCCCACAAAATTCGCTCCAACTGACTTGAGACCTTTCCATAAGTTCAAGATCGCGTCTGCATTCGGTATGAAGTCCCTATTGTCGCATCCGTATAATAACATCTCATCCGACTGAAGCCAGATCGAATCAAAACCATAAGCAAGATTTAACTTGGCTTCTTGTTGCAGTCTCTCGAGAGGTATGTCTTTTTTTGATCTCTTATTTACATCACAAAAATCACAACCTCTACCGCATCCCCGCATTGCCTCGACTAGTGAATTTATAGTCGGACCAGTTATCATTGGGATGTTTTCGATGTTTCTGACAAAGGTATGCAAAAGTTCAGGGGCATCCCCGCTTTCTAAATCATGGAAAAGATCCAAAGCCAGTTCGTCCGCCTCACCAATTACCACAGTATCTATGCCATGAATCTTCATACGGTCAGGCCGCGCGAGCTCCCAAGCGCCGTTTCCGCCAACTACAACTTTAAAGTCATATTTCTTCTTCAGTTGGATAATTGATGCACACATCTTCTTAAATTTCATCGCCACATAAGAAAGCTTTTCAGGAGACATAGTAGTGGTAACTGGGGCCATGCCCAGTGGATCCATCACGTTTATACCCAAGACTTTGGTGTTTGGCCCCACCGATTTGGCCAGCATCTCCGGGTGAGCTATGAAGATCTCATCCCTTTGGTATTCCTTCAATAATGCCCCCTCTACTCTTCTAAGCCCGCATTGCGCTACCTTAACTTCTCCCGTATTTTTATCCGTCTCAACACTGGGACAAAATAACTTGTCAAAAACAAATTCAGGAACTAATTCGTAGGGTCCACAAGCAATGAATCCATAAAGGAAATTTCCCCTATAATTTGTCATCAGACTTCTATCCGCAGTCAAAACTATTCTTTTACCAGCTGCCATTTAATAATCGGTACCCCCACGGATATTCGTTTATGGTTTGCTATAAATTTATTACGATAGTGTTACGAGTAGGGAAAGTGGGAGGCTGAACGAGCATCTTCAGTACAAACCCTTTCTATGCCCTTTCAATAATATTGACCTAAGCTGCCTGTGATCAAGCATCCAGAGTGCATCTGAATATGAGACCCATCTGTAGCTTTCATGCTCAATGGAAATTTTCACGAGCTGTGTAGAACTAGTCGCGAAATAAAATGTAACCTCTTTTTCAGATTTCATTCCATCGGACTTGAAGAAGGTGTATCTAATCTTACCAATATAAGATTGAATGTCTAAAGATGTTATACCGGTCTCCTCAATGACTTCTCTTACCAGTGTTTGTATCTCGGTCTCACCCCTTTCCTTATGTCCTTGGGGGAAGCCCCAATATCCTCTTCTATTCTTGAGAAGAAGAAATTCTGGAGATTCTGTATCTTCTCGAGAAGGTCGATACGCAACAATTGCACCTATAGACTGCTCTGGAGACACCCTATACCAATGGCTTTCAAGAGTCGATATGATTATAATATTGTTACTTTGTAAAAGGTATTAATATCTAAATTTGAACATACGAATATGGCGGGGGCCGGTCGTCTAGTCTGGTAGGATACGGCATTGGCATTGCTGAGGCCGTGGGTTCAAATCCCACCCGGTCCACTCATACCTAAACTGCTATCCTCCTTAACTCTTCGTCGGTTATTAAAATAACTTCCTTAACCTCAATTGCTGCCTGTTTTTTATTATAAATAATGTAGCACCTAAATAATCTTTGGTTACCACTTTCATATCCAAGAGTAATTATTTCTTTACGAAACTCCATTTGCGAATCCATCAATATTCTGCCCAAGCCAGATTCTTTATTCCGAACCCGAACAATTATACTCGACGGCAAACAGTCTATGTGGACTTGTGACGATGCATAGACAAGTCTTCTTTTTGATCTTGAGTCAATCACGTAGGCGCGGCGCAATATAAGTTGATTCGATTCTGTCTGTTCAATAACCTGTATAGATGGGATCGAATTCAGGATAATATATAATTTGTCTTCAAGCACACCGGTATCAGCTAGTAATATTTTTGATAGTAAGGACATTTTCTTGCCCATTTTCTCTTCTAGGGCATGTATACTATCAACTAATCTTATACTCCCGTCTACTCTGATTCGTATATACATAAGAGCAAAGTCCTCAAAGAGATTAAGGAGAGTCGAATCGATTCAAAAACCTCACGTTGAAAGACTTATGTGTCCAGAACAGATATAGGAGACTATAACAGATGCAATTGTGACAGCTATTGTTCCTAAACTGATCGCCTTGAGAGAAATTTCCAACCTGTTTTGCTTAGTGATAAGCGCTTTGGTTCTTTTTAATGCCTTGTATTCGCGTGAAAGTCTGATTTCTATGTAGCTGACGCAACCTGTAAGAAACGAAAGCATAATAGCCGAAATTGCAATTGAATTGGTCTGCATGACGAATCCAGCAAGAAGTGGGATCGCCCCCCATGAAATAGCAAACCAAAAATTATTGTGGAAAAAGCCTCCAAATAACTCGAAGTTATAAGCAAATAAGAAAAATCCTTCCGAAATAGCGATCAGGGCAAGAAACGGTACATAATTAACAATGTAGTAGAGTCCTATCGTATACGCAATGACTAATCCTAATATCAACAACAGCTTTAGTTCGCGTTTAGTAATATAATTTGCCCACGGTCTGATTCGTTTGGATCCAAGCGCATCTGCTGCATGTGCTCCTAATCCCAAAGCTAGGAAATAAATTATTGCTAATGCAAATAATCTGTCAAGATAAATAACTGGAGATAACAGACCTCCAAGTACTGTGAAGCATATGCTCATTGATGTATAAGGTAAGAATAATAGCCCGATCAAGACACGGAATTTTATTGGACCAAATTTTGGCACGAACCATTCATTGATTCGTGAGTCGTCCTTGCTCATTTCTTTTGAGCAACTACTATTGCGGCAGTCCCGAGTGTATAATGGGTACATGTGACAAATCTCATACTTTTTGCATTGAGTATATTCATGCATTCAATAAGCCACTTACTTTCTTCAATAAGATAATCCAATTCCATAAAAACGTCCTTCCATGATGGTATGATATTCGAAACGAGCTTTAAAAGGAGAAAATAAGATTTCCAAATCACGCGGATTAGCCCGGCCGGATAAGTAAAATCATGTAGGACTAGAGTCCCGTTCTGTTTAAGGACGCGCAGACACTCGTTTAGCATTTTATTAATATGAGTGTACTTCGGAACATACGAAGCAACAACTGAATCAAATACTTCGTCTTTAAACGGAAGTACTTCCGCATTGGAGTTGAGTAGGGATAAATCAATTTTCTTGGCTAATGCAACCTGTAAATATTTGAAATTCAGATCCAAACCGTACACAACTCCAAAATTATTAACTTTCTGTATGGCGGTCGAAAGAATGCCTGTCCCGCACCCGAGGTCAAGAATAATTTTAGAATTCTTCAAATTGTATGCGATTTGCTTTTTCCATACTTTGTCCTGGCCAAATGTGGCAGCATAGACTAACCGATCGTAACTATCAGCATTTTCAGCAGTGAAAAATTTTAGAGCACGTAGATTTCCTTTATGAAGGGGCATGATTACTGCTATCTAATTATTAATCTATTATCAATGTATATACCTAATAATTACTCATAAATAGTAAGAGCTTGCATTTTGTTAATTGGCAAAGGAATATTTCAGTTGAAACTATAAATGGTAAGAAGGTCATTGTCAAAAGGAACAAATCGAGTAAAGGTTTCCATGAGTATCTTTTGGTACTCGCCTATGGCTTAATTTCCATCCTTATGATACATCCTTCTACGCCACCTTTGCTGGGCGAAATTTCTCGTAAAAACGAAGGGGTTGAGATGAGAACGCTTCTCAAAGACTTAGGGGTGCCGACTCCGGACTTATTATCTATTTCAGATAATATCATCGTCGAGGAGTACATCGCAGGAGGGAATCTATATCGAGCCTTCTCACATGGTCGGCATACTGATTTGAGTTATCAGGCGGGAGTGCTGACAGGGAGATTGCATAACGCCGGATATTCGTTTATCGACAACAAATGTCAAAATTATTTGATAGGTGACACTGAACCCGTTATCAGGACTGATCTGGGATTTACCCAAAGGAATGCTTCTGCCTTCCCAAGGGGTATGGACATTGCAACCTTCCTTGCCAGTGTACTAGACCTAGACCAGAATACGTATTTGAGAATTGAAGAGTCATTTATTAAAGGATATACTGCCCAATCCAAGAAATCAATTCCATTTTTTTGGTTGGTATTACGTAACATACTAGCGCTGGGCTTTGCGTCGGATCGATTTTTAATGGTAAGAAATATGCTCCAATGATTTAACTGGTGGAAATGCTGCGAAATCTAGATTGGTGGAAGCTCTGTCTTTCTGTCAAAACCGCCTGAACCAAATCTGCAATAGAAGCACTGGTCTGACATCATATAGGAAATTTGTTGAATGACGACCGCTCCTAGTTTTATTGCGACTTTGGTCATCAGTTTGTACTTTAACGGCATAGAAGGAATTACTTCCTTAAAGTAAACGTTGTAATGATCCGGGCATAGCTTCAACGTAATCTGTGCCTTAATTGATTGTTTTGAATCCTGAATACTATTATTGGTTAAGTTTTTTGAGATATTTACTTGTTCCCGAATGAACTCGTGCTTAGGGCATGGACAATCTTTCCCCTTGGGATGTTTATAAGCAGGTATATTCTTCCAATCAAAATCAGGAAAATCCTTTTCAAAATCCTCCATCAGTTATCTTTGGTACCTACGGTATCATATGATATAAATATGTAGTATTAGCCTAGGGCATGTGTTGCTAAGCAGAAAAAATATATTTTTGGTTATCCAACAACAGACGAGCGACGTGGGTCGAGATGTATAGTAATGGAATAGGCAGCGCAGCAAAGGTAGAATCATCCTCTGCTTCTGCAGAAAAAAATCGAAACGACAATTCATCAATACAGAATCAGGATTCCAATCTCAAGACTTTGTTGGAATTCAAAAAAACACTCTTGGAGGAACAGAAAAGTGGGGAAAAAATCATTGAAGGACTAAACAAAAAGATAGAGGACACAAAAAGGCAGATTGATGAAGGAAGGATTCTGCTAGAAGACTTGCGCGTAAAGTTGAAAGAGATTAACGAACAAAAGGATTTACATCTCTCAAAATTTACTGAACTTAAGAATATCCTTGTAGATGCTAGGAACCAAATGAAATCACTTGATGAAAAAACAGCCTCTGCCGGTGCCAAGCTCCGTAAAGAAAGGCTTAATACTACTCATCTAACGCGAGCACTTGATCAAATAGAACGGGATATACAAACTAAAAAGCTTTCAAAGGATGAGGAACGGAAGTTGGTTTTGAAATCTAAGCAAATTGCGACCAAATTGCATGCCATGAAAATCATGTATAAAAAAGAAGACAAATATCGACAGATTTCATCTGAATATGAGATTTTAAAATCAACTATGAACAAAATATTCGACGGCAAAGCGGAACTGGGTGAAAAAATAGGTAGATTGAAAACCGATCTGGATACTTTGCTTAACTTACGTGAGAGTCTTTATGAAGATCGAAGGAAGAACATACGAGGAGTTCGTGAAGCTGAAGCTAAACTGGAAATGGTAGACACTCAATTGAACGCAATTGAATTTAAAAAATCTCGTGCACATGCAGCAGAGTATCGTCATAGGAGACAAAGGAGTCACGGTAGACATGATGACAGATATGAAGCAGTTCAAGAAAGGCATAAGAGAAATAAGGAAAATCAAGAGAGATGGAACCAATTGAAGGAAGCTGCGGTTAAGAAAATGTCAAGCGGAGAAAAACTGAGTTTTGAGGAAATGAAGTTGATATTTAGTGATGACAATTCTCAAGACTAGTATAAATTTCACCAACCATTTATGACAATACGTAAACTAGACAATGCGAGCAACTTCTAAAAACGATTTCGTTCGATCATAGTTCACGTTGTTATATGGTTGCCGCGATTTTAACCGATTATGAGGGAAAGGAATTAGTCAAGTTTGCTCGACTAACGGTTGAGAGCTACGTTTCAAACAAGGAGCTTGGCCATGGTGATAATCGGATACAAATCAAGGCAGGCGCTTTTGTAAGTCTATTTCGTTTCAACGATCTTGGACACCTAGAGCTACGTGGCTGTATTGGTTATCCTTATGCCGATAACGATTTGAATTATACCATTAAGCAGGCATCCATAGCAGCGGCTACGCGCGATCCTAGATTCAAATCAATAACCTCGAGCGAATTGTCTGGAATAATTTTTGAAGTTAGCGTGCTGACTACCCCATCTCGAATTAGCATCAATAATCCGGATGATTATTTGGGCAATATTAGAATTGGAATCGATGGGTTGATTCTGTATTGGGAGTATGGATCAGGATTGTTTCTGCCTCAGGTACCAGTAGAGTATAACTGGACTGTCAAAGAATACTTGGCTAATCTTTGCAATAAGGCTGGCGCGCCGTCAAATATATGGCAATTATCCACGACAAAAGTATACAAATTTCAAGCAGTTGTTTTTAGAGAGATCAAACCTAATGGTGATATCATTAAAGTTAGTCTTGATGTATAGTCATGAAAAAGAAGTCAATATTGCTCTGCTTGTCTTGTAAAATATATGAATGGAATATCACACCTGTTACTTAAATTGGCGAGAATATACTTTGCTCCATACGGTGTAGGACTTGGCCACGCCAGTCGACTTTTATCAGTAGCAGAACATTTACGAACTTCTGGGACAGGAGTACGGTTTTCTTCTTTTGGAGAGGCAGTAAACTATCTTGCGGTACATGGTTATGACTGCATGCAGGTTCCTCCGATGGAACTAGTGTGGAGCCCACAGGGTAGCTTTTCTATAAAGGGCAGTATTGCTAGTATACCCCATTTGTTTACTAATTTTATTCGTCAGCTAAACACAGAAATGAAATATATCCTGTCTTACTCTCCTGATATTATAGTCTCAGATACGAGACTGTCTCCACTTTTTATAGCGGAGATTCTCAAAATACCCTCAATATTAATTCTTAACCAAGTGAAGCTGCTACTTTCACCAAGGCTTCGGGAATTCCGGTTGGCCAGACTATACGAAAAGATGAATGGTGAATTCCTCGGCCTACTGTGGCGATTAGCGGATAGGATCCTAATTCCAGACTTGCCTCCGCCATATACTATAGCCGAACGGAATGTATGGGATACCAGTACAGTTGCGAGTAGGCTTTCCTATGTCGGCTTTACATCTCCGAAGGTCACTGTCACAAACGAACGACTCGAAAGAGTATGTCATTATTTAGGTCTTAATCGTGCTCGGCCAATAGTATTTTTCCACCTGAGTGGGCCAAAGCGTACAAGATTAAGAATTTTGCAAAATGTGCTATTGGCTTGCAAGTCCCTTAGACCACAAATCCAATATATAATTTCTGGTGGGACTCCAGATGGCGATCCTGATTTTAAGAAGATAGCAGCAAATGGCTGGTATTTTCAATGGTGCCCGGTGAGGGATGAAATATTTGCTCTTAGCAATCTTTTGGTTATTAGAGGTGGTCATACTGTTATTTCTCAGGCCATTCAATTTGGTAAACCTATGCTAACTATTCCCATAGAAAACCATGGCGAGCAAATAGGAAACTCTGAAAAAGTTGCCAAAATTGGTCTTGGCATGATGATACCATCGGCTCACATTTATCCAAAAAAAATTGTAGAAGCAGTACATCATCTATTAGACGATCATTCTTTCCACGATAGAGCTAATGATGTAATGAAGCTTAGTAGCGATTTAGATGGAATCGATAATATCGTGAATATAATTAGGCCCTATCTCAAATGAGATATTCTTGAGGTTATCAAACACTAATTGAGACAGTCTGTCTGCGATGTCATAGCATTTTCGATAATCTTGTCGATTAACGGCTGCTGAAGGATTAAAATTGCCGATTTTAGTTGTCTCTTCTAGAAGTCCTAGATTGCTCATATCAACGGGCTCTAGAAATAGAAGGGGGGCCAAGATGACTTTCTCCTCTGGTCTAATCCTCCGTATAGTCTGTTCTACGAATGACAGTGAATGAATATGCACGTTAAGGGGTATTACGATACTCCGACCTGGTAATAGAGTAAGTAAAGAGATAGCTACTGCCTCATTGAGCAAGAAATTATGTCCGGATTTATCTCTAGTGACGTCCTCGATACGACCGATCTTTATATTCAGTCTTCTCAGGTTAGTCCGATTGGCAATAGGCCCAAGAAATTTGGCGTTGTCTTTTAATTCTGTAGAATCGTGGTACAAGAGACAAATATCTGGAACTAATCCACATTTTAGCGATGCCAAACAGGAAGCTGCCGATAGTGCATTATGAACAGTTGATAATGCAGCACGACGCTGAAAATTGAAAGGTAGCCCTCCCATTCCCATTTCTGAATGCATAAATACATAGCTCATGCTCCTACCCACATAGCATATGATCAAGTGATCTGCTGTTTTCGCGTCCCTTGCTATTTTTATATGCGCTTCATTGTCTACTGTTTCAGTAAGTAGGCTACTTGAGGCAATGAACTGAACATCTTTACTTACAAAATCAATTTTGGCATCCTCATCGACGAAAATCTTAATAAAGAAGGAACAATTCGGAACAACAATTTGCTTTCCGATCTTAACTATACAATCTATTAGATCCTGGAATTGACTTTTCACCTTCCTTGCTATTGCTATCCTGTCAATGCCATAAATTTCTGATAGGGAAGACATGGCATCAACTAAATTGTTAACTTCAACGACGACGTATTTTTTTTCATATATAATCTTCCGTATTGATATGTCTTTTAATGCAAGCCGTTTTCTGACTACCGACACTATTTTAGCACTTCTTGCATCGTTACAACATGAAGGAAATATTACGAGAACGTATTCATTGGTTGTCATGTTCTAAAAACCCTAGCCGTAATTTCCATTTATCGAATTGCCTTCAGATTAGAAAAGGTAATTAACTAGCAGATGTTGTTCTATCTTTCTCTAATCGCTTCCTCGATCGATTTCCTGTCGTGAGCATTCGGTAGCTGAGCAAGGTATTCAACAAGGTCATGTTTGGCCTCCGTATGCTTTCCAATTTCTGTCCTTGCTACAGCACGATTTTTATATATAGAAGCATATCGCTTAGCGTTGATCCCTATTGCTTTTGTGTATTGATCTTCAGCCTTTATGAATTCCTTATTTTTTAGATAATAGTTTCCTAGCCCCCTGTAGGCCAGGTACAATTTTGGGTTAAGCGAAACAGCCTTTTCATAGCAGCCTATGCATTCAGGAAGATTAATTTCATTATATAACGATCCTAGTATATACCAGGCTTGTGCGTTGTCTTCCTCTTTGCGCAGAGCCAATTTTAATCTCTGTATCACTTCATTTATAGGAATCTGACGCTTCATTTTCTCTACTTCAAAACCTAATCTATTTGAATTTAGGAACTTCAAGTTCTCTTTCTCCAGAATCGCCCCGATGTCTTTGGGAACAATCACTATTGTGGTCATGTCTTCTTGTTCCCAATCATTTTCGAACATGACTTCCGGTATTGCGCCTATTGTGTCAGGTTCTGGCACATAAGTGAAGATCCTTCGCTCATCGTTACTATAACCACAAACGATGGAAGCATGTTGAATTGTCTCTTGGATACCAGGCATTACCACGATTGATGGAATACCCTGATCTACTCTCTTCTTCACATCACTTATAGAGCCTTTGTATATGTACGAAACTAAGCCATGTTTTTCAGCCAATTCTATACCTTCTATCATTATAGTGCTTTTTATACCTCTATATAGCTCCGCTGATCCTTCCACTTCATTTACATCAATTTGTTCACCCCAATATTTTGAAACCACATTGACAACCAAGGGTAAGTATACATGTTCGGACTCCTTTGTTACGATAGGCAAGTGAATCATTTGATCTTCACTTTGAGAATGCATACTCTCACATTGCAAGTTAAGTAAATAAATATCTGCTGGAGATAGTTCACAAACCAACGAAGTTTCTTATTAACTGCAAGCCATCAGCACCACTTCGTTCCGGATGGAATTGCACTCCAAAGATCAATCTCGATTTATGCGATATAATCTCATTTTGACACAAGATCGACGATCCGATTCGTACAAAATCATCAGGCAGCCTGGCGATACTATATCCATGACTCTCAAAGACGCTTATGGAACTTGATTTGGTTACGAGAGGGTTAGGTTCGAGGATTTCTACGGTCGACATTTGACGAATTGGGTGCTTCATCCTCGTTATAGTACCTCCAAATGTCAGGGCAATTATTTCACATCCAAAGCAAATTCCTAACACTGGGACCTCATCCTCAGCACATCTTTTCAGAAGTAACGAATTAATCCAGTTACTCTCTTTGCTACTCATTTGCCTGCCTGACAAGATCACCTTATCATAGGCCTTATCCACCCAATCGTTCGGTCTTGATAACTCGTAAAACCTCTTATACTCATATTTGACTTTGACCAAATTGAGACAAGTTATGATGTCCTTGGCAAAGGGGGAAAGGTTGTCAACTACAAGTACTCTGGATGATAACTTGCTCATCGCGATAGGATGAAAGATTGATCACATCATACTTAAACTGTGGTCAAGATTATCGATTAATGCGTACTCTCACCTAGGCATCACTCTTATTCCTAAACAAACTCTCCTAGTCCAGGACCGCTGGGATATCCGTCACTTGTACACAAGATTAATAACAATCTGATTTCAGGGGTTTTCATGACCTTTCGCCCCAAACAGTAGATTTGCCGATCTCGAAATTTATCACAAGCTGAATTTATCCTAATTGGATCAGGGATTTAGGAAAGATTTAGAGAGAGCCGGAGTTACTTTGAGTTACTCTTTCTCGCTAGCCCGCATCCCATCTGCCGAGCTCGCCTAGAATTGAATAATAGAGACTGAATATAGCTGATTTTAAACATCGGTCAAATCATATAGCAACAAAATCTACACCGCGATACCTCGACTTTTAGAAGAATCCTGTTCATATATTTGATAAAATATATCCGAATCTTGGGGCAATACGACCGTGTGAACACAGCGCATATATCACTAATATAGTGACCGAATTTTAAGACAAAAGGTAGAGACAGGAATTTGTCGAGAATTATTTCTCAATTTACAGCTATTGGATTAATTGTATCAACATTTCTGATCGATAATAATTACGCAAAAACAACACGATTTCTTATCATGCCGAGCTTCTCAATAGCGATTTCTACAATATCGCCATCCCTTAAGTATCTCGGTTCTTTCATAGACATCGCGACGCCTGCGGGGGTGCCAGTTGAAATTATGTCGCCAGCTTCAATCGTCATCACTGAGCTAAGACTCGATATGATCCTCTTTATTGGAAGTACCATGTTACCGCTGGAAGAGTTCTGCCTTGTTTCTCCGTTTACCTTAGTTAAGATTTTCAGATTCTGAGGATCATTTACCTCGTCCCTGGTCGTGATCCATGGACCACAAGGAGCAAAAGTGTCAATACTTTTTCCTCTTGTGAATTGTTTATCCTTGAATTGAATGTCCCGGGCCGACACATCGTGTAATATCATATATCCAAAGACAGAGTCCAGAGAGCTCTCTTCAGGTACCTTCTTGATATCTTTTCCTATTACGGCAGCAATTTCCGCTTCATAATCGAGTCGCTTCACAAACCGTGGGCAAATTATATCGTTGAATGGTGAATTTAAGGCAGTTCGAGGTTTTATGAAGATGACCGGTTCGTCAGATGGGGTAAGCCCGGCATCCCTTGCATGATCATAGTAGTTAAACGCTAAGCATATGATTTTTGGAGGATTCGGTAACGGCGCTAGCAATTCAATATCTTTGACGTATTCATTATATTCAAGTTCATTCTTGTATTCATTAATCTCTTCTACCCAACCTTTGAACATGAATTCTTTTACACTAGGTGGAATAGGTATTCCAGTCTGCTCTTGAATTTCAGCTCTTGTCGCGATCTTCTTTCCATCGCTAGAGATTAAGCCATAACTATCCCCATATCTTTTATCATGCAGTCTTGCAATTTTCATTGGTTCTTCTACCTATGCGTAAAAATAGCCTGCTGGTCACCGTCTAACCTGCAAAATCCGTATCTCACAAATTGAATGTTTGAATGTACCGGAAGGGTGGAAACAAATGATTCCGCATATCCAGATGCTATCTCAAGACTGTTACGATCAAATTCTTCATTAGAAAATAGCTTCTTTGGAATAATAATTCTATAGGGCATTTTATCATTATATGCAACCCACTGGATCTTCTGTATATCGTGACTCAGTCCCGTGCCAATTACATCTGCATAGACCCGGCTCTTATCATTGACTAAATCAAGCCTCGTTATTTTTATGTTATATAATTCCATCAATCGAATTATGCTACCTTCAGATAATTTGCCAGCATCAGCGCGGGCGATGTACACGGTATCGTTTACCTGTACTGATCTTGATCCTAGGTTTGAAGACGGGTGGTTTTTTAGACTGACGTTCACAGCTTTTGCGTTTATCAATTTCAGTTCGACTGGTTCGCGCACAAAAAAAAGTCTCATTGAAAAGTCGTCTATAATTTTTCTGTTGAATGCCTCTAGACTCTCGAATGGCGGTTTCGATTCAGATAATGTCCAGCCAAGAGACAAAACGTACTTTCTAATGGCTTCTGGAAGGAAACCTCTCCGCTTCAGAGCTACCAAAGTGGGTAGTCGAGGATCATCCCAACCATTAAGAGATTTATTCTCTATCAAAGGCTTTATCTTGCGTTTTGAAACCGGCAGACCCTCAAACTCTAGTCTAGAAAATTCCGAGACCACAGGCCTTCGAAGATGTAGCCTCTCTAGAATTGCATTATACAATTCGTTTCGCAATTCATACTCTTTAGTCCTCATTGCGTGAGTTACGCCGTCGAGGCTATCCTCCACTGGTGCGGCAAAATCGTAAGTGGGATAAACTCGTACGCTGGTTCCTAAAATTGGATGATTTCCATCTATAATTCGAAATAACGTCGGGTCTCTCATCGCAGTATTAGGACTGTTCATGTCTCCCCTAAATCTGATCGTGGCCTCGTTTGGCTCAAAGGCTCCAGCAAACATTTCGGTTAATGCCTCACCATAGCTGCTATTATCAAGCCTACATGCGCACTCGAGACCCTGTGATCTGAACTCTTGGATCGTTTTTTGATTGCAACGACAGACATAGGCACCACGACTCGTGACCAGTTTCCTTCCGTAGTCCTGCAGCAGAAATATGTCGTCGGAGGCATTTTTTACCAAGTCAGGTTTAATGCCCAACCAGTAGATACCTTCCTTTATAGCTTCGTAATATTCAGTTTTTTCAGTTAACGGATTTGTGTCGTCAAAACGCAAGATTAATTTACCGTTATACATCCGGGCATATTCGTCATCGATTATCGCTGCTTTTGCGTGGCCGATATGTGGATAACCATTTGGCTCGGGAGGAAATCGTGTTACTACGTTTCCTATTTCCGCTCCGTACAATGGAGGCAGACCTGAAATTTTTTCAGCGCGTTTTTGAATGTCTGCTGTAGGCGACATTTCCTGAAGAAGGGCTTTTTGTTCATTAATTGCAAGGGAGTTAATCTGGTTCAGCAATCGCCTGACTTCTGGGATTATAGTCTTAATATTGCCACGTAGTTCTGGCCGGGAAGCCATAGTTTTAGAAATGACAGCCTCAAGCCTTGCCTTTCCATCGTACTCTATTGCATTTCTAAGAGTTACCAATTTAATTGCTCGTTCAATTGAACTGTCTAGAGACATTGATCTATTAGAGACTCCTTTCCACTACGTAATTTGCTGATAGTTGTAGTGCTCGTTTCGATACCGAATTTGGATAGCTATCAATCGAGCTTAGTGCTGACTCGATATGTGATCTAGCTATATTTCTGATATGAAAGTCAATCCCAGACGAGCAGATCGATTCTATTGCCTCATTTATCTCACTACTTGTTGTCTTTTTGGATCCAATTACTCGCTGAATCTTTCGTTTTTCTTCCCCATTAGTACTGTTTAGAGCCAACTGAATGGGGAATGTCTTCTTACCTTCTCGTAGATCATTACCTACAGACTTACCGGTGATTTTTGGGTCCCCGGTCACTCCTAACAGATCATCTACCAGTTGGAATGCAATTCCAACATTCCTTCCAAAAGCAGATAGATTTAGGATATCTACATCATCGGATAAAGGCGCAGATAGAACTCCTAACGTGCAGGAGAGATCAAAAAGTGCTGCCGTTTTCTTGGTAATCATGTTCAAGTAGATCGGCTCCGGAAAAAACTGTTGGTTGGAAGCAAGGCCTATGTCAATTGCCTGACCCTCACAAACGTATATACAAGAAGTAGCTAGTCTTTCGATCATTGCAGATATTGCTTTGTCATCGATTCCAGCATTTTTTCCATCTACGGCGATAAGCTGGAACGCTTTTGAGAAGAGAATATCTCCGGCCAGTATCGCAAGAGCAGTTCCATAAGATTTATGGACAGTCGGGACTCCATGTCGCATATCATCGTTATCCATTATATCATCGTGCACCAGGGAAAAATTATGGATTAGTTCAACGGCCGCTGCTGCAGGTAAGGCATTTTTAGGCGTCCCTCCAAACATTTCACAAGACTTCGTTACTAGAAAAGGACGCAAGCGTTTTCCGCCGCTAACAAGATAATGAGCAGATGCCTTATATAGCTCCTTAGGTTCACCTTTTAGGGAAGTTAGGATAAACTGGCTCACGGTGGATGCGTTAGCTTCAAGCTCATCTTGAATATCAGCCAGATTCATCCTTCCTTGACTCCTGATGCTAAAGCTCCTGTCAATATATATTTTGAGCTTTTAATTGCTTGAATATTAGGAGCACCTATTAGAAACATTGTGCCCCTAAGCTCGGCCAATAACGTATCGGCAAATTCGAAAAGCTTTTCCACCGATTCGGCCGCACATCTTAAAAATGGATACGCCATTGCACACATGGAAGCATCCAGTGCCAAACATTTTGCGAAGTCTAATCCATTACGCAGTCCACCAGATGCTATAATGGGCATGTACTTCAGAGCTCTTCTAACTTCGATTATACTAACTGCAGTTGGTATACCCCAATCCCAGAACAATTCTCCCAAATGAATCTTAATATTATCCATTACTGATTCAGCCCGCATCTTCTCTACTGCTGCCCAGCTAGTGCCTCCTGACCCAGCCACATTTATTGCAGATACGCCTACATTTTCAAGTCTACTTGCTACGTCACTAGATATTCCTGATCCAACCTCCTTTACTACAACAGGAATTGAAATGGCCTTTACGACATCGGAGATCTTTTCTAAAACTCCCTTGTATCTGGGTTCTCCCTCCGGCTGGATAAGTTCCTGCAGCGGATTAAGATGGATTGCTAAAGCGTTGGCCTTGATCATATTTATGATCTTCTTAATTTCGTCCACGCCCAATCCCTTCGCCAATTGAGCTCCACCAATATTGGCAATTAAAAAGGCATTTGGCGCATTTTTTCTGGCTACCATATAGGTATCAGCCATCTCCGCATTTAGCAGCCCTGCGCGTTGACTCCCTACACCCATCGCAAATCCATACTTTTCAGCAAGACTTCCTAATCTAGCATTAATTTTAGAAGCTTCATTTGTTCCACCGGTCATAGAATCTATCATAACAGGGGCACCGAAAGAAGTGTTCAAAAACGTAGTTGAAGTACTGATTTCATCATAATCGATCTCAGGTAGTGCGTTGTGAATGAATTTAACGAATTCCAAGTATGTCGAAGCAGATCTAGCTTGGACATTTCTTTGTAGAGGTATCTCTATACCCTCTTTCTTTCTTTGAGATATGATCTTTAGATCGGAAGCTAAGTCAGATGTATCAGACATAGTTACTACCGCTTGACGCCTTAATTAACGTCCCTTCAAAACTGCTGCCAGTTATTGCATCTATTATTCTCCGTGGTTTTAACCCATTAACCATCATTACATTTATTCCAAGAGAGGCCATCTTGAGGCCCTCAGACATCTTCCTTTTCATGCCTCCTGTTATATCTGACTTTACCTTGGAAAGTTCGAGCGATTTGAATCTAATCTCATCTACTTCACTTATGAGTTTGCCGTTCTTCAAATTCTGGTACACACCATCAACGTTTACAGCGAAGATGACTTTCATAGGCCTTAGAGCCCTGGCAAGCATAGTCATCAGTACATCTCCCGACAGAATTGAAAATTTTCCGCCCCTAACATGAATGACGTCACCGAATGTAACTGGGATAATGTTTCGATTGGCTATCGTTCTAAGGTCTAAAATCCTTTCATTACACGGTTTTGATTTGAAGGCTAGTGCATTTGGCATAATGGTGTATGGTAACAACTTATACTTTTTCATTATCGAGACAATTATCTCATTCAGTGTTACCATTGATTGGTGTACCGTCGAAATACCTCTCGGATCATATTGCTTTGGTCTAGTATGCATATCATATCTGACTGACCAATAATGACCAAATGAGCCCCCTCCATGCACTATAATGATAGGTCGATCAATTTTCTCAAGCATTTTACAGATGTTAACAATTGCTTTATGATTAGGAGTAAGCCGTCGCTGTTTGAAAGTTACCACTGATCCTCCTAATTTCACTAAAACTAGGCCAGTGCTCATTAATCTAGAAGACGATAATTTCATATGAATTTAAAGTTTAGTGTATCTCCAAACCACGACTATCAACGAGTACGGGCAGGACCTCGTAATTGCGCTTCGTAGCTTCAGATGTCACGTTATGGGAGTCTTTTTCCTTTACTAGTGCTATCACACATCCTCCACCACCTGCACCGGTAAGTTTGGATCCTAAAGCACCATTATTATTGCAAATCTCTACGAGTTCATCCACTTTTTCGTGAGAAACACCTATAGTTTGAAGCAACTTGTGGTTTTCGTTCATTAGTCTGCCAATTTCTTTCAGATGGCCTGATCGAATAGCTGCCCTTCCCTCGTCGCAAATCTTGCAAGCCCTTTTACATAAATCTCTAAACTTTGATTCGTTTTGCGTCTTAAAGACCTCTACTTTTGATACCATTGATCGTGTAGAATGTTCTAAACCGCTGCTTAATAATAAAAAGTGAGGTTCTTTAATCAAATTGATTCTCTCAAACCCATAATTTTTTACATAATATATTACTCCACCGAAAGTAGACGCGAAGCAGTCTGCACCGGAAGATCCTTTGTGTATAAGGGCTTCAGATCTCATCGCCTTTGAGCAAACAGCCTGCCTATCAGGAACTTTGAACAAGTTTTCAACAGCGGCTACAGTCGCTACGCAACTTGCCCCAGAAGAACCAAGGCCAACACCAACAGGGATATCCGATCTAATCCTGATCTCGATGCCAGACTTACATATCCTGCTGCGAACCGTTCTTAGTACTGCGTCGCAAATGGGATAGAGTAGACTATTCTTAATCTGTTCTAATTCTTCTGATTTGTCCTCGAGCGATGTAAAGTGCAATGGCTCTTGCAGATCGGACAGAATATGAATCCCCTTCTCCGATATCAGGCGGGCGTAAACTCGGATTCGCCTACTGATTGAAAGTAGTATTGCTGGGTTATCATAAATAACAAAATGTTCCCCGAACAGGATAACCTTTGCAGGGGCGGACGCAATCGAAGAAGTCCTGAGATAACTCATACAAAAGCTATGGAAGAGTAACCTACAACTGCATCACGATCGCCAGTAACGTCCCCACTTGTGGCATATCTCAATAACTTTCCGTGTGTTGCTCCACATAATTTAACAGCAGTCATAACAGAAGCAATGGCACCGTATCCACAGGCTGATACTCGCTCTCGTTCCAAAATCGTGTAAAAACTTACGACATCTAATGCCAATATAGAATCTATTAGCTTGATATCCTTTCTATGTGCCTCTTCGTTAGATTCATAATGTGTGAAATCAGACGAAGCCACTAGAATAGTCTCTGAGCCAGAGATTGCTCCAGCAATTGACCTTCCTACATCTATTGAGGTTTGCATGTCTTGCATTATCATAACTATAGGAACGATTCTAAACTCGTTATTCCACATAAACATAAAAAATGGAATCTGAACCTCCAAACAATGATCTCTACTATGGGCAAATTCATCACCTTTGATGACTTTCGAATTTTTTTCAATCAGATGTGCCAACTCGGAATTTATCTCTACTGTTCCAAGGGGGGTTCTCCAGGCTCCATTATTCATAATGGCTACCATTGATCCAATCCCGTAATGATTAGGACCAATCAATACTATGTCTTTATAATTTGTTCGAGAGATCTCATAAAATCCGTTTGCGGCTACCGCACCAGAATAGGATATCCCGGCATGAGGAGAAACTATCCCATAAATGCGTTCATCGGATCTGACAGTTGGTGGAAGTTTGCCAGGGCCAACCCGTGAATCTAAAAAAGAACGTTGAATCGATTCTAACAGAGGCGCCTGCTCGGATGGATAAAATAGGCCTGCTACTGCCGGTTCTCTTGTCGGTTCGGATTTCAAGAAATCTCCTCGACTAGTTTCGTTTCGAAATCATCAATCGGTGTTTTCATCTCCGCATCAGATTTTATGATGCCCTGTTTTTTCATTACTTCACGTGCAAGTAGCCAGTATACTGTGGCGAGAGCCTTTCTTCCCCTGTTATTTGCCGGGATAACAAGATCAACTTTTGATGTTACATTATCACTATTAGCAATGGCTATTACAGGAACGCCTGCGCGGGTTGCTTCAAGGACTCCCTGTTGATCTGCTTGCGGATCAGTTACGATAACAATTTCTGGTTCCATATATCTGGGCAGTGACGGATTTGTGAATGTGCCGGGCATAAATCTGCCCAATATTGGGATCGCTCCAGTTAGCTCGCAGAATTTCTCCACAGGAGTCTTACCATACTCTCTGGCTGATGCTACTGCAACCCTGGAAATATCTGAGCGTCCGATAAACTTTGCAGCTATATCTATTCTTGCTAAAGTTTTGCTTATGTCGAGGATATAAAGACCTTCGGGATTAGCTCTAACAATAAAAGGTGCCATATATTTTGTCTTTACAGGTGTACCCACACGAATCCCTGTGGAGAGAATCATCTTTTCTAAGTTATCTTCTGCAGAATAAGTTGAATCGGTTCCCTGCGGTTCCTCAGTTGTTTCTGATAACACATCGTCCTCAGGATCTAAATTACCTGAACCCTGAGTTTCTTCATCCTTTACAGGTATATCTTTTTGAACACTTTCAGTATCTGTGTCACCTAAAGCCTGATTAGGACCTTCGTTATTATCATTATTACTCATTTTTAGCCAAAAGGAATCTCGGCCATGCCTTCTATTAAACCATACTCCAAAATACGTAAGAGCTCATTCAATTTGGACACTCTCTCTCCACCCATTACACCTGTTTTAAGTAATACTGAGCTAGTACCAATAGCAATATGTGAAATATGAGGATCGGTAGATTCGCCAGATCGATGGGAGGTGATGATTTTTATATTATTTCTACAACATTCGTTTGCAAATAACAGTGATTCGTAGAGACTCCCGGCTTGGTTTACTTTTAAAATTGCACCACTGCAAGCCCCTTCATTAGCAGCCTTATTTACCAAAGAAGCATTTGTTACGAGCATATCATCCCCTGTTACCAAGCAGGTCTTGTTGCGCTTAGTAATTAATGCCATACTGTCAAAGTCGTCTTCGTTGACTGGGTCTTCCACATAAAACAGCTTGTATCTACTAATTAGGTCGTTTACAAAATCGATCTGTTCTTGTCTAGTGCGACTTATCCCCTGGCGTGTATATTCATATCGTTTGGTCTTGTCATTCCAAAGGGAAGAACTAGCAAAGTCAATCCCCATACACATTTCCTTTCCCAGCACAAATCCACAGTTAATTATCGCCTTCTCGACGATATCGATGGCTTTATCATTGTCGATATTAGGTGCCCATGCGCCCTCGTCACCCTTTCCGTATGCAAATCGTGGATCGATGGCTTCGATCTCTTTTCCAACCCGTTGATGGACTTTGAAATTCATAGCGATAGCCTCGTCTATCTTGTTGGCACCGATCGCACTAACCAAGATTTCCTGAATATCTGGAGAGCCAGGTCCAGCGTGGGCACCACCTCCTAAAACATTCCCCAATGGAAAAGGAAACCTGTAAGATTTTGATTTTGATAACATCCTAAACATTGGTTCAGCCGACGCCTTCGAACAAGATTCAAGTGCAGCAATACTCACAGCAAATGCTGCCGCACCGCCTAGAACACCATAATCCGGAGAAGCATCGATTTTCCTCAAAACATTATATATTTCTTGTTGATTTGATGAATCGACTCCAATAAACCTATGTGCATTCTCCTTTAGAACATTCAGGGCTTGAACAGGACTATTGGATGGAAAACTCTGTACCTCATGTTTTCCAACACTAGCTCCAGACGGAGCACACACCCTTCCAACAAATTTATTATCCGAAGTTACCTCGACTTCGATAGTTTTATTTCCTCTGCTATTAAATAGTAGCCGACCTTGTACCGACGTTATCGCAGGCATTTTTGTAGATGCGTTATTCTATCTCGGACTGGATTTCTGACTTCCTTCTTCTCAACGCCTCATAGTAGGGAATAACCTGATAAATTGTTTCAAGACTTGAGACAAACATTCTTCGACAGCAATATCGCGTGATGCCTAAAGAATCCATTACCTCACGCGGATCCTCTGTTTTAATTCTGTTGACGTATTCGGGATATTTGTCACCGACCATCTTACCGCATGTGAAACAGCGAACTGGAACCAGCACGGCCTAAATTTGCCCTGGTCGCTAATAAAAATCATTACGAAGCTTCGATTCAGTATACTTTCTGGGATGGTCATACCAGCGAGCTCCGATTTTGAATTTCTGATCACATTGAGTGGTAATATTCAAATTAGTCCTCTGAACGGATTTTAATATATGCGGGAGTCGCCCAGCTTGGCCAAAGGCGTAAGACTGAGGCTCTTATCCCTCAGGGGTTCGTGGGTTCAAATCCCATCTCCCGCACCTAATGTTACACTTCATTCATTTGAGGCGGTATAAGTGGCAAATAATTCTCTAACCTCTTTACTATGTCCAGAAGGCTTTACCTTGTAAAACGTCTTGGTTATCTTGCCATTCTTGTTAATTATAAATGTAGATCGGGTTATTCCCAAGTATTCTTTTCCCATGAATTTCTTGGTACCATAAACCCCATACCGTTTAGAAATGAGATTTTCGGGATCAGACACCAGAATGTAAGGAATATGGAACTTTTGTCTGAACCTGATATGAGAATCAGTATCATCTGAACTTATACCCAAAATCTCCACATCATTTCTGCTGAATTCGTCATAATCTTCTGTAAATTCCGCAGCTTCGGTTGAACAGCCTGGTGTAAAATCCTTGGGATAAAAATACACAATCACGTCCTTTGCTCCTCTATAATCTGACAATTTGACGTTTTTTCCGTTATTGTCTTCGAACGTAAAATCTGGTGCTGCGTCTCCCTCATTTAGGGGAGAAGAACTATTCTCTTCCATACATCTTATTCTGCATCATTAAATAATAAAATCTTCACCGATTGGCTGCTTCACCAGACACACAGCAAATTTCATCATAGTAGCAGGTACATAACGTCCATCTTGATTTTTGACGATACAAGAACTCTCAAGGTTCAAAGGTAAGACGTACGACAGTCTCGGAACCTTGTAGACGTTCTTCAACGTTTATTTATAATGGAAGAGCAAGCACTTGCCCATACCATGATGCCAATTCTAAAGACAATTCGTGTAGTCGCAAGATGGACTACTCCGTAGAATATTAATCGTTATTAGCGTGTGTAAAATAGACGAGCAATTTATTTTCACAATCGACTGTGTCTATTTACTTTGACTTTTTAGTTGCACGAGGCATCAGAGAGTGTGAGCAGAGATAACGATCACCCAAAGACAAAGGTATAAAAAACCAAGTTAGCTGAAGATGCAACGATTTCTATTTCATGCGTCTCTATTGCTTGAGTGTTTACTAGGTTGTAGACTAGTGGGTGCTTCACAGTACATGTTGATGATCCATCTTGAAGATTCACGTTCTTACCAAGTTGATTTGAATCCAGAGGCTTGCCATCTAAATAGATCCTTGTATTAGCAGCCTCTTTATTAGAGGTACCCATTATCCCGTGAACTCTGGATGCCGCATTATACTTGATGACAATAGATGCCGCATCGTTTCTTTTGGCACCTGCTCTTATCCCCTCTTTTTCCCAAAACCAAGGACCGCGGAGATAAACAATATTATCTATGTGCGCTCCCTTATCAACTGCAATATTAAGCTCATTAGGCTTCATTTTTTGCCTATTTCCAAACTTTCGAAGTCTGGAATAACCAACGCAAATTTCTGGGGCTACTCCGTCAAAATGCATACCATAAATTTCATATATTTCGTCTGGCGGATCAGATCCCTCCAAAGGCTCAGAGATGTTATTACCAGCCTCCTCCAGAAGCTCCCGCACCTGTTCTTCAAAGTCATTGATGCGACCATAGCCTGCATGTTCATAACGAACAAATCCGTTACTATCGATAAGTACATGTTTCGGCCAGTAGCTATTTCCATATGCTTCCCATGTTTTGTTTTGGCTATCCAGAGCGACAGGAATTTTATCCAAGCTAAAATAAGATAGTGCATTTGCAACGTTTTCACTCGATCTGGCGAACTCATATTCTGCGGAATGAGCTTGAATCACTTTTAGTCCGTATCTGGAATACTTTCTATCCAGAAGTTTCATCAAGGGAAGAGTGCGGAGACAAAAAATACAGGTATAAGTCCAAAAATCAAGTAGTATGACACTGCCCCTTAGCCCGCCGACTGAAAGCGGGTCTGAGTTTTTCCAGGATGAGATTTGTTTAAAATCTGGCGCAGGTATTGCTGGAATTAACTCCAATATTAAATCAACTCCTCTGTAAGAAAACTATCAAAGATACTGACTTGGTAAGCACAATGAGACGAAATGTCGTAGCCCTACTTTTTGACGAATCAACTATCAACAGCACCGGTATGTGTGGCTAGTACAATATCTAATTATCGGTCACTTACGTTTTCCATGATTCTAATCCAAGCATTTCAATAGGCAGTACACACGATTCATATTCTATGCCATATTTAGACGAGGATTCCTAAGCATCCTGTATGAAGAAAGAGGCCGATCGCGATCAGTGGACATGTAAAGGATCAACCTTTTCCAACGCACTAACTGTCAATCAATCAAGCTTCCTCTAGTTAGATATAATTAGAGTGAATCGGTTCCGAATAATACTTGCATGAACTATGAATTATCGATTGATATTTTAAATAGACTATTAACAAAGTACGACAAGACTTACTATCTTGAAGCTCGTTATCAGACAAGAAGCTTAAATGAAGTAAGCTTTAGCAATGGAGAACTAGAAAAAATTAGCACGATTGAAAACTCAGGACTTGGTCTTCGCGCTCTTGTCGAGGGCTGTTGGGGATTCAGTAGCATTTATTGCATGTCCAATGACATGCTAGAGGAATGTGTGTCAACTGCGATTGCTGCTGCGAAAGCGCTGTCGACTACCAAGAAGGTGAAAGTAAAAGGTTTGAAACATTTACAACGTGCTACTAAGGGCATTTTTAAACCAAACGTCAACGGTCAACTTCAAGACATAGACATAGAGAAGAAAATTAACGTAACGAGGGAAGCCGAGGCTGAGGCAAGGAAATTTTCCGAGCGTATAAAATCGGCATATTCCAGCTACTTGGAAATAATAGATCATAAAATCATCGTAAATAATGATGGAGCAGAGTTTGAAACCTTTGATTCTAAACCAGAATTTAGCATTACCTGTATTGCTAACTCCGGTGGCGATCGCGTCACAGCCTCGGAAGGAAGAGGGGTTACCGGCGGATGGAATGATTTGTTTGAAATCAGTGACCATTTACAGTATGCCAGATTGGCTTCTCAGAGAGCCCTAAATTTACTCGAAGCAAAGCGCGTTTCAGGCGAAAACAGCACCGTTATACTTGACCCGGGGATGGTGGGACTTATCTCCCACGAGGCAATTGGACATATGGTTGAAGCTGACTTCGTGTTGTCTGGCTCAATTGTAAAGGATAAATTAGACTCCATGATTGCAAGCGAGAAAGTAACCCTAATCGACAGCGGCCATTCTCCTTACTCTGAAGGAGCTGCTGGGACTATGGCAGTAGACGATGAGGGAGTTTTGGCTGGCGATGTAGTTTTGATAGAAAATGGAAAATTAAAGTCGTTTTTGCATAATAGGGAAACGGCATTTCTTTTTGATACGGAGCCTACAGGAAATGCTAGAGCCTTTGAATATACCGATGAACCTATCATAAGAATGAGAAATACCTTTATCAAGCCAGGAAATGATAAGCTTGAAGACATCGTTAAGGAAACTAAATATGGGTACTTGGTTAAAGGTCCCAGAAATGGACAGGCCGATGCAAACGGAGAGTTCATGTTCGGTGCTCAAGAACTGCATCTTATTCAAGGCGGAGAAATCACGGGCCTAAAGCGAGGAGCAACTATTTCGGGAAATGCATTTGACGTCCTAAAGTCCGTAGATATGGTAGGTAATGATTTCTCTTATGGAATTGGAACGGGATATTGTGGGAAATTTCAGATAGCAAAAGTAGATGGAGGTGGGCCACATTTACGATGTATTGCCACGGTTGGGAGTCTTGAATGAATGACAACAATGCTTGATGCAATTTGTGAATTTGCAGTAAAGGAAGCCGAGAGAAATGGGGCAACAGAGGCAGAGGCTTATGCTATGACAAATCGTGAATCAGAGGTGGTAATTGAGAATAATGATGTCAAACAAGCCAAATCACAAACTACGGGAGGCATCGGTATAAGAATTTTCGTAAACCGTCGTTTAGGTTTCTCGTATGCCAATACGCTTACGAAAGAGAGCATCCAACGTGGCGTCATTCGCGCGCTAAAGGTTGCCTCCGCAAGTCCAGAAGATAAATTCAACGTATTACCGTTGACTCATCCTAAGAAAACACGTGGACCCAAACTCTTTGACGAGAACGCCGTATCATTTACTGTAATGGACTGTAGTGTAGCGGCCTCTGAGATGCTCAGAGCAGCCAAATCAATCGACGGCAGGGTAAGCGTGGATAGTGGAAACTTCACAAATTCCTTTCTGAATCATTCAATATACAATTCTAATGGGGTGTGCCATAATGAAATGATCACCTCATTTTTCTGGTCTATATTGGGTATGGCTGTAGATGGAAATGAGGTTTCTAGTTTTGATATTCAGTCCGATGGCTGTCATATGCTAGCTGACGTCAAAGTATCTGCTTCTGGCGAGGCACTTGCTCAAAACACGCTAAAATCCCTAGGAGCAAAGAAGGTCGAAAGCTTCAGGGGAGAAATGATACTAAGCCCGAGTGCAGTGTCAGAATTACTTCATGATACTATTACTCATTCCATTAATTCGGATGCAGTACAAAAGAAGACAAGCGCATTTCAAGGAAAAATTGGACAGAGTGTATCTACGCATCTCTTAACAATTGAAGATGATCCTACAGATGCCAAGAGTCTAGCAGCTGCCAGCTTTGATAGAGAAGGAGTTCCTCACGGTCTAACAAATATTATTGATCAGGGCATTTTGAAAACTTTCTTGTATAATACTTATACTGCAGGGAAGGATAAGCTAGATAGTACTGGAAATGCTGCCGGAGGACCAAATTCACCACCTGTAGTATCCTCAACAAATCTTGTAGTTAGCCCTGGTTCAAGTGATTTGGACACTCTTATTTCTGAAGTCGACAGAGGTATTGTACTAAATAGATTTTCAGGAAATGTAAATCCAATTAACGGAGAATTTTCTGGTGTTGTAAAGGGCGGACACTACATAGTGAACGGTGAGATTAACTTTCCAGTAAGGGAGGTAATGATTGCCGGAAATGTGTTCGATGCATTAACTAATCTTACAGGTGTATCACGTGAACGCAAGTCATTTTCGGATTCGGTTCTGCCCCATATTCGAATAGAGAACATAGCATTCATCGGACAATAGTGAATGTAGCTGTATAGAGAACACTTACGATTTACAACCTGAATATTGCCAATTCTAATTGTCAAATATAGCAAAGGTCGTAAGAGGAAGCATGAGTGTTCGATAAGATTTGTTTAAACTATGCTAAGTTTAAATCGAGTAATTCAAAACGAAATATACGACTGTTTCGATATTGAGAACTGATGGAAAAATATGACATCGCAGTAGTAGGAGGAGGACCCGCTGGTCTCTCGGCTGCATATTCAGCAGCTAGTGGTGGCGCTCGAGTAGTTTTGTTTGAAAAAGATGCTTCTATTGCTCACAATATCAGAACAAGCGGTGTGACTTGGATAAGTAATATCGAAAGGCTAGGTATAACTAGTGACTACTACAATCCAATTAACAATTATTCGTTCACCTCTCCTTCCAATGAGGCTATAATAAAAAGCAGTCGCCCGGAATCATGTGTGTTAGACGTTCGTAAAGTCTACCAACACCTTGCTTTCGAAGCGGCCGGAGCTGGCGCCAAGATCATGGTTCGGAGCCAAGTTTTTGACATTATTAAAGACAGAGACGATAAGATATCCGGCCTCAAAATAAGGACACCAGAAGGAATTCTTAGTGTAGAGGCCAGCCTGATTATTGATGCAAGCGGTTTTAGTAGCGTAGTGGCTAAGCGGCTGGGAGTCGTGAACAGCTGGAATACCTATGGGGTAGGTGCGGAGTATGAGTGCTATTGTGACAAAGTTGACATAGAAACCTGGCACTTGATGGTTGGAAGTAGGTACTCCAATGCAGGTTATGCTTGGGTTTTTCCAGTTTCGAAAAATCGAATTAGAATAGGCGTAGGAATAGGTAAGCCATATTCTAGCGAAGATCCGACGGAAAAGTTACATTCGATTATGGAAAAACGGCCCAAACCATTAGATAGGATGGGACGTATCCAGCCAGTGGAATATCATTTTGGATTTATACCCAATGAAGGTATCAGACGACCAACTGTTTATGATCACCTACTCCTAGTCGGAGACTCTGCTGGCCAGTCAAATCCTTTAGTCCTCGAAGGAATCAGATATGCCATAGAATTCGGTCGATTAGCAGGTGTTGTGGGTGGTAGGGCCATACCGAACGGAGCCAACAAGGAATCCTTGAGAGATTATGAGATCGATTGGCGGAATAAAGTTGGATCGAAAATCAATTCAGCATTGAAAGTCCAATCCCGCTGGATGGGTCTATCTGACGATGAATGGGATAAAGAAATCGCGATTTTAAGCGATTTATCAGCTGAAGAATTTTTGGATTTTATAAAGGCTGATTTCACTAAGAAAACAGTGTTCAGATTGGCAATAAGCCATCCAAAGTTAGCCGCAAGAAATCTTTTCAATATGGTACTAAAACGGTAAAGCAAGATTTTTATATCAATCTAAATCAGCATCTGATAACTTGGTTGGGGAATCGAGTACCGACTTTGCGCCTATACTCTATATGTTGGGTTTTGGTTTGGTAGCCTCAGTCCCTGCTCTAATTATTTCAAAATTAATTTCTCCCAGACGAAGATACAACCCAGTCAAATTCCTTCCGATGGAGTGTGGTCAGGTCCCAAGCGGAGAAGGCCGCACACATTTCATGATGCAGTACTATGCATACATCTTGATGTTTGTAGTATTCGATGTTATGGCGATTTTCTTGTACATTTGGGGGGTTTCATTATTTTCCATACCCAGAGCGGCTACGCTGCCAATGATGGCCTTTCTGGGTATAATGTTTTCAGCTATGGGTTATGCATTATATCTATCGGGGAGGAAGGGAATTTGGTAGATTATAGATGCCCGATAAACATTAAATATCTTGATAGTAGACGATTAGGTAAGTGGCCATGTTAAAGGACTTGATTAATCCTACTAACTTTAATGTATTAGTGGGTAAGCTGGGTGACGTATTGGTAAAAGCACTTGATCAGCCACTTGGCTACGCCATTAATTGGGGTAGAATTTGGTCTTTGT
>JBQCDO010000361.1:0-4238 GCA_051961195.1 Nitrososphaeraceae archaeon | reverse complement strand
TAAATACCAAAGGTTCTTAAGACACGCAACGTATAACAATAGATGAAAAGTAACTCAAAATTCATAATTGTTGCAGCCGCTATAATTGCAGTTTCATTAATAGTATCATTAGTTGGAATATTTAATGGATGAATGATATCGATAGTATAACAATGGGGATGATGATACTAAACATATAATCTTTGGATTTGCAAGTAGCGATAATGAAGGAGAAGAATTAAAGTAGCGAAAAATAGATCTATGCTAGAATAGGTATGAAAGCGAATTTGCTCTTGTTTATTGTGAGCTGACAATACTAAATAAACCAATAGTAAAAATTGTTATTTCTTGCAAAACCAGATTCTAGTACAAGGTATACTCGGAGTTGCGAATCTGATTATACTGACGATTTTAAGAAGAGTTGTAACTGTATACTTGGCCATTTCATTGAACCATACGAAAGCATTACAACAAAGGACAATAAGAAAAGTATCTAGAAAATCAGATCAATACAATATATACATATACGGTTTATCGATTGAATTCATAGAATGTAAGGAAAGAGAGGTAAGAGGACATGAACATTCAAGGAACAAAAATAGAGTACCATAATCTCAGATTAATATTATGGACAAAATGTCACTATTGTAATTTAAATTTTGATGATGTCAAAGATAGAAAAGTGACGAATTCTAGTGGCATGTTTACCGTTTTAAACTTTTTTATTGCTATTTGTAAGTAGATTTATGAATTGTATGCTTCAGCTACCTGCTCGCATATTTGGTTAGAAGGTCATTATAACAATCACGTCTGACATAAGAATATTTAGTACCATATTGATAGGCTCAATCTTCTCCTATAAATATTCGAAATCTTATCTTATATCAGATCAATATTTTATGAAGCTTGGATGGATTCCAACAAATAAGGAATAAAATGAGTGTCTATCGAACTATTTAAAAAAATGTTAGAGCCCATCTGACAGGCTGATTATAACATAATTTTTTTATACCATGAATTATTCTCCACTATAAACCTTATTATAGTAAAAGTTTCTTGTCTATCTGCATATGAAGACAAAACATGCGGCCGGCTATTTAGTCGCTCTGTCTGGCATTGCCGTAGTCATAGCATTCGTAATGTTACCAAATAGTAGCATTGCCTTGGCTCAGCAACAAACCAACCCAGCTAATGGTACAACGGCGACGCAGATCCCAAGTAATAACCAGACTTCTCAGAGTCCAAATTCTATGACAATGAACTCCGCAAATTGGACCAGCTCTATATCGCTATTCAGTCCTATTATGGATGCATTTAAGTCCAGAATACATACAACCCTAAATGATGCTACCACAGACGCCTTGAAAGCAATTGGAGGAGGTTTAAATTCATCAGCTGTAGCAGCATTTATTCATCCGGAGAGGGGATTCCTAGTTTATGATGTCTTTGTACTAGATGGTAGCAACAACATCCACCGAGTATTAGTGGATCCTGGAAACGGTAAGGTGCTATCTGTCGAATCCATGACTTTGATAGATATGATGGCAAAGATGCACCCCTCCATGGGAATGATGGGAAGTCCTGGCATGATGGGACACGGTATGGGAATGATGGGAAGTCCTGGCATGATGGGTTCCTAAAACAACTCACGGTGCTAAATGATCTAAAAGGCTAGATAAAGATAACGAAAATGAAATTAACCTTTTATTTTCTTTCTTTTTATCGTCTTTGAGTAGGCATGGTAGATTAGATTCTTACCTGCTATATAACATTGTTAAATGGAAATAATTCTGATGCACTGATCTTAAGTGATAGTTTATGGCATTCCCAAGTAAGATTTTCAATATATTGTTCGCAATCAGTGACAGGTCACAATGAATTTTTTGAAATCATACTCTAAAATCAAGCCCTCTGTATGGAATAGACAAGGCAGAGAAATTATAATATGCTGAGAGGTTGATGACACTGCTGAATCCTTGAAATTGAACAAAGATAGACTCATTACTATAGCAATTCTAGCTGGCATATTCGGAGGATTAGTAGGGGGTCCCGTTACAAGCCTGGTATACTTTAATGCTTCTGGTGAAGAGAGATTCAAGCTATTCGTGGTTCCAGAGGTAATCGGGTTTATCTGTGTAGGTCTTATGATTTATTATAACAAAACAAAAACTAGATTAACTGACTGCTGGTAGACCATAATATGCTGTATAGATTATATTGCTTTAACACAAAATAATCGACTAATAAAAATACTGACCGTTGCAGTTATTAGGAACTGCAGGATTTTTTTTTGAAAGCGTAGCTATAACTAGGACTCACTTTACCATCATCTACTATTAGGTAATCTCGCTCAATTGGCTGCCGATTTACAAGAATTTAATGTATACTGTATATGCAATATGCAGAAGGTAATTAATGTAGCACTTCGGCAAGAGATTTACGATAAACTTCGAAATAAAGGAAAGTTCGGAGAATCTTTCTCTGAGCTTATATCGCGACTATTGGATGAATTAGATGAGAACGGTCTCTCGGTGGGATATAGAATCTGATCTCTCTAGAATCAACATCAAATGCAAAAAACTTCTATTTCCTTAGTCGAAGTTGCAGGAATTTCAATCATGTTGATTGTTGCGGTACGTGGTCAGGTTTAGGACTACATGTAATTTGCAGTTGTTTATGTCATGATAAAAAAGAGTTAGATATGCCGTTCCAAGGGGTTTCTAACTCTAGTCTTCAATCATCACGCGAGGAGGCAATAGCCTCAGATGATTGATAATAACAATATCTATCCTCCGCAAATTAAATCTTTTGACAAGATTGACCTAGATCGTGATTGGTTATGTCGAGAGGTAATTGAACAGATGAATTATACATTGAAGATTCTATGCGGCATAAATCCTGTTTCAAGTGCGGAAAGGATCACAGAATCAAACCTATCTTTGAAAGCGTCCTAACCAGTATAGACCACGTCCCAGAACTAATTTCGTTATTTTTCAAGGAAGAATCTAAGTAAGGATGAATGAATCCCATTACTATAATCATATTCCAGTTGCAGAAATCAAAAGACTTCATGAAATGGGTGTTATCTTGGTTCCACTTGCAGACGATGGAAGAACGCCTAATGTTTATGGGTTATTAACTGAAGATGACCGAGAGATATCAAAACAGGAATCTGATGACGGAGAAGAGCATCCGATAAACTATATTTACAATCACCCTGAGTTTTGGAATGTTCAAAGAATCGAAAGTGAAAAAATTAGATTTAAGAATGTTGCAACACTTCTTGGCAGGACACACCTTAGAGATCCAGACGGTCAACCATTATACCTTAATGCACTTGATATAGATAGTGAGCATGTGTTTACGGTTCTGGGTCCTCTTAGGGGCCCAAATGGGCAGGACGTTTATTTCATTGACGAAATGTGTAAAAATACATTTGTATCTAAGACAAAGAAAAAATATGGTAGACATATCTTCTGGCTGTCTCATGAACAACATACTCCCATTGGAACCAGACATTGTAAACATGGATTTGAATTTGAAATAAAGACTGACAACTCTCTTGGTCTAATAACCTTGCCACCTAGTAGGCATAGGGATGATTCCAATATTAGATATCACTCCATAGGTAAAGATAGGATTAAGATAATCGACAAAATGTATGACAAGTTATTAGCAATACTCGACGATTGTCTTAGACCAACAGTTAACAAAACGACCACAGGAGACAAATACAGTAATCATAAAGACAAGAATATCCGAGATCAAGACAGCAGCCAAGATATTGAATACGTAGAATTTATTATTCAAACTATCGCTAATCGCCTTGAACCCATTTATAAGAAGGGTCATCGATATTCAGTCATTACGGGATTTGCAGGATTATCTCATAAACACAGTTTCACAAATATGATCTTAGCCGGCTTTTGTAGAAGATCCCTAATGCTACAGCCACCGGGTCGCTGAATCCGAAATCTAGATCGAGTTTCGTCGGCGAGCATGTGCCAGGCAAGATGGACTCGTAAAAAAGGAATATGCAATCATATCAAGAAAGCAGGTAAATTCTAGACGAAAGATAGATGAATGGGGCAAAATTAATACTTACTTAATGAGCTGCAATCAAATTATAGTATATATAGCAGCAAATATTGTTTATATTGAATATCAAGAAAGGTAGGCTTTTCCACCCTCGTTGAATTTGAGTTCAATATACCTTCTAAACAGTGCGATTGCTATTTATTATTTTATTAGAAAATATT
>JBQCDO010000360.1:0-2114 GCA_051961195.1 Nitrososphaeraceae archaeon | reverse complement strand
AATGATTTCCCACAAACATCACAGGGTATTGTTTTTTTGTCTACCATTGATAATCCCGATCTTTCATCTAGTCTGTATTGAGTAAAATATAGAGGTTATGATATATCCGTTATTGTTGGTATTGATGGACCGAAAGGTGTAAATCCACTATATGATTCTCTGTACAAGACCTGTTGATTGCATCGCACCATTGGTCTAAATAAGATAGTCTGGTTAGCTATCAGAGAATATAATAATAACAAGATATGATCAAACTCAAACTTATTCAATTCGCTATATCTTCGAACCTGGTATATTTATTCGTCGAATGTACTTGAAATCGAATAGCCGATAGAAATCAGGGATACAAGTATCGTAAACATAATATACGAATATGATTCATTATAGCTATATTAGGAATATGCGGTTTAGAGGGTCTGCTTCGCTATTTTCATTTATCTTGATTAGTATCATTCTCATTAGTTGTCTGATTGTTTTGGCAGTTCATTTACCGATCTATAATCGCGCGTTTGCGGATGGGTTATCACAAGAACAGATATCGGCATCCATGGGCTCACGAAAAGCGGATTTGTTGATTAAAACAACACCTCCCGTTGTTACAACTGAGACTTTGCAGTCATCAAAACAAAAACCAATAATTGAATTCAGGTTATTTGATTCAAATTCAAACAAATCATTCAGTCATGTAAATTATTTTATCACAATCGATAAAAATGATAAGGTACTACTATCTAACTGGTTTCATTCTCATAACGGAGATCTTGGAATACGGATAATCCCAGCTAACAGGAGTAATATGAATCTGTCTGGAGAGCAAGAGCCACTCGTCGGTGGATATATTGGATCATTGGATAAACCCGTTATTGCTGAGGGACCCATCTTTATAAATGGTGGATTGTATCACTTTACTGTACGAGTTGGTACTGTTGATTGCGATACCTGCATACTACCTGCTGAACAACAGCATCTCTATGATAGTTGGTTGAGCATTGGAAGTGTATTGAACAGTCAGGTCACTCTTAGTGACAAACAAATTCCAGTGAAGGTTATATCATATTATGATAAATTGAAGAATTTTGCATTTGATAATAAAACTATGCAAATGCAATTTACCATGCCATTTAACTGGAACATTAAGCGCATAAATAACACAAATATTTTTGTTCATCAAGAAGTATACATTCCAAAATCCAACGCTTTTACTAGTACCGGATCATTTGTAGGAAAAGTAAATGGAGTGGATGTCTCAAAACAGCTCGTAGTAGATAATAGTAACCCAGGTAGGGATGTGATTCATGTGATGTTACCAAAGGATACTGTCCTTAAAATAGCTGATCAAGTCAATGGAAATAAGCAGCAGACTATTCATAGTGGGACTGAGAAGATTATGAGTTTTGAACTTCAGCCTAGCCCGAAGGCTTCCCCCAAAACAACCGGAAATATGTCTATGTCGATGGGGTCAATGGGGTCAATGGCTTCAGGTTCTGCCTCATGATAGACACATTCTGATAGGAACTCGATTCTCCGTATCTCCTCCTGCCCTTGTACTATCAACAAAAACGACAATGACACCGACAATAGATACACATCATCTTGAAACCTTTTGCCTACGCTGTACTACTAGCAAGAGTGATACAGCCGCTACAGCAATAACAATTCCCGCGATTATTATTAAACTGAAGGAAGGTGTAGGAGCAGTAATTGTGCCAAAGGGCTGGAACGGCACAGCTACCTTGAATGATCCGAGAGTTGATAAATTGTTTGTATCCACTCTAGTCATAATCTGATAGACACCCGAGTCTGGGAAAAAATAGTTCACACTAAAATCTCCTTTCGAGGATGAGATATTCTCGAATTTGAATATTCGCATTTGGCCGCTGCTGTTGGTTGTGACAACTACCCGTGCATGAAGATCGTTAATATTTTTGGAATTAGTTATGTTCTGCACTGAAAACCGTAGTTGAGTTTTGGCATCAACTACAGGTGATTGCGGCAGATTGTTAAATTGAATCCTCATGTTATTTATTTTATCGACCCACTGTTGTGTGTTACTTTTGGAATTATTATTTGATACGGTGATCGATTGAGATTGTCCCATGGCCAAATACATTGAA
>JBQCDO010000359.1:0-8047 GCA_051961195.1 Nitrososphaeraceae archaeon | reverse complement strand
AAATTGAGCAACAATTGCTGTATAAGACAAAGCAACCCCAAATCCTTTGCAATGAACTGGAGAAGATATTGTGGAGTACTACTAATTATAGTAACGATAATTGATAGTTTAGGCATATTTGTTGTTACTGTTGATTCAGGGGGAACGGCAGGTTTTCTTATAGGATATTTTCTTCGCAAACTACTCAAATTAGTCTTATTTGCTATAGGTGGAGTGCTTTCTTTCTTATTGTACTTACAGTACCAAGGATTAATAACAATGAATATGGATAAGATTCAAAGTATTGCGGATAAATTTGTAACTACCATACCCAAGTCCATTTCTATCATCTCGCAAATAGAAGACCAATTCAATATTGTTCCATACAGATAGGCGATTTGGCCATTCCATTTACAGGAAGTATGGCAGTTTGCATTACTGCTGGATTTTTGGGAGGATGAGACAGTTTAAATTTTGGTATACTTAATAAGGTCTTGAGAAAATATCGATCGTAGAAAATAACCTTATTAGATATGGAGGCAGACATGCTGGCTGTAGATTATTTGATCCTGTCATTGAATTCGATGACTTAAAAAGAGATATTTCAATTATCTATAAATGCAGACAAACCTGTTCATATTCTGCTAGTTGGACCTCCTGCATTTGCTAAATCGTTATTTATGAGTTCTCATACCAAATTGGAACGATCTTATTATACCGTAGGTAGTAGTTCAACAAAATCAGGGATATTTGATTGTCTGTTTGAACGTAGACCAAGATACCTTATAATAGACGAGATTGAGAAAATGAGTAAAAGAGATCAAGCCAGTTTACTGGGTCTAATGGAATCTGGTCTGTTATCTGAATTAAAGCATAGACAGCAGAGAGAGACTCAGTTAAAGACATGGGTTTTTGCTAGTGCTAATAATGCAGATAAATTGTTAGCTCCATTACTAACAAGATTTACAGTCCTTGCAGGTAGAACGGTTTTGACAAACCACAATAGATATTGCCAATCCCGCCTGAATCTATTCATTTCATCTGCAGAGTTTAATTCTAGATTATCATTCGGCCTAGGTAATATGAGTTTGCTTCTGAGACTTCAACCATGTTCTATAACCATCTCAGTAACGAATCGCTCTGATATTAGCGACATATTTTCATCTGTGTTGTGATAATCTCCCATTTGCACCCAGATACTGCCAGTTGACTTACTCTTGGAGTCTTAGCATTATTGCTGTAAGTTCTTCCATCTCTTTGTAGTTGTATGGTGGTTCCGGCGATGTGAAAACTCAATCTATGATTCGTCTTCAATGTCTTCAAATTTCTTTAATGCGTCACCTTCAATGATTGTAAAAGTCAGCTACTTCTCTCCTGCACATATCACACAACATCTCAGTCCTACCTTCGTTAGACCAGGTAACTATCATTACTTCCTTCTTGCATCTGGGACATACCATCAAATCATGATAGGTGTCAGACATTTGATTTAGTCGCTCTCCTTTGTTCTAACTCCTGCTGTGTCGTTGCTTCCTGTTCTCTTACTTCCTCATGCTTTGCTTCATCTACTTTGAAAATCTGTCCGTCTGGATCTAATCTCACTTCAACACTTTCGCTATCGATTACTACCTTTTGCCCAATTCGGATAGTGTTTTTTGCTACAAATTCCTGTGGTTTACCCGATTCTGTAGCGAATTTAGCTACACTGATTACGCTTTGGCCTGTTCCAGTTGAAGTGAATTGGAAACTGGTTGACATGGAACCATTAATAGTGTTTGCTCGGTTTAAATTTGTATGGTGAATACCAAGTCTTCGTATGCTTTGGGATCTTTTTCTCTGTGAACTCCCATATTGATTACAGTCTTGATTGCATCTATTTTTTCCTGCCTATGTTGTCAGATGTGAATATGTGACCGTTTATTTCCATGTGACCATCTACGCAATAGAAACCCTCAACTAATCCTAGTCGGGCGTCCTGATTCGTTTATCATATTCAGGTTGCCGGATCATATTCTATCACACCTTCTAACACATGGCCTTCTTTATCTAGAAACTTTGTGCGAACTTGCACATTTAGATTATCCTGATGATTAAGTTACTATTCCTGGGAGTTTGATTTTGTAGAAATTGATTCTTCTTATTATATGATTCCTAATGCGTTATGGTAAAGAACTGGTGTAAAAAGACTCCAGACCATTTTAGATTTACTGCTAAATTTCCAAATCAGACGCTCAAATTGCCGGCGATGGATGTTGTCTAGCCTCATAAGTGGTTTTACTAATACAGTCAACGTAAAGATGTAAATCTGAAATTTCTTAATGTTTTAATTCTCTGTTGTGATATTATTCCACTAGCAAATACAAGAGCGCGCCATATGTATTGCATCGTAGCATTATACGCCTAGTCTTGGTAGGTTTCAATGTAAACATACTATTACAGAATATACAGAATACAATCCGTTCTCAGAAGTCGATAACGGACGTTATATCATAGCTAAGATACATATAGCTCCAAAAGAATTTCTCCTGACATACACTTAGGTTTATTCGCCGGCTTTATGGTGACATAGGAGATCGCCCGGCAAATCGGCGAACGGCAAAAAAAACAGGTAACCGCACTTCTGTTCTGAGCAAAAAATATGGGTATGTGATGGATACAATAGAGACTTAACTTGCTCGAAATATATTCTGCTAACCTAGTCTCTTCCAATGAGAGCCAGTCCAAAGGAGTAATTGACCGCCTAAGGCTAGTGTGACACCAATTAGCGTATCCGATAGTCGTGTTTGGGCAAGTGACGTCTGCCTTGGACTTAAAATATTCAGGAGTACTAGGATGAACGGAGTTAAGAAGAGCGTTGTCAGGGCGTAGTTAGTGTTTCTCACGACAAAATACACACTGGCGAACAGGAACAGAAACAATAATAGTAACGACTGGTTGTGCACGTATGTCGTTGTTATAGAGCCAATTGCTGCACCAAAAATAGTACCAATAATACGCATGGTACTGAAGCTGAATGTAGTTGAAATCTCAGAACGCAGGAATAAGACGCAGATTGTTATCAGAACCCATGAGGCCTTCATTAGTCCTAGATCTACAGCAATAAGCAATCCAATTGCACTTATGATCGAAAAGACGATTGAGAATCTGAACGGTTGTGATCTTACAGATAAATTGCTTAATAGCGGTGTTATCTTCTCTCTATAAGTGGACCCTGGATGATGTAGCAGTACAGAGACGGTCGTTGATTTTGGCTTTGAGTTCGAATGCAGAATTGGGATCACAACGCCGAGTAGTGCCCACAGTCCACCGACAAAATAAAGAAAGAAACCTTCACCGGCACTACTGATACTAGGACCAGATATACCAATTCCTATAGAGAATACGATCGAGCATACTAACGAGATGTTGACGAGTCTAGGATATACTCCAGCATATGAGATGAGGAACAATCCCAGGGCATAAAGTGGGATCACAAGGAAGCCGGTTGTGCTAACGACTATGCCAACTGCGAATGCTGATGCATAAATAACACAAACTAGTATGAGAATGTTATTCGTGGCCCATTCCGGTCTTTGGCCCTCTACCATTGACACAGTCATCGTTCCCAAAGTGGCAAAAATCGCCTCGGGAACGCGATTTGAGAATAACCCTATGACAAGTGGAGTAATCACGAAGAGCCCTATCCTCACACCAGAGATTACCGTGATCTGGCCTACGTCGAAACTTGTGAGACTATAAAGGAAATTACGGGGCCAGGCCTTCCCTTTAAAAGGAGTCATGCTATGGCAGGTATAGAGATGGTGGTTAGGCTAATCTTATTTGCTTTATTAGATCTAACCGGACCACTAGTCGAAGTTTCGAGGCTTAGTTCAAAGTAAAGCATTCTATACTCTTTTGCAAATCCGTCGCCATTTGTCATTTCAGATTCATTTTGATATATAAGAATATATGAATATCTCCTCCGAGTCATTATATACGCATACTGAAACAACGAGATTTTATTCCTATGGATTCGGTAGGTCTCATACGATTTGGACACACCTTATAAAGGTGTTCCTTGCAGCGGAGCTTCTGAGGCGTTGTTTTATTTCTAGTAATCGTGACATCATATAGATAAATTTAGCGTATGAATATGACACCATTTGCTAAACTTCAGCTATACTATTAGATTATACTTAAAGTTATGAGACTGAAGCCAACATAATAGAAAAGATGTTCCTTGTCCAGTATATCAGACTTGATAATCAGGACGGTATAATATTAAATGTACGATGCCTTGCAAATGCTTAATTACTTTAGCATTCATACTACTCTGTTAAGATATAACTTGCGTAAAATTAGTATCTAATATTCTTAAGTTCTAAATTTAGATACTCTTGGTTGTTATTGTACTATTAAACCCTTGGCCTAAAAGTTTTTACAGGGGTACTTTAACTTGTCATAAGATATAATGTGTTACTACGATTAGATCGATTATTAGCGTTTAGTGATTCTGTAATCGTAGTTGCTGTTGTATTACTAGTATATAACCTTGCTACCTTTGCAACTACTGAACCAAACGCTTTTCAGTCACAAATTTTCTTTAGTACACTGATAGTGTATGTAGGTAGCTTTATCGTAGTCTTCTTCTTCTGGTTAACCTTTACTACTCTATTAGAGTATATTAAAAATTTGAACGACATAGTGGCTTCACTCTTTAATATTTCTAATACTTGTTACTCTTACGCCAGTTGGAAATGTACTAGAACAACAGCAGAAAAGTGAAAAATCATTACTTTTTACGTCATTGGTCGAAATTTCTGCTGGGTTGGTGCTTCTCATAATGTTTTTTTATGTCACAAAAGGTAAGGTGCCTCCCAATCATGTTGCCAAGCTTACGCTGACATATACTTGCGTGATTCCCTCAGTTTATACTGTATGTCTGTTTGTATCTTTTTTGAATTTCACAATAGCGCAACTGCTTACATATTCCATTGTTCCCATTTTTATACTAGTACGAATTACAGTCAACAAGAGGTATCCTGAAAATCATATCAATTGATAGTGTTTGACGATTGAATAACTGTAGTAAGTCAGTATGTTAATTAATGGCTCATACTGTACTATTACTTATCATGACAAGCAAGCAGGCTTGCGGTTTTATTTTTAATCGTAGAGCGCCTTCTATATCTATCTTAATCATAGCTTTGTTGAATATCACAACAGTCATAACACCTTTTGTTAATAATGGGAATATTGCTTTAGCTCAATCTAGTCAACCACAACGGCAAAACCTACTACCTTCATCTTCCTCATCTCAACAACCAAAAACTCATGAATATACTCTGATAGCAGAAAATACCACACTTGAAATAGCTCCTGGAGTTCGCGTTGATGCCTGGACGTATAATGGTACTATCCCAGGACCAACCATAACAGCGACTGAGGGTGATAGAGTAATAATTCATTTCATTAATAAAACTCCTCTCCCACACACAATTCATTTGCATGGAGATCATCCTAGTCAAGAGGATGGAGTATCTGAGATAGTACCACCAAATGGTACATTCATATATGATGTAATTGCGCAGCCAGCTGGCGCTTTAGCATATCACTGTCATGTATCACCAGTAATGCAGCATGTCAGAATGGGACTGTATGGAGCATTTATAGTATATCCAAAAACTCCATTACCACCTGCAAGAGAATATGTTTTAGTTGATGGCGAATATGATACTCAAAACCAATTAAATCCACTGCCAGAATATTACATGTTCAATGGTTATGCAGATCAATACATGACACATCTTCTTCCAGCTAGAACTAATGAGACTGTTAGAATATACCTTGTAAATATGGGTATGTCTCCTGCCTATGGTATGCACATTCATGGAACCTTGTTTAAGGCCTATCCTTCTGGTATACTACAGAATCCTCCGTTCATGGTGCAATCGTGGGAGCTAGCATCAGGTAATGCTGCTATATTGGAGGCAAAATGGCCATGGCCAGGTAAATTTACATTCCATTTCCATGGTATACCTGAGGAGAGAGGAGCTATGGGATTCTTTAACGTGACAAATGCTCCTGCAGGTGCGATAGATGGAAAGGATATAGCTATCACAAAATCTATAAACATGAATGATTGGCAAATGAACCTAACAAGGAGCCTTCAGAAAGCAGATCCAAATGGGAAGATCACAACCACAAATACTGGTGAACACCATGGAATGCAAATGGGAATGGAACAACAACATGCTCCTTCTCCATCCACAAATAATAATAATAACAATGCAATACAAGTATCAATTGTAAAAGGGGCAGCTACCTTGGCTAACAAAGCTTTTTCACCTGATCATGTTAAAATAAAGGTTGGAAATACAGTTATTTGGACTAATAACGACAATAATATACATACAGTTACTTCAGGTGTAGCTAATACTCCTAATGCAGGAGAAGTATTTGATTCAGGCTTAACATCTCTGATAAGTCCATCTAAAACTTATTCCCACAAGTTTACAAATGCAGGAGAATTTACTTACTTTTGTAGACTACATCCTACCATGGTAGGAGAAATAGAGGTGACGCAGTAGTAGAATGAATATACCTATTGCAATTTTCTACTAATACCAAGCGAAGTAATAAAAGATGGCGTAATTATAAGGCATCAACATATCCTTAATTAGTAAGTCTAAAGGCCTCTAAAAAACAATTTATCTTCGTATAAATTAAGAGACGCGAGGTCGATTGAGGCCAATTTGTTATTTGGGATTAGATCCACGTTCCCTTCTCTCATGTACTTTCACCAACTCAAAGGCTTCTGGTGCATGCTCAAGTGGAAGCACTTGATTTATTGACCTTACGTCTGACTGAAGGCTAAAGGAGAGTGTATCTTGTGAATCGATAGAAGTACCACTGGGCCAACCTATAATCGATCTACGCCCACCTATCATTAGATTTGGAGACACTTCAATGCTTTCATCAGAAGCACCTATGACTATATGTTTTCCATTGACAGATAAACCACCCAATTTTTCACTCATTGCTTTTCCACTTGGGGCTGTTGCAAGATGACTTTGACACCATCTGCTCCTTCTATTACTACACCGTTTTGACTACTATTGCCAAACTTGACAAGTTCTTCAACAACATCTTGAGACTGTCTATCAACGTATAAATTGCACCAAGCTTTCTTACCATCTCCTCCTTATCCTTTCCTCGTCCGATCGCAACGGTCCTAAAACCCATCTTGGCTGCAAACTGAATTCCCAGATGACCAAGTCCACCTATTCCAAGGATAGCAACTGCATCGCCTATTCGTGCACCGCTATTTCTAAGAGCATTATATGTAGTAATACCAGCACACATAAGTGGTGCGGCTTCTACGGCTGAAAGATGCTCTGGGATTAAGGCTAAAGCTGAAGAAGGAGCAATCATATAATCTGCGTAGGCGCCATCATATGAAATCCCAGGCACTTGTGTATACTTACAAGTAATAAAATCCCCACGTCTACAGGAATCACAGTGGCCACAATGACCCACATACCAGCCAACAGCGACTCTCTGTCCGGACTTCCATTCAGAGACTACATCCTCTCCTACTTCATCTATAACACCTGCTGCTTCGTGTCCTGGAGCCCTCGGATATTTGATTCCTGGAAATAATCCTTGCTTTGTGATATTATCGCTGTGACAGATGTCGCAGGCTTGGACTTTGATACGCACTGCCATAGGACCAGGCTTTGGAACCTCTCGTTACATAATTTCAAAAGGCCCGTTAGCTTTAGAAACTTGGACTAAACGCATATGCATTGTTTTTTCTACCGGTTTTGCCAGCGAGGATCTCATAACGCAGTCATAAAGACTGGAAAAGGTCAAAATTGTTCCGCGATTTCAATTTCTCTGCTGATAGTAGCAGACTAGTCAATACGTGATGCTGTATTATTAAAACCTATTTGTTGCAATTGGTAAACTGAACGCAAACGTAGCTCCTCTCTCATCCTTATTATTTTCAGCCCATATTTTTCCATCATGAGCCTCTACAATACTTTTTGATATAAATAATCCTAAACCTGTTCCTGAAAAGGATTTT
>JBQCDO010000358.1:0-16277 GCA_051961195.1 Nitrososphaeraceae archaeon | reverse complement strand
AATATTGAATGAGCAATTATGGTGGAAGAGGAAGAGAATCTTCAGATATTGCTAGGATAAAGACCGAAACTGTTACGTTTAGACTTCCTGTGCCACTCCTTAACGAACTAAAAAAAGATGCCAAATTAGAGAAGATGAACTTAAACGCATTTGTTACGAGAATATTTGCCAATCACGGTGAGGGGGAAAGGTATGAAAGAAGAATGGGTCTTTTGCCAATGACAAAACCATTTCTCAAGGCAGTAATCAATCGATTGAACGATGAGGAAATCGTACACCTAGCAGAAAAAATAGAAAAACAAAATTTTAAGAACATATTTACATTTATGAGGGAAAATCACGACGTTAGTGATTTTATAGAAATTCTACGGAGCTGGCTCACAGTATCTTGGATGGATCATACTATCGTTAATAGAAATGAATCATATTATCTTAATATACAACATGACCTTGGGATTAAGTGGTCGTTGTATGTCAAGACTCTGGTTTCAGAATTATATCAAGATATCCTAGGGAAAAGAGTAGCAATTGATATTACAGAAGGCATGATTTCATTTATTTTCTCAAAGTAGTGATTGCATGTAGCAGATTCACGTATGTAAAAACCAGAGTTATTGCTGACTGCACATCACCATAACACCCATATAACTCCACTAGCTTGAAATTTACAATAATCCAACTTCTTGATATCTCTAGAATCCCATTAATTCAGTTCTCTCCTTGGATTAACTCACAAAATAAAACTAACACCTTTTTATAAATAGTTTACAGGATTTCTAATCTCTTCTCAGAATTGACGTATTCATTAAAAACTGATCTATCCTGAAATATCAATTATTATCATACTCGAATTATGTCAACCGCATAATATAATAGTTTTACCATCATTGCAAATAAAATATCGTTTTACAATTATTATTTGTCATCTTAATCTACTTAGATTTCATTTCGGACACTATTTTCTAAGAGGGAATTACCCACAAATTCTAATAGAAGGAGCATGACAATTTTCCGGCAGCGCTCCAAATTATCATCTGGTGTTTTTATGAGTAGATTATCCGAATATATTATCTCATCTTCTGATCCATATTACTATGTCTTACAAAGTAGACGTCCCTCTTAAATCATTTCACCTAGAAATATTTTTCAGATGGCATATATCATCCATGAAATCGACTATATCTCGTTTGCTACCTTTAAATCAGGATCATCTCTCATCTGGCGTAGTTACACTGTAACGCGTGATTGCAAGGTCAGAATTGGAGCTGTAAAAATCGTAAGGTTTGATTATTCGACAAACGAACTCGCTCAGACATCCAGCTGCATTGTGATAAGAGAGAAGATCCTGGCGCCTAAGATAATTTTCCTAGTATTTTTCGGAAAAGATATAGGCGTTAATTTTATATATTCTTCTCGACTAAAGTATAAGAAAACCTTAATTAGAGAGGTGTAAGTGATACGTCATACATAGTTGCTAACAAAAAGCAAGGAATGGCAACAGAAGCCGCGCATTACAGACATACAAATAACGGAAGAATCCAACCCTCAGAAAACGGGTATAGCAGCGAAAGGGAACGTTTGTTAATACCAAATTTCCTGCTTTGTAAAGATTGTTTTTGGTCTGCTTCGGAGGTTTATCGTAATAGAATTAGTATAAGGTCTGCGTGTCCTGCCTGTGGTCATGAAGGGATGATATCTATGCCTATTATATCGGCGGGATCAAGTTAGGCGATCGGAAAAATTGATATCATTGATTCGCTAGCCAGCCTTGCTATTAAGTTAGGAGCCGGGTGCGTTGGAATTTTCAATCTTTGATACAAAGTTGCCCTATGAGATAGACATTTCCTTCTATCTTTCTATCTATCTATCTATCTAGCTATCTATCTATCTATCTCGGATTGGGTCTTAATTGATACATAGTATTAAAATATAGGCCTTAATAGCTATCTCAGGCTTCCTAATTAATTCCATGTTTAGCCTTAATATAATATGTAATCAGTTAGCTAGATATTGCTACAGAGTCATAGTAGAAACTGATATGAAATTGGCGATTGTGATAAAATAATGCATAGTCGGCTGCCCTTAAATTTATGAATATTTAAAATGACTATCTAATATAAAATGCAACATTTTATCAGGTTGCAGATAAGTCATGAGGTAAAATTCAGATTTGACACTGTCATTATCCATAAATGAGTTTAGATCAACGAATATTCCTGTTATAACTAGACATAAGTTCCATCTTCTGACTATCTGATGTATGTATCGTCTAAAGAATGAGTCGGGCAACTGACAGAAAACCGGTATAAAGTTAGCAGATGATATCGTGCGTAATATTACTTTGTAACACATTGAAAACTTTGAGTTTAATAAAGATTGGCGTTAAAAGGTAATAGAAAGTCCATGTCATCCACAATACACAAGAACGTTTTATGCCCATATTGTCAGTCAAAATTTAAAGACAAGACCGAATTATCCAAACACATAGACAGAATACATACAGGTTTAGGATTACTAGAAGGAAATAGACGTCAGTGGTAAATGTATTATGAGTACTATTCCACAACGGATTAACAAAAAGATGTGATTCATTCCCCTTCCCCTAGATCTAATAATATTTTCAAATGGAATTTACTGAATCATGCATATACTAATCAGCTTTAAGACATTTTATTGAAATTGAAGCGACAGAATAAAAACTAAACTACCTGCAATCCAGTAAATAAGTGCATCGCGTACACACCATTGGCGGACCAATTAGGCTAGCCATTTGTAGTTACCAGCTACAAGTTATTAGATTTTATGTTCTGAAAGCTAGTATCAGCATACTTATATCTTATTGACTTGTACTTCATATTCCTGTTGAGTTTTATCGAGTACTCCAAACGCTCGATTACAATAAAAACTAAATATATTAAATAAGAAAAATATTGGACAGGAAAATTTATTTTATAACAAACTTCAAATCTGGAGCTCAGTTAGACTTCATAACCACCCAACCAGCAAGGTGGTCGAATAAATAACTATTGCAATACACATTGGACATAATCATGACAATATTGTGGCCAGTAACCCATTGTCATTGTCGTGACCATTCTTTTCTAAAAGTGGTCAATAATAATAGGTATTTCTATATATTATTAGATGACAACGATAGTTGGGCTCAGAACCAGGTATGGCGTTATACTTGGTTCTGACAGAAGAGCAAGTAAAGGGTTCTTTATAGGATCCAAAATAACCCAAAAAATAACACGGATAGATGATACACTAGCGGTTGCTGTTGCAGGGCAGCTGTCAGACGCAGAACACATCATCAAAGTTGCTAAAGGTGAGCGAAAATTGATAGAACTACGTAGGGGATTTCCTCTAACAGTTAAGGAATCCTCAAGGTTGATTGCCAACTTGGCATATTCTGGTCTTAAGAACTACCAACCATACTTTGTAGAGTTGATAGTCGCAGGAGTTGATAGTGAGGGCGGGCATGTCTATGTGGCCGATATGAGTGGCGCCATAACCAGTGAGGACTTCGCCGCGTCAGGTTCTGGAGCTCCAGTTGCTTATGGTGTGCTTGAAAATCTATACCAAAGTGAAATGACTAACGAGCAGGCAAAGCAGATTGCTGAAAAAGCGGTATCCGCTGCAATGGAGAGAGATCCTGGTTCAGGGAACGGAATCGATGCTTTGGTCATTCCAAATGTAATGCAGCTTCCGCAACAGGAGCATGTGAATTAGAAATGTCAGAAATTGGTAGCTCAGCGGTTAGTAACAATACGAGATATCCCTACTATTATGGTCCAGAAGGACGACTGGTATTAGTAGATAGCGCGTTAGAAGCTGTAAGCAGAGGATCAACTACCATTGGTATAAAAACACGAGACTTTGCACTGATTTCAAGTCATATTAAACCAACTAAAGCGTTGGTCGAGCCTGCTGAAAAGATCTTTACCATAGATCAGCATATTGGTGCTACTGGTTCTGGATATATTGGCGATATACTACAATTAATAGATGAGATTAGGATAGCAGCCCAAAGGCATCGACTTTCTTATGAAAGCCCGATAGATATCAATTCCCTTGCAAAGTACCTTAGCTCCTACTTACATAACTATACGATCTACGCTGTAAGACCACAAGCCGCCTCTATAATAATTTCTGGATTGGATCAAACAGGTATTCAGTTGTACCAAGTTGACCCTAGCGGGACTTATTTTCGTGGATCTGGCTTTGCTATAGGTCATTACTCCGATATTGCCTTAGATGTGCTCCAACGAGAGTACAATCCCGATTTAAGTATCGATGAAGCTATCGCACTTGGCAATAAAGCGATGGAAAGAGCGTTGGACGAAGGACCGCTTGTAGAAACTGGCATAGTGACTGTTAAGGACGGGACATTCAGGAAGCTTGCTAACACCCAAACCTAATCAGGCAAGCACTGCTCAAAAGAACGTTCATAGAGTAGCGATGCCCTACTTTTTTTCATACCTTTAAAGTAGCTTCTATTATTTGCTCAGTGATATCTAATTTTGGAGCACTCCAAAAGAGACCAGCATAACCTCAACGCTGATGAAATTTCCGGATTTGTGGTGCCCACACAAATTCAATCTAGACTCATTGCATCGTTTCTAAAAACTAAAATAGATCTATGTCGCATTGCTCGTTCAATTGTAATAGTAGACCCATTTGCTGGTCAAGGACGCCATTTGCGTAATTGGTATAAAAAACGTCGATAGCAAAGTTGGGATAAAGTCTAGGATTCTTTGCTTAGATTACACCATTCTGATGTACAATTTGACATGTCAATAAAGATATCAGGTTCTTCAGAACAATATGTTTTCATGCTAAAAGACCAACGCCTACAATACTTAAAATACTCTCTAAAGTTATGTATTTACATATGAATTTCGGACTCTATTCAAATAAGGCTAGAGACATATCTTTTGAAAGTCATTTATCATCTTTGGAGCAGGAACCCAAACAAATACTACTCGAAATCCGCGACTTCGTGAAAGCACTCGGTAGCAATGTCATCGAAGAGATAAGGCCACACAGAATAGTCTACGCTAAATCTTTAACCTTCAGGACTTTCTTGGATATCCAACCAAGAAATAACGCCTTGGTCGTATCGATAAGAAAAAGTAGAACCGAACCTCCTTCAGTTAACACTATTCAAAGCCCAGTTCAGTCGGCTGATATTAAGACTCAGATTGTAATTGCATATAATTCGATTAAGTGACCGATATCTAAGCAATCTGCTTCAGTAATACAGAACAAATAATTGCTAAACTACTATTGCGGAATTTGACTTATTTGGAAAAGCATAATTGTACTCTATGAAGACTTTGCTGTTGGTGCATTAGGCTCTGATAAAGATTCGTAATTTAGTCAAAAAATATGGGAATATGGTCGCTTTGGATGAGATCAACCTTGATATTTTTGATAACGAAGTGTTCGGGCTGTTGGGACCTAATGGTGCAGGAAAAACCACTCTCATCCATATTCTTGCCACGCTGCTAAAGCCTACGTACGGCACTGCTCTTGTAAATGGCTTCGATACAGTCAAAGATTCTTCAAAAGTTAGGTCAAGTATAGGGATTGTCTTTCAGGCTCCCAGTAGCGACGACATGCTCACGGCGTACGAGAATCTGAAGTTACATTCTTTGCTCTATGGTGTTCCTCAAAACATAAGAGAAAACAGAATTCTGGAAGTACTACAATTGGTAGGGCCTACCGATAGGAAAGACCATCAAGTAAGAAAATACTCGGGTGGTATGAGAAGGAGGTTGGAACTTGCTAGGGGCCTCCTTCATAAACCCAAGGTAATGTTTCTTGATGAACCAACATTAGGCCTGGATCCGAAAAGCAGAGGAATAATGTGGGATTATATTAAAGGTTTAGTACAATATGAGAAAATTACATTGGTAATGACTACACACTATATGGAAGAAGCTGACGTACTTTGCGACAGAATAGGATTTATCAATAAGGGAAAAATAATCGCCCTGGATTCGCCAGAGAGGCTTAAGGAAAATGTAGGAGGAGAGATTATTGAGATCGAATTAACAGATAAGGGTAGTCAAGACAGAATTATAGAGGATACTAGAAAGATATTGAAACAATTCAGATTTGTACGTAAGGTGGAATTCGACAAGGAGAGTGGGGTGGCCGCTATCCATGTAGATGATGCATCACATAATTTAATCCCGATCCTTAGAACAGTAATTAAAGACAACGATATTGGACGCGTAGATTTGAGAAGACCAACGTTAAATGATGTCTTCCTCAGGTTCACTGGAAAAAACATCTTGGAAAATGATTCAGCAGAGGGTGGCTTCATGGAAAAATATGCTCGATACACTGAAAATAAGTAGGAAATACTAAGAAACAGTAATTGTCATCTGTTTTCCTCAATTTCACCTAACCCAATTTATAAACGGTGCAAGTTAATTTCTGGGTTAACATTACTGTTTTAGAGTAAATAGCTGGCGAATAGATTATAGTGTTTTTTGGATTGCGTTAGACGATTCAAACATTTCTTAGTCGTCGCACTATGTTAGGTCATTTTCAGTTGATCCACAACGCTCCAACGGCACGAGAAAAACGAATGTTCTCAAGATTAGACGCAAAGAGATAAAATAGATATTACTACTCTGCAGCCGCCGCCATTAGAATCGTACGATCAAGGTGTTCCTTCCGAATCTGCAATATATTCTTGGGGAAAAAATTTAGAATTAAAAAATAAGTTACAATTCGAACAAGAAAAGAATGTATAATTTCACTAGTTACTATATTATTAGGCGGATGTTTAGTACTTTCGTTTTATAGATTTGCAGAACTAGGTAAATAGTAAAAACCTAGATGAGAATGCATTAGGATTTGGTATGTTGCACAGTTGGCCAAAAACTTAGGCGCGTACATTTTTAGTCCTCTTGCCAAAGGTGTTTTGAACTACCAACTCTCCCATTCGATTATAAACTTCCAGGTAATGCATTCCTTTGGGAGTTGTCTTGAAAGATCTTTCACCTTCAATATATTCCAAAAGATCGTTTTCAATAAGAATTTTCAAATATTCTCTTAAAAGATTATACGATAAGTATGTCCTAAACTGAATTTCGGTTATCCTTATGACGTTTCCATTAGCACATTCCAAAATTGCTCCTATTATCTCTGTCCTGGATCTATGTACAGGTTTCATTTCTAGTTATAATAGAGAATAACTTCTCCTTATTTAATTCTAATTCATGTTAAATAGTATAGATTAGATCAAAAGAAGCTACTATAAAACTTTTATAGAATATTTATCTTGTACCTTATATGATTATTTTTAATAAAATCAAGGCTCCTTCACACTGAGTACTGAATATCATTGAATGTTTGATATTATCTACATGAGTTAACCACCTGGAATTGACGGTACAGTCTAGATCTTGCCACCTTGCGTATCATTTCAGAACAGTTAATCTACAGGACTCCGTGTCCAGCTAATAAGTACAGGCCAGCATGCACATGTACGGTTATGGACATACATTGATTAGGTACAGTTTTCTATTCTTATTTATAATCAAAATTTGATATGCCGTATCCGCTCAGAAAACTATTTAATAATTCTTATTAGCAAGATACGACATGACTGCTTTGACTATTCCGCTTCGTGGTAACTCCCAGAAAGAATGACCTTCAATTCTCCAAGAGATATTTACATCTGGTAACTATAAATTCGGATCCTCAAGGTCAAAGTTGGAAGAAGATAGAAAAACTAGAAAAAATTGATAACTAATTCTGCCGTTACATCAGAATGAAATAACTGTTTTGAAGAGAATGGACTGCATATTCAACTGTTAAGGATCGGCAGTCATATTGTATGGGGCGTCAGTCCCATACCAATGGTCCCAAACATATTTGCAACGTCCGCAATCATTTAACCTACCTTGTTTACGTATCTCGCAATCTAAAAAATGTCGATAATCTTCATCAATTGGATATTTATATTTCTCTAATCTTGGTATGAACATTAGTCGTAGTAATATTCGCAGGACTTTCTTAAAAAATATTGCTTGTATAATCTTATCACGTTGCCCCCAAAACTGGACATATCAAGACCATCAGATGCGACAGCTCCAAAGATAGAGAAGATTTGCAGCTAGCCCATAAAATTATCATATTAACTACAATAAAGTTAGAAAATTGAAAGTGTATCCTCACTGATATTGTTTTATTTAATCCTTCCATCATCGATAACAACTTGAAAGTAAGAAATGATAAAAAATATGGCCTGTCCCGTCCGGCCTCTGAATATCAGATGGGTATAAATTCGTAAGTGTAAGCGAGGCTCTAATAAAACTCCTGATATCCTATATCTCACAATTGATAATCATTTTTTTGGCCTAAGTAATATAGTCGTGTATTGTCTTGGTTCTTCACAATTCAATATTAGTTCACGTTACCATTAGTCGAGGCTTTTTCATATCCTTCAAAGAAGCAAAATTTCAGATTTTTATAAAATTAAAAATTTTAATTGGAATCACATGGTATAGTTAAAATTTGGAATTTCGAAGCGAAGTCAACCCTAAATTTAGGATTTAGTGGCGTGAGACTCTGCTCTCCATAGGTATGCCCCATGTTCTAGCATTTATTAATTGCGTGACTCTAATAATGAAGATAATAATTGTACACTATGTCATTTCATGTTATTAGTATCATCGCGATTTTCAGTGCTGCGATAATCCCCTTATATATCAGTATTAGGATTAAGGCCGGTAATAAATATGGAGTAAGAACTTTAACAATTGTTTTAACACTGTTTATTGTGATACACGGTCTTTATCACCTCGCTGAGCTATTGGGGTATCATATGTTAGGAGAGGGATTCCTTGAGCCGTTATCCGTCGTGATCCTAATTGTGTTTGGCATCATCATGATACGGATTCTATATCCGAGTTCTATACTTACAAAAAAGCTGAGAGGTGGATCTAGATAGTAGCTATCGAATCGGCGGAGGACATATCAAATAATTTAACCCTTCCCCTTTTAGTTATTGCCCTTGGCATATTTTTCTGGATAGTAATTAAATCGAGAAGTATTAGGAATTTTCAATCTCAGATTTCGATATTTATTATTATTTGGATTGTGGGCGAAATCACAAACGTTTTGCAACAAAACGGTCTGTTTATTACTCAAAATTTTGCGGAGATCGGGTTGGAAATTCACGTTGCCGCCATGGTTTTTTTTAGCGTCCTTCTATGGTTCAGGTTTTATTACTATTACAAATCTCAAAGGCGACTCGCCGATAACTTTGAGATATAACACTTAGCTTTTTATCTATTTCAACCGCTCAAAATTTTCATTCAATGGAGGGATAGTAATTTTTCAGTTACATTCTCCACAGGATCAATATTATACTCTGCGTGTACGACAATATTATCATATTCATAATTAATTCTAAGTGATTTGAACACACTTCTAAACAAAGTGAACTTCTTTCCCTCTTCAGTAATTTCGTTCCTAGTCGATATAAGAAGTCTCTTTTCTAGAAGCCACTTAATTTTTCTATAAGCAGTAGTATGAGGAATATTGCACTCTCTAATCACTTCATTAACTGATCTCTCCCTAACTAACGCGCAATCCAAAATCTTGACAATCTCCCGGTCAGCCAGCGCAGCTAATACGGACTGTCTTAGTTGGGCACTCAGGAAGCTCATCCCGTCTCTATAAGTGTCTATATTAGAATATCTAACTTATTAACTTAGTTATCAAGACTGGCTTAGCATGTCGTAATTATGATCTGAAAATCTTATATGAGGACAGGTCATCGTACTTGATATTACTAAATGCCTGTCAATAATGTCAAATAGTGTCTGATTGCCTAAGATAACACTTGGCGGCGGCTTGATTTACAGTTAAAATTAGGAGATGAATTGACTATGGTGAGGAACCTAAACGTCCGTAATTTGGTATACTCATTACAGGTTGGTGCATCCAAGATTTACAAATATGGAATATAGAAATAGTTGTACTTATTACTGAATTCATCAGGCATAATCAATATAAAGCCTATATTTAGTCTCACATGGCAAATTCCTGAAGTACTCAAAGCGATTAGGGCCGCTACCCAATGCAGGCGGTATCTTGAAATTCCTAATTACTCGATTTTTCAATTGTTGTCTATAACCGATCTACCTACGAATGAACAAATCTAATGCTTTTATCTCCAGATTTTCTCAAAAACTTTTTTATATCAATAATTATATCGCGGAATCTCTTCGAGGAACCCCCTTGAAATACACTGTAATTTCTCAGATGTGGAATTTGTAGTGGTCGGGCAGAAATTAACCAGATGTTATCGATTTCGGGCTGAATCGATTTAAGCTGTGAGATTTTTTTTATATTCTCTGGCTCGCGGATGATAGCAATAACTAATGCCTTCTGAGGATTTTTCATCAAGCATCGTACATTTGGAATGGCTAAATCGATTTTTAGCTTTTTATTAACCTCAGTCTTTCTTGCAGAAGGCAAGGTCGAGGCAGTAAGCATGAAATGTAAAAGAGCCTCGCAGAGATCTAGTATCAAATTATCAGCAATTTCGATTTTTGAGGTGTTTTGCAGCCTTGACAGGCAAGTGTCCATAATAATCTTTAGATATTTTCTTGAAGCTTGAAGATCGGAACTTACAAGCTCTTTTTGAATATTTTGTTTGCCAAGTTCATCTATTACACTATATAGGGACTGTAAAAGATCTACTTTAACTGACATCTTGTCTGGATCTATTGATGGTATATTCATGCGTTAGCATATATGCATTATCTGGAAATATAGTAGCAATACGCACAATCGTTTAATTTAATGCTCATGGGTCACACTGATGTAGTCAGGTTGTTGCAACCTATATTGACCAATCGAACAAATATATGATCTTAAAATTAAGAATGATTATGATTAGGAACCTAACTTTGGGTTATTTTTTGATTGCTAGAGAACGATAGCTCATGGACATAGTAACCGATGAACTACCCGCGGGTTCCTTATTCGACCAAATCCGTGCGAGAGTAAGAAAAACATTGAAAAATGGGGTTCAACTTGACATGTCCACCCAAGAAAGTAGGAAACTGTTGAGAAGACACGTGAACTCGAAAACAAACTTCGTCTTCCTATTTGTAGATATCAATAATTCAACCCAAATGAGTCTCTCAATGCAAGAAGACAGGTTTGCTCTCTTGATTCAGGTATTCGCTCAAGAGATAAGCGTTGTCGTTTCTGGTTACGGCGGATATGTGTTTAAATATGTAGGAGATGCAGTTATAGTATTATTTCCAGCAGGGCACGATCCAAGTCAGGCTTGCGTCAATGCAATGAGCTGTTCTAAGACTATACTTGATATTATCCAAAACGTCATATCCCCAATTTTTGAAGAGATGAGTTTACCTGATATTAAGGTAAGAATCGGCATCGATTATGGGGAAGTTTTGGTAGTTGTATATGGGAAGGATGTTCAAAAGGCGCATATCGACATCTTGGGTTCCGCAATTAACATAGCATCGAAAATTGCTTCTATAACCCAAGCTAATCAGATATTAGTGGGCGAGTCAGTTTATAATATATTAGGCCAATCAAAGAATGAGAGAATTTATCTCAATAATGTGGTACCTCTACGTGAGATAACGCTTGATACTGCTAAATGGAATTACCCTTCTTATCTGAATGTCGGGAGCGTCTACAGGGTGTATGAGTATACTTGTTAAAAAAATTAGATGAACTATCCTGATGAAATATTGCTGACGTATATATGGACAAGCAAAGTCGAGGCAATAATTAGTAATCCTTCAGGAGATCAAATTGGAAATATCCTGAAAGGTCTTTATAGCGCAGACATAGATCTACAATATTGCCAGTTCAGAAGAGCACTATGTTATTTTTAGTTATAATTGCAGGCTCAGCGGGTATATTCGGTTTATTTATGTCATCATTGCACTCCTCTTTTTTTTTCCTTTTATTGTCAGTGCCTAATTTCGTAATTGCCTCTTTTTTTGGCTACAAGTATTATTCATTCAACAAAGCCTCGACGTACAAATCTACTCATCATGGGAAATAATTTTCTTTACGATGGAAACTCGAGCCGATAATTAGAGGCTACCTAATAATCATAATTCTAATCAGCATGATTTATCAATCCTATCCATGGAACTAGGTTTTAGTCGTAAGTAAGCTGGACCAGTCTAGGACAGTCTTTCTATTCATGTCTGGTTGAGAAAAAATTACGTTCAATTATAGCTTCCAGCCCAGATAGTGGATGCCCAAGCAGGGAGATGAACTCAGACACACCTTACTTCTCTGTTTACAGAGGTAGTTCTAGTGTCAGTCTTTAAATTAGTGGTTTCCAAAAACTTTGAATATTATGCCTCAACTAGCCCTGAAAATAAAGATCGCTTTATTTTCCATCTATGTCGAACAGAGCTATCTTTGATTTAACGTTTGTAGATCTGACTAGAATCTCTCCTAAGTTGCTCTCTAACCAAACCGTTTAGTAACCGTTTCGTAACAGACAGATGAGATATTATTGTGATCAAAACTTGATACTAGGTATCCAAATCAATACCCTTTTATCCCTTACGTACTGTTATATTATGAGTAAAAGTAATACTAGGTATTATTAAACGAGCTATAGTTAAATGACTCGCATTCTTGCTAACGCGGTCTAAGCCAGGTGGAAAATTTTTCATGGATCCTCTTAACCAGGATCACTTATATATTAGAGGTGAAATAACAGGATATTCTAGCCGATACCTATTTTGTATTTGAAAATATACATAGAATTTAGGTTAAAGTAGGAGTCAACTTCTCCTTTCTCGCCATATATAATAAGACTAGACCAAATAGCAAGAGGACTAGAGCAAGACCTTGCGCCCCGCCATTGGGTATGGTGAGCAGGTAAATGATGGAAAATATAATACTTGCAGCGGCCTGGATAGCGTACTTTAACGATTCAGCCAAATTTATTTTTCTTGCAATATAACCTATCGCAAAGATTACTGCAGTAGGATAAATAGTAAGTAAAATGAATTCATCTATATCTATTCCATTGTGTGTCAATTTGGTACGAACTAAATAACTAGTCGTATAATAATATACTTTACTTTGATTAAATAAGTAGTATATGAATCAGCTTAATTATTTGAATTACTATATCATAACGATAAAAGAAAGTCTATCATCCATGTTTCACCAAACAGTAACAAAGACATCATACGACTTTGTATTCGGCTAATTTTTAGAGTTAGGTAAATTCTCTGGACTGTAACATTCTTTAAGAATCTGTCGAGGAACAAAAAAGAGGTAAAATGTTTTATATCGTCGAGCATAACAACACCTACTCAATTCAGTATTTCTGATTCTGTATGGGGCCTGACGGTTTTCATATGGTACAGCCTTAAAACACAAGTGAATGTTAAATATAGGTCATAATAAGCATTAAATGAATACCCAAGTGAATAATCTCTAAGATTCTATATAATTGGTTGTAGCAACTACCTCCCTCCCTCTCTGAAGCGGGTTATATGCTATAATAATTAGCAGAATGAACTTTGGATATGCAGAGGAAGAAACCGTCGGTATACGTCCGACTTGATACTTTCCAGGTAGAGGGAGTAAATGATATTGAAATGGAAAGAGGTCCAAGACTGATACACCGCCGACTACAATGTCCTCGATGTCATATTATGATGACCTCATCGTCAGAATTTGATAAACTGGACTATTTATGCAAACAATGTAGTTTCTTAGTCCATCTACCCAGAAAATGGGCTGAAAAGTACCTTCGTTTACACAAGCTTGCATAAAAGCACCACAGGAGAATTCGAAAGTACGCTTTAACTCCTCTAAAAGAGGCATATCAAGCGATGGCTACAGATTGGTTAGTTAATGCAGCATGTTCATTCATCGGTGTAGGTAGTGGACATAAACTGGATGGTTATGTAGTTACCTTGTTCTTTCATAAATAAAAGACCCCCGTGGGAAGCGAACAATTTTCTGTATACCATTGTATACATTAACGGGAATTAGTCATTTGAGTTGTCGCTATCAGGACTGGGGCACACACGGGCTTCACGGCCACGTCAGCTGGTAACGAATCCGTCAAGAAGCTATATTAGATTTCGAATGATTTGCCCACCTGACCTGCAGGGATGTTCGTTGTTGTGACGTATTGTAATTCTTTAAACTGCACCAGTAAATTCAATCTAACCTGTTAGATGTACCATCGTACTGCTACACTCAGTTGGTGTTCCGCAGCCATCAAACGCGTTAACCATAGGGATTTTATACTTGACAATCCGTGGATCGCAATTTAAGATAAGACGTAACATAATAGGATTTCATACATCTAGCTAATTTCTATCAAGTTATTACTATCACCATCTAGGGAAACTATACTAATCTTACAAATGTAATCTATAACAAATTGCATAACGATTTGTATACTTTTATGCTCATCTCGCTGTGTTTCCTACTATAGAGAGACCAATTGGAAAAACAAATTATTTTGCTTAATAGATTAAATCACTGGGGATCAGAATATGCTAAATTCAATACTCAGTATCAATTTCTATAGCTATACCAGCCTCAATTAAAGAACGAGCATTTTCAAATGGCAATATTGTCACATCTTCACCAAGAAATGGCCCATAACGTATCATATCGACTCCTAAGAATTGCCCAAAGGGCTTGACTAATCTTATCGCCACTTTTTTTGAACGTATTCTGTCCGACAGCATTTCCATCATCAATGCCCTACCTTTAAGCATACTTGACAGGATGATATCTTGTCTTTTCTGATATTCGGTTTTTGCATCCAGAATGTATTTCTCCTCCTCTGTGAGTCTAGAATAGTCCAAAGCATGGGTCAATTCGGATGATGAAATGTTGTTGCTAATAGAGTAAAAAATCTTGTTCCTACGGATATCAAACAACAGCTTCCCGGCCAAGGAGATGAGTTCGATTAATCTGTCTGTAACATCTTTTTCCAAACCATCAGAAGTATTATTCATCAGCCTAGCCAAACTTGTTGCAATCCTCCTGTAAGTATCGAGAGGAATTGCCTGCAATTCATCAACTTGATGTTCCTTAACTACAAGGCTACAAACATCACCAAGTGTGAGTAGGACTTCTCCATCCCCCTTATCGGTGTTTTGATTATTTGTTACGTCTAATTTAATTTCTCACCACTTGACTGACTTCTTACCTTTACCCGTAAATGTATATCACCTTATTAAAAGATTGAATTGCGAGCAATGTAGGAATGAATAGGCTATTTCAAATAGCCTTGGAACAAAAGAGGTCACTTCGCCTTCATTTTGCATAAGTTATGAGTGATATATAAGATGCATTCTGTATATTCGGTGGTCCTAAGAATATATGTGGTCAATATTCTCACTTCTTGCATCAAGTCTCCAGAGAAGCAGCCTATAATTATTTTGCGTTATTATTATTGTTACCATGCTCAAAATATGCCATTGTGAGTACATCGTATTTTTTACAGTACTCGCCTTAATGAAGGCATATGCCATCGGTCTGTTTAAAAACTAACAGTCGGGACTATGGGCAAATTTAACCAGCATGTTACGGATTTGGGGGAAAATCAATGTATCAGCAGATATACCTGTTAATTTCTAGAATTTGCTGTCATTTATATTTGAACGTTAAGGAGTAAAATGAAGGTCGCCTAAATTTTTCCTGATTTCCGAAAATGAACTGCTAACAAAAGCCGCAAATTCCAACTCGGGATGCGATTAATAATTGTTAAGAAAGGGAGCAATTCTAAAGAGTTGTTGCGATTTAAATATTGCTCCGAATTGTGTACGTTTAAAAGAGGTATTATGAATTTCCTTATCGAGGGGCTATCGTCTAGCTTGGTCAAGGATACCATCTCTATTAGGGTATAGGCCTGGGGCGCTGGCGGTCGTGGGTTCGAATCCCACTGGCCCCACTACGATATCAGTGCTTTTAAGTGGATTCCAGGATATAATTGGTGATAAATAAAGGTTGGAACAAAAAGCAAATGAGGTATTCTTATCGAATTCCTGGTTATTGTATTTAGATGCAATGAAATCTCCTCTCACTAGATACAAATACCAAGGAAATTTGGCTAGATTCCTCGACTTTGCAGGAATACAAGGGGTATCACTAGAAACTAGGGCCGAAAGATATGCTCAATGAGGAAAAAAAGATACTGCATGGGCCTATGAGAATATTCTGAGATACATCCCCTGTCAAAAGAAACGAGTTGAGCAAAA
>JBQCDO010000357.1:0-18872 GCA_051961195.1 Nitrososphaeraceae archaeon | reverse complement strand
GAATGGTTAACTGATAAAATATCGAGGGATTCTAGTTTAACTAGAGGAGCACTCCTAGACGGACTCAACAGCAGACATTATTAAATATCGAATCGGATTTTGACAATGCCGGCCATAGCAGTTGATAAGGGCGAGCAAAAATAATCGAAAAAATTGGCAGTGCAAAGACCAGACTATGCTGTAAGACAACGATCGCAAGTAGGACATTACAGTACCTCAATATTGTATTCACTCACTTCACTAAGTGCGGGGGCGACACGTGTACCTATTAATTTAGTTGCTCGCATGAGCTTCTCATGAGATAAAGAGGCTGGATTCATCATAAAGGTGATGCGCGAAATGCCGCCTAGCGCTTTGCTGTGCCTAATTATCTTCTTTACTACTTCATCTGGATCGCCTACAAGCAACGCACCTTGAGGACCTCGCTGCGCATCAAAACTAGCAAGCGTCATTTTAGGCCATCCCCGCTCTTTACCAATCTCAGACATGGTACGTGCATAACCTGGATAGAAGTCGTCTACTGCCTCTTGAGTACTCTCTGCAACATAGCCAAGCGAATGTACGCCTACCTTCAATTGATCAGGTGAGAACCCGGCTCGCCTTCCAGTCTGCCTATAGAGATCTATAAGAGGCCTGAATGTGTGAGTTTTGCCGCCTATGATTGCTACCATCAATGGGAGTCCAAGCAAACCAGCACGGATAAATGATTCTGGTGTGCCACCAACGCCTAGCCATACTGGCAAAGGATTCTGCAAGGGCCTTGGATATACTCCCTGACCATTTAGAGTAGGACGATGGGTGCCAGACCAATGTACATTTTCACTATTATCACGAATCTTTAGCAGTAAATCAAGCTTTTCTTCAAAAAGTGAGTCATAGTCCTCCAAACGTAATCCAAAGAGAGGAAATGCTTCTACAAATGAGCCGCGCCCAAGAACCATTTCAGCCCGGCCTTGCGATAGAAGATCCAAGGTTGCAAATTCTTGAAATACCCGTACAGGATCTGCAGCACTTAATACCGTCACAGCACTGGTAAGACGTATGCGTTTAGTTCGCGCAGCTGCCGCAGCTAGGATGACGGCAGGAGCCGAATCGAGGAATTCCCTACGATGATGTTCGCCGATCCCAAACACATCCAATCCAATTTTATCGGCATATTCCATTTGTTCGACTAATCTTTGCAAACGCTCAGACGGGCTGACTGACATTCCAGCGTCATCAAATGCTGCAAAGCTATCAATTCCTACTTGCATATAACGTGCATTAGGTAAGTACATTATTTTAAATATAGTAGTAATGCCTAACTTAGTCGGTATGATGCACCGTACCTAGTAAGAAGAAACTTACTTTTGAACAAGACGGTAATATCAGTAGCTCTTTTAACATTATTAAAAACAAACCACCGGGCGCCCTGCTATACATAGCAGGAGCGGCATTAGATTGTGCTATAATTGCACTCGAGATACCTGGGATAGTTTTGAATTCTAATGATTCAGCAGTTCGTACGATTGCTTTTACTGTGAATTCTGAGGTATCAGAATGTCATTTTGCTTGATTATAAACACACAAGTCGCACTCTCTCAGATCATGCAGGAAATCACAATTACCACCACAACCACAACTAGCCACTGCTATTTGCCTACCGTTAAGCAAGATATATTAGCTGAATTTTTTATATGAACTATGTAATCAGAAAATGATCGGCATCATTTTAGTTTCGGACTAATTGCTATTTGCATCGCATCAATAGTTAATTGTATTAATATTGCCTTAGCACAGTTTAACACAAATACACCCTTCGTACCATCTACCGGCCAGTCTCCATCATCGTTGTCACCACCATTGCCATCATCATCACCATCATCATTGCCCTGTACAGGACATTTGACAAAAGTAAATCCAGCTAATGCAAAAAATTGTACTATCATTGCTCCTCAAAGACTCAATACTGTCGGTCCTTCTAGCCTCACTGCTTCACCAATTACTAGATAGAATCAGTGAAATGTGAATGCTACATCAATTCCATCAGACAATGGTTCATTCTTGGGCATTCTAGGTAAATAGGTAGTCTTTAAGTGCTTAAGTGCCTGTCGACACAATGGAGGCTTAGTAAGGCTCATGTGCAAATTACCATTGATCGCCACTCCAAGAATGAATATATAATGGCTAATATAGAAAATGAGAAAATCATACCACCACCATTAAAGTTAATGATTAAAAGTGAGGTAATGAATGACTTGCTTAAACTTCTATCTCTGGTTCAAAAACATGCCGATAAGAAAGGATGCTAACATTGCCTTGACCTATTAGAATTTGTCCTTGAGCAGTAAAAAAGCTCACCTAGCAAATCTTGAAAGCTCCTTGGACAGATCAATTACTTTAGTTACATCTCTTCCTATCGGCACAAAGTTGTAACCAAATACAATATGATCTACTCCCATAGCTTTTATTCTTTGTATATCGCTCCCTATTTGGTCAATGCTTCCAGTCAATGGAAACCTATTTTTATCATCGCTAGATGATGATTTATCTTCTACTACATTTGGATATGTTAGCATTATAGTTCGGAAATTATCGGGATTCTTATTTGATCTAGTTGCATTATCCTTTATGGTGTTAATACAATTCTCAATATTTTCTAGAGGACCCCCTACTACGCCTAGCCAGCCATTAAGATCGTATTTTACTATTCTGGAAAACGTATTAGAACTGAATCCACCAAGATGAACTGGAATATGTGGTTTTTGAATAGGTTTAGGATCAATTTTTGAAGCTGGTATATTATAGTATTTTCCTTTAAATTCTACAACATCATCAGTCCAAATCTTCTTCATTGCTTGGATAAATTCATCAGCTCTTTCTGCTCTATTCTGAAATGGAACATTAGAAGCTTGATACTCATCTTTAGACCACCCTAGGCCAAGACCAGATATTACCCTTCCTTGTGATAGGATATCTAGTGTAGCATATCTTTTTGCAAGCATTACTGGTGTATAAAAGAACATGTCTATGACAGATGTGCCTAATAAAACCTTGCTTGTATTAAGAGATACATATAGTAAAACATCCAGTGGATCTAATGCAGTTTGATATTCAACCGGAAGGCTTCCATCTGAAGTGCCACCATATGGAGTTTGTGGTCTTAATGGCCAAAGAATTCTCGTAATAGTCCATAGTGAATCAAATCCTTCTTTTTCTGCCTGAGTTGCGGTTTGAAGAATATTTTCTTTTGTGGCCTGTGGTCCAAGATTTGGTAGTGTGATACCAACTTTCATAATTGAAGTAGAGAGATGTTTCTTGCTATAAAAAGATCTATATTTAGGATTTATCCATTCTTTCTTCCCGTTTTCCTCTCCGTGCTTCATTGTCTTGTTTGTTTGATAAAAATAATAACGAGTAGTTCAACAGATAACACCTTTGGCTAGATTGAGTGGACAAATACACAACAAGCAAAACCAAAATGTATATCAATCTATACAAAGTTTAAGCCATTATCTACTTGCTTGTCTACCCTCCAGAGCCGTACCAGCTGAGACTATTCATTTAGTTCACCAAGTCCCCAAACTGACTCAGAACGGATTGGCGGTTTGGCTGCAGCATTGGCCGAATGTTGCTTACAACACGACGCATAAGTATCAGGTGAGTTCTTAAACGGCGCGCACGTAACCACGGCGGCATAAGCGCGTCTCTATGGCTGAGATACACATGAAGGTTTAATCTATTCAATCTCCGTCTATTTTGAACTATCATGCTATACAGAGAATGTCTCACTTTAGAGAACGTTTATACTCTGACATGCTGCATATCGTATTATAATGCAATATCCAATATAATTAATCCGGACAGGTTAAAAAATCTGACGTTGTCAGATGTGTTAAACTTATTGCATATTAACGGAATTAGTATGTTTATTCGCATCGACTATCTGATACTATCTATAGATATCGTCAAGGGGTTGACAGATATAAGGTTTATCACCAGCCATAATAGTTTTATCTATCAATAGAATCGACTAATCAATGTGTCATTTCCAAGTGCTCTCACATTTGCGCTAATACAAGTGAAGCAACAGCAAGTCCTACTATTACTATTATAATTACGAGGAGATTCGCCAGAATAATTTTCTTGGTGAACATTATTAATCTTCTAATTACTCACTGGGGTAATACGTTTTGATAATGTTGGATATTTCTTGCAAAAATGGACTAACCCCTACTAATCCCGTGCATTTTATTTTGTGGAAAGTGACGCTGTTTTTATAGAACGCCTAATGCATTATAGTAAAGAACTGATGTAAAAAACTTCTACCGAATTTAGGGTTCACAGCAAAATTTAGAAAGGTTACGACTCATAAAAGACTGAATGATGATGTAAAAGAACTAATTATTCTTTTCTTCCATGATTTATCGTGAAGATAGGATTTCAGAATTTGGAATAATTGAGTTAGCGCTGAACTGTGGTACATTCTTCTTCTTAGCCGCCATTGCCGCCATGGATTCAGTTAGTTAATTATCGAATTAATTGTTATACTTGTAGAGCTAGATGACAATTTAGTTAACGGACATTGGATCAATTTTTACTTATCCTTTTTGATGGCACTATTTCCTGCTTCCTTGACTTGTTTTACCATATCGCCCAGTTGAGATGCAACTTTACCAATAATATTCTCAGTTTTGCCGTCTTTATCCTCATCATTATTTTTCTGTTCTGGTTCTAGTTCTTCTTGTTGTTGACGTCGCTGTTTGCTAAATTCAGAATTCCTCATTTCTTCTTTTGTTTTTTGATGTATTCCATATGGCACCAGTCTATATTCCCCATTGCTATTGATCTCTACATACCAGCCGGAGCATGCTTTATCTTGTCCATATTCTTCCTCGAACCATTTGGGTACTAACATATCAGATATCCATGCTCCAGTATTGATTACATTATTTTCATAATCGATATAAGGTCTATGCGTATGTCCGAAAATCAGAATATCGTCTAACTGCATTCCCAGTAGGGGATATCTGGCCTTTGATTTTGCAAGTTTGTCTATTGCATCCATCCCCTTGCGTTGCTCGGCAGTCTGTAGGAAATCAGTTATTTGAGGTTGTCCTCGTGTAAATACTTTGTGAAATGTTTCATGTAGATAACTTGCGATATTTCCTTCTGTATCGTTCATCCTACACAGCTGATCTGAAATATTATCATATTCAGATAGTTTCATAGATATCAATTTTGAAATTACCTCAAGCTCATGTCCATGAACAAGATAGAAGTTCTTCTGGCCACTCTTAATCCTAAAGTATCTGTTAATATTGTAACAGTTAAAATCAGGATGATTGCGTGCTGTGTCTAGTGTAATATGATCATGGTTACCAGGAAGATAATATACATCTTTGAACTGATTTACTAAGGACAAAATTTCATCAGATTCAGTTGAGTAGATGATATCATGTTTTCGCCAAAGATCCCAAAAATCACCAAGAATGAATAATGAATATTCTTTTGAAATGCCTTTTGAAATACATTCTAAAAGAAAATCTAAAAATGCTTTTGAATTACACTTTTCATAACCAAGATGCAGATCAGATACTATTATTGCTTTATCGATGTCAATCACGTTGGGATATCTTTTATCAATTGAATTGTCTTTGTCTTTATCCACTGATTTACCAATATCGTGATTCAGGCTATCCATTTCATTGGAATGTGAGTGCTTATTGTCAGTAGAAGAATTCACTCCCTGCTGTTGAGCCAATAACATAACGCTTCCTTAGAATTGATAGGTCTATATGACATATAGTTGTTATCAGATATTATCTTCTTTATGGGTAAGGACAATGTGACTATCGCTCTGCACTTCGAACGGCTGAAACGATCTTGTTTTGATATAAGAAAGCGGGCTCGGTCGACACGAAATGAGGTACTATGGCGCAGGTATGGCAAATTTAGGGATTTTCTTTTAAATAAGATTGCCTATAAGTTCGCCTTTGCTAGCTTCCTACTTCACCACGTACAGTATGTGGACGACTCTAGACTAGCAGTCGGACGCTCATGGCCCATAGAATACATGTACCAATCCGCTTTACTGCATCAAACCGGAAGACTTCAGATCTATAATATCAGAATCCGTTACAGTTATAGTGATCAGTCAGTATACCGTGTTATTCAAATAATAAGTGGCAGGTTATCACTCAGGGTGTGACGTTTCTGATAATACATGTCAAATGTTGTCCTGCACTTATGGTACCAGTCGCAACAAATGGGCCTGTTTGTAAGCAATGTCCTGTAAACGAAACCTGAAAGCCAGCAACTGGCACTTCACTTACAGTGAAAGAGCCTGGAGCCAATGTAACAGTCTGATTTTGTGAATCACTAATAGAAAATGATGATGGCTGAGGATTATTGCCTGTAATCTGTACGTTAAAAGTATTAAAACAATTTCCACTGCGGAGTCTTACAATCTTTACTAACCAATAGGGTTCCTGTAGTTTCTGGATTGCTCGCAGTTTTTGATACACCATTACTAACAAATTCATTTGATCACTGATATAATGGGAACTGCATTTAGAATGGACGTCATTTACCGGAATATTATATTTAACTCCATCATACATCGATATTCATCCATTTTAACCAATTATGATATTAATGATACAGCAAATAAAATAATTCAAAAAATAATGGCAAATGAGATACAATCACTATTTGCCTTAGCACAAGAGCTTGATAGACTTAAAATTCGATTCAGATCATTGTTATTTCGGCTCAGAATACTCACATTGGAAAGAAATTCCATTTGTAGATTTTTACCAACTAATATTAGAACAAACTGATAATTACTATTAGGAAGAGACACTTTTAATAAACAAAACAATATCAAGTATCATAGAAGAAGTAACACTCTCGCTACTTTTACTTTTGAATCCCGATAAAGAATCAGTTCACGAATTTATGGATAAAATTCATGAAGTGGTTAGCGCAGACAAGCGGCAAGAAATAATATTAGAGAAGTTAATGAAATAGATGACGATCCGCAATTCTCAAGTAAATTTAAGGAGTTAACCTATACTTTATCTATAATCAAACTGAGAGATATTTACAGGAAATATATACAATTGAAACAAGAAAGTGATTAATTGAATTTTATTACACTATACCAGATTATATCTAACATATCAATGTCTTGTATAGATTAATTTCTTAATGGCTCAATGCTACGGTACTGTTAGTGAATAAAATGAAATCAGTTAACCGATCTTTCCAACATCTATTCTTGTAAGCAACTGCCTAAATTTGCTTCCATTTCTTCACGCATGGTTTTCAAGTCATCTCTATGTTTTATTTCCATAAGTTCAATTTTGTTCTCCTTAGTTAACTCATCAATCTTTTTATGCAGGCGATGTTCCTCGTTTATAGTTAGATCGTTAATTGCTGCCACATAACCCAGGGCTTTATCGTTGCCCTCTAGTAGCTCCTGGTCGGTAGGTTTGAAGTATGACTTGGTTAGACCTGAGCGGTGACCCATTAAATATTCTGAATAGAGAGGATGCACATTTGCGTTGATGCAAGTCGTTTTATAAAATTTGCGAAATCCATGTGTTTGCATTAGCTCAGTACGCTGCCTTGTTTCGTTAGGTGCTCTAACTCCCGTATTATCAAGTAAATTATGAATTATTTCAGTAACCACATATGGAGAGATTGTTTTAGGTACGTTTATCTCTGTTATAGTATCAAACTTGATTCTTAGTAGAGGCGAATTAGGTTTGAGCTTTTCGTCTGGCCTTTGCCGCCAGTCTAGGTATTGGTTTATGTACTTGGCACATTCAGGGGTACAGAAGGTAATGTACTGTTCTTGCTCTTTCTTGTATATGTTTATGCGGTACAAACTGTACTTGTCAATCTTTGTAATGTCTCTTATTCTTAGATGCTGTAGGGCTCCCCTTCTTAGTCCAGCGCTAGACATTAGCAGTATGATGCATTTATCTCGTAGAGGGGCAGCGTCTACCAGCATCATTATTTGCTCGCGGGTATAGGGTTTATCCTCTACAACATTGTAATGCTTTGCTTTGAATTTCTTTAGTTTCTTCCATTTTATAGTAGCGTCGTTCATTTCGTAGAAGTGAGTTATTGCAGCTAGGTATGTTGATACAGTAGCTGGTGATAGATTGCGCTCACGTCTTAAATGAATGATATAGTCACGAATCAATCCCTCTTGCATCTGCGGATTTATCGTTAACATATCGTCGCAGTTTGTTATCTTACAATAGGTCATGAAATAGGAAAGGCTATTATTGTATATCCTACTGGTGGCGTCGCTATTTATTGAATTGATAAAGTTCCTGTACGCCTCGCTTTCTTGCCGCTGGAGTTGCGGCTGGTATTGTGAGCTTAAGCTAACAGTCTAACGTGTGGCTAATATTTAATCATAGTATACGCTCTTCTTAAATACCATTATCAATAGAGTTAGAATTGAAGAGTTTCTTTGAGTGACTCGAATAAAGATGTAGCAACAACAATAATAACAAAACCTGCGAACACAGACTATCCCATAAATGAGCTCATAGCGAGAAGGTGGAGCGCAAGGGCATTTTCTACCCGACCTGTAGAAAGATCAAAGTTATTATCAATTTTAGAATCAGCTAGATGGGCTCCATCCTCTCGTAATGAGCAGCCATGGCGCTATGTTATTTTTACAAGTGATAATGTTGAAAAACTAAAGAAAGCACAATCAGTTCTAAAAGATATAAACGATTATGCCAAGAGAGCACCAATCTTAATTTGCGCAATAACCAAAAAAGGTTATTCTGATAACTCAAATTATAATAGGCTTCATTTTCATGATTTAGGAGCAGCAAACGAGAATATGTTTCTCGAAGCATTCAATCAAGGTTTAATCATGCATGAAATGGGCGGCTTTGATGTGAAGAAGGCTAGGGATGTTTTCAATGTCCCTGAAGACTTTGAAGTAGGCATTATGATTGCAATAGGATACCAGGACACACATCACATATTGCCTGAAACTTTAATACAAAAAGCATTTACACCACGGCAAAGAAAGCCGTTATCAGAAATTGCCTTTATTGAAGAATTAGGTAATGGGATATCCACAAATATAAAAGAAGGTGATCAAACCTAAAACAGAAATTTAATGTCTAAAAAATCGCAATTATGGTCATTTAGCTAGCGAACCTCATTATATATTGGTGAATAGAATATTATGTTACTTTAAGAGGAGGTTGAATCTCTCTTATGCTCAGATCCGTGAAGTCCCAAATCATGTTGTCGGATCTGAATGTAGCAATAGGACCTGAGTTTGTAATTATATAATCTTTGGGTTTCCGCGGCCTGCACTACAGAAATCTTCGTCTGATGCTCTAGCATACCATCCACCGTCATCTACAAGACTAGTTATCTTTTTCCAATGATAGTTATCTTGATCATCTAAATACGATTCCATTTTTACAGCTTTGTCATTATTATTTATATTATACATAACCACCTTCCAACCAATCCATCTACCTAATATAGAATTATCATCGCTAGTAGCATGAACTATGTCTCTCTGATCAGTATAACCACCAGGAAACCATATCTCCTTTACCCACGATGCAACCCCGCTAACACTTAACCAACCTTTCAGAGCTGTACCAGTGCATGGGGCATCAGGTATATGTATATCTCCTCTAGCATACCAATCAAGATGATCTGAAAGAGAATTTGCCGATATGACCTTAGCATAGCCGGTCATCTCTACGTTTTTCCAAGGTTCTTGACCGTGAGGAGTATAGACACTCATTCTCACCTCGTTGCCAAATTTACTATTTGTCTGTCTACCCTCTACTTGCCATGAGCCATCTGCCTGTCTAATGATTGGAGAACCTGGATGGAATATCCCATCACTTGTTGGATCCTTCATGTTGATAAACCATTCTCTTCCTCTGATCTCTGTTGGATAGATTTCCCTTACCTTGAATTTGGGTGGAGTAGTAACGGAAGTAGTAGTCGGTCTCATAATTCCAACGTAATAATATGAAATGGATGTGGTTACACTTACAAGCACAATAGCAATAATTATAATAATTATTAACCATCGATTCCTGTTATTCAATTTGTGAAAAGATCTATAACATAACTATTATCCTTAACTGTTCCTTACTTAGTAGATAATACACAACAACAAAATAATATTGAACTTACCTCAATTCCTTGATATTATTATTATTACTATTATTATCTAGTGCAAAAATATTGGAATTAAAGGACAAGTAAGGTATGCTTGCTTTACTTCGATATTTCTCCTCTAATCTCTCCTTTTGGATTCTGTTGTGTATGGACGTTTGCATATGCATTACCGTCTTCAATCAGTTTGACTAGATCAGAAATCTGCTTGCCTTTCAGTGGTCCTTCTAGTTTATCCGAAGTAATAGTGCCTCGTGCTAATATTCCATTCTTAGAACCAGTAGCTGTTGTGGCTTTAAATAGAGTTACAACGATAGGACCGTTCTCACCCGGTTTACCTTGATGTATGTGGGCCATTGTAGCTTTGTCTATATCTTTAACATTCACTATGTATGTCATTGTCTTTCCGTCTCTACTAAGAGTAAATTCGCTGGTCCCAGTTGCCTTGGTATCTTTAGCCGGGACTTCATTTTTACCTGACAGTGTAGCTGTGAACTTCTTCTCGACTCCTTGTGCAAATACACTCTTTGTAGTGATAATTGCCATTCCACCAGCAATTACCATTGTAGCAATCAATGTGATGCCTATGACTAGAGGTATCGAATGGGTTGTTTTCCTTAATATCATAATCGTTATTATAAGGAGTATCTGTATATAATAAATTATGTTTAACTTAGTTCTTTGAGAATACGAACTTATATCGACATCTTGATTATATCACCATGGCATTGAACTCTAGATTCAACAATCCCACTCCGATACAGATTTGTAGTGTTCTTTGCTTAGGATAAAGATTCAATGGTTCTAGTACAACACAATCCCTGAACCGCATAAGTGACGGCATTCATATCGATAGAAAGGGTTGCGAATCAAATTTGACGCGATTTGGAGGCCTAAGTTCGTGACAATGATGCCGATCATCATGTAATATCATATTATCCTTGGTCTGCGTTCGGTGTCGATATGGCCGAGTTCCACTGCGACCAAGTCATGCCTCTCGAGATCAATTACATTTTGGAATGTGCACCAAATTTGACTCAATTTTTCCACTCGGCTCAGATCGAGATTCAAATTTTCATTTAGGTATTTCGAGCCAAGCAGTCTATTTTATAACCAAAACCAATCCTCCCACTAGGCCTAGCTGCCTCAGTATCGGAGAATAGAAAAGAAATTGTGGTTGACGCATCAGGAAATTCCGAAACTGAATCAGCTACAACATCAGATGCCAATCCAAACAATATTGCTATAGATTATGAGAGTCGGCCTCCAGATGCAGAAAGTCTGAACACAGATGCATCTCCTATTGATGAGGATCTTGAACTGGCAATAAAAAAATCTACTTCATTTACTACTGCAGACCAACAATTATCGGAACAAAGTATCGTCGTTGAGCTTAATACCGAAATCGAAAGACTCAAGTCCGATTTACAATCTAAATCTAACGAGAATTCCGCACTACACATACGGATCAAAGAGCTGGAAACGCGCCCACAAAATGATCAAGAAGATAGATCCTTTGATGTCCAATTTCAGTATCTATTCGATTCTTTGCAACAACATATGGTGTTATTGTTTAAGAAACATATCCAATATGTTTCATTCATTGCGAAAGTTGGTCCCAGTTGCAGCAAATTCATATTCCAGACCACAACTCTTGGATCGTAACTATGTGGCATTTTGGTACAGATTCTTTAAATGAATATGCAGGAGAGAAATTCGAGATGACATGGGAGGATGGGGAACACGCTTTACTTCGCGTTTACTCAAAGGATGGTAATGAAATTAGAATTAGAAAAGAGTGTCAAGAATATCCAAATAAAAGATTTGATGTGGCTATTGAAGAGAAACTAAATGCTTTAGGCTTGTCATAATCATAAAGAAGGGTATGTTGTTCCCAGCGAGAATATGCTATGTAAGATAGACGTAAAAAATATGTGCGAATATATCTATAGAACAGGTAGGCTTTTGCCTAAAGACATGGACAGGAGAAAAAAATTCGGCGAGTAGTATAAGAGATACCGGGACCGTTTAAAATGCTTGTATCAGGTGATTGGATAAGAGTCGAAGAGAGGTATGGAAAAGCCTTTACTTTCCAGAATTCAATGACAGATCATGAACTCGGCTATTGATAAAGACGTGTTGGCCTTTCAAGCCCTATAAAGTCCACTATATGCACATCAAGGATCATCTCTAAAAAATGTAAGAAAAGATCTTTACTATACTCATCTAGTCTTTTGATGTTGTTGTAATTGTTGTGTTAATTTCTTAAGCTCTGTATCAAGTCCAGAAGAAAACTCTTGTTGTGCATCTGGTAAGCTGGGTATCGCTGCGCCTTCAGGATGGCCATCAATTACTTCTAATTTCTCTCCATCATTAAATGGAGAAGAGCCGTTAAAGATGTTTGCTAGTCCTGAATCTTCATCAGTGAATGTCCACATTTGATTATGTAAGTTATCTCGTTCTAGACTTTTGACTTCTGGCATTTTAGAAGTATCTACTTTTGGAATAGGTAATGCTTGCCCCCAGTTAACACCGAGTGTTTCTAATGCCTTTGCAAACACCTTCTCATGAACTAGATCTCGTACTATTAGATAAGATACAGTGGATCTAAATGCCTTATTCTCACTCATTTCATATAATCTACATTTTTGTAATCTTCCAGTGGCTTCGAGCATAAGGTTGTAAATCATATTGAGCACTAGATTGCCACTATCATATACATAACTAGCAGACCATGGATTTCCTGCAGCATCTACTGGACGACAACTCTGTCCTGCTACAAGGAAATGATGAATGTTGGGTGATTCTAATGCTATAGATAGAGGAAGATCAGTAGGATCAGAATCTTTAGAAGCACCCTCAAGTAGCATGTTGATAGTATTTGAAATAATTTCTACGTGTCCCATTTCTTCTGTTGCCACACTTCTTAGCAAGTCCTGATAATCTTTTGCATCTCCCCTAAAATTCATGTTCTGGAAAAGGTATTGCATCATTGTACGCATTTCTCCAAACTGGCCGCCAAGCCCTTCCTGTAATGCTTGAGCAGCCTTGGGATCTGGTTTGTCAGCTTTAGGTATAGGATGTGGAAGCTTTCTTATTGATGAAAACATTTCGTATCTTCAGTATGCCTTATTATTTAACAATTGCATGGAATCCTTTATTATTATGATGTTCCAGTAATTAGTGATTCAAGAGCTTTACTAACTATCTTCTACTAGCGTTATAAATTATTATGTCACAAATTAATAAGGCGTTACTTAGTAGTAGCAAAGAAAACTCGAACAAAAGTTAGGTGAAGCCCTTGGACTAGAAATGGCGGCCCAAAAAGCACTACAAGTATTATCTTCAAAAGGGCTGTTGGGTGAACATGAAATGGATGTCAAATTGGATGGAATGAGAGAAGAGGCAAGTAATCATCAGAGAAAACTTGAGCAACTAGTACAGAAACTATCTGGTTCAGTAGATTCATCAAAAATACAAGAGGCAGCACAAGAAACAGAACAGAAAGCATCTGAAATGATGAAAACATATCTTGGCGAGGATCCTGATTCATCTGAAGCAATAGAATTTTTATGTCTTGCAGAAGGCGGTGAACTCACTCACTATGAGGTGTTAAGTGCGTTGGCAACAAAAAAGGTCAAAAGCAAACAATTTTCACATACTGTCAATTCAATTCTCAGAGAAGAAAAAAGGCATCTTCAGTTATGTAGTAGGCTAGCTAAATAGACTGTTACGTCGTATAGACGATATCGGATTTTTGTAAAGTCCAGTATATTATATCGGACTGAGTCTCATATTAACGATAGGAAACAAATAACATTAAAAACGTTTCTCTAAAATGAGATACCTGTCGTTAGGCGCAACAAAACTAGATTCTTTACCTACCTATGACCTTACCGTAACTACAACTAACATCATACAGATACTGTTAGTATAATAGTTGCATGTTCTTTATATCCTGTCATCAGTGTAGTAGTAGAACCCTCTCCCCGACATTAAACATAGGTGCAATAAACTTGAAAAGGGTTGTTCACTTTGAGAGTGGTAGATAGTTCCTGATGCCGAGGGCAGGTATGGTTAGTACTCTAATTATCGTGCCTTCTGGGAACCAGTTGTTCTTCCCCCAAAGTCAAAGTCTGGCAGTATACCTAGTGTTATTCGTACGAACGAAAGAGTTATCGCTTGTGTGTAGATTGGGTAACTAATGAGACAAGATTACTGGAGTAGGAACTAGTATGGCACTACTTAAGGGAGCACAGATCACGTGGTTGGGACATGCGACATTTAAGGTGACAACAGCCCAGAAAAAGGTTATTTTGATTGATCCCTGGATTGAAGGGAATCCGAAGAGTCCGCCTCAAGCCAAGCATCTCATCAAAGTGGATTTCATTCTGGTCACACATGGACATTCCGATCACATCAATGATGTCGTACCGACAGCACAGAAGTTTAATAATGCTAAAGTGTTGGCTATGGTGGAGACCGCTGAGTGGATCAGTTCGCAGGGCGTCAAAAATGTGATTGGCTTCAATATCGGGGGCAGTGTAAAAGTCCAGGATGATATTACCTTTTCCATGACCCCGGCATTCCATTCTTCAGGTATCGACAGCAAGACAGAGAAGACGGTATATGGGGGAGAGGCAGTCGGATATGTGATTGAGTTGGAGAATGGTCTCAAGTTGTATCATGCGGGCGACACCTGCGCTTTCGGAGATATGCAATTGATTCGTAAACTATACGCGCCTGATATCGCCATGCTACCCATCGGTGATTACTATACAATGGGACCAAAAGGTGCGGCGCTATTTGTGCGTTTACTCGACGTGAAGCATGTCATCCCCATGCACTACGGCACCTTTCCAGCCCTAACTGGCACGCCGAAACAATTGAAGCACGAATTGCACAGACTGGGGCTAAAGAGCATCAAGGTGATTGAAATGACGCCGGGGGAGACCATTACATAGTATGTATTTGATGACGGTAATGATAAAATATTACATCCACAACCACTAAATGAAAGCGTGGGTGTTATCAAACCATACTGCATATACATTACTACCAGATGCGGCTATCGCTGGTAAATTTGAATGACTATAATTGTTACTTATTAAAAGTACTACCAATGGTAGCTCCACCAACTGTACTTCTTCGATAATATATATCATAACTCACTGGTGTATTATCTCGCCAAATTACATACACATTATGAGAGGATGAAGGACGTTTGAATCTCGGTATATCAAATAGGTATTTCAGAAAATTCCATCAACAGAAAATGGTTTTCAAAGAAGTTGTGAGCATGTCTTTAAAACTGTGTCTCTATCTAAACTGGCTGCATTAAACATTACGTATGCCACGGATCAAACAGTACAAATCACATTATACTATTATGAATAATATTATTGGATTGACAAAATCTAAATACTGAGGACATTAAACCCTAAAAATATATTGCGAACTAGTTAATATAAATTATATTTAAGTATAACTGAATTTTATTCAGATCAGCATGTCTGAGATCACTATTATCATCATTATCCTTCAGATGGTAAATTCTCTCTTCGTATTTTATTCCCATCATAGTAAATTAATAAGTTAAGTTTTTTAATATCTCAATGACCTTATTGGGTAACATATTGCTACTTGGTTCTTTTATGTTCCATAATTAATCTCTGTAGGACCTTATGAAGGAGTAAAACCATTATGCCTGCATATTACCTAACGTCATAGATATAATATCAATTCCATCTCTTGAATAATCACTAATATGATTGAAGCAGCAATCATCATTGGTTCGTACATCATCTTATCTGTGCTCCTTAACATTCCGAATCCAAAATGGAGTTTATTTATCAAAAGGGGGCTTCTATATGGATATCTGATTTACCACATAAATGATTTTTCATAACAAATGACAATACTCAGATTTTTCAAAAAATAGATTTGAACTTATTGCAATTACAATGAATCGAATGAATCAGATCAAAAGAAGGCAAGATCAGCTGGAAGAGAAAACGGGATAAATATCAACAGTCAACAGCATATTTTAACGATCAATATTGGTAGTATAACTGCTGCTTTAAAAAAATAAGGTTGTTTATGTAGCCAATTATCTATGGTGTTGAACTGTGTTGATTGGTGCTACTAACGTAGGCTGGGCTGTAAGGATCTCGCATTGTTTAATAATTTGAAAATCTCTGGGACAAATGACCATGAAAATTTTTTCACCTTGTGCCACTATACCTTTTGCACTTCCACCAGGAGATAGCTTGCTTGCATCCCCTGTCATATTTGCTCCTCCCTGTGCATAAGCAGTCATAGTATTCACAGAGATTGCTGTTGCTGCTATCAGGAACGCTGCCGTCACCAATACGATATATGCCTTCATTAGAGTAATATACATTAGATAAGATTAAAAACATTTTCTAAATCTAGAGGTCAATATATAGACTAGTGTTTGGTTAAGATAAAAATATGCATATCTATAATGAGACGCGCTACTAATTCGAACTATACAATCCTGCCCACGAGATTCATATAATTCATTATCTCTGATCTTTGTACTAGTGCGGGCTGATGTCAAATTTGACGAACTGTTGTATTCATCAGAGCTGTAGTTTCTTACTAAAATGTGTCAGGAGTAAAGACTAACACTCAGCTGACTTATTCTGGTCCAGAGGGACGCATGAAAATCCGATCGACTCTATACGCATTATTTGATTCTGCTTTTCTCCAAGGTGCACATATTTTTCCGTTAAATCGTTACTAAGCGTCTTTATTCCCCATCGATCTAATAGTATATATTTATTGTAAACTAACGCGTTTTTCATAAATGAATGTAGGCGTAATCGGACTAGGGATGATGGGGTCGCCAATAGCGACTAGACTAGATATGAAAGGCCATAAAATTACAGTTTTTAATAGAGATAGATCGAAAGCAGAAAAGCTTAATGCAACCAGAACTAAAAAGCTAACTATAGCAGATCAGCCTAAAGATGTAGGTGATACTTCTGAAAGAGCCATAGTTTGTGTGAAGGATTACCAAGCTGTGACAAACGTCTCCTTTGCAACAGGAGGATTGATTGAGAGTTCAAACAGAGATCTCGTTGTAGTACAATGCAGCACTATCTCTCCAGAAGAATCGAATAAACTATCAGACCTCTTTTCCAAGAGGCAGATCAGGATGCTGTCTGTCCCAATATTAGGAGGTACAGCTGCTGTAGAAAGAGGGGAGATAACATTGATTGCGGGTGGTCCTAAGACAGCTTACGAGCTAGCCGAGCCTATATTGAAGGATCTAAGTGCACAAATCTTTTACATGGGATCAGATCATAGGACCGCAAGTGCACTCAAACTAGCATTTAATATCCATATTGCATTGTTAGCCTTGGCTTTAGCAGAAGGATTGGTATTTGCTAAAGGAACAGGAGTAGACACAGATACCTATCTCAAAGTCCTTAATTCTACGTACTTTAAGACTGGGATAAGCGAGAGAAAGGGGCCAAAAATTATCAACGGCGAGTATGATGCATCCTTCCATCTTGTGAACATGGTAAAAGATCTAGATCTGGCCCTACGCACAGCGTATACGTCAGGTCTAACGCTTCCAACTACTGCCTCAGCTGAGGCTGTTTATAGGGCTTCGGAGGCATTCGGACTATCATCTATGGATTATACTTCTGTAGCATCTTATCTGTTAAAGTTAAATGGCTTCAATACGTTCAGAACAGCTGGAGAGCCAAAATAATAGGAAATAGCAATATGACCCGATATGCGAAATGACAGGTTATAAAGATTGTCAAAATGAGACGAGCTAAGTTTAGACAGACTGTTATATACATAGATCTTGATCAGAAGAGTTCATCAGTAACTAAGCCATGGGGCGCGTGCTATGCCTTGTCTGCCTTCCATCAGATTATGCTGAGTTAATAGATGGTTACTCATGATGGCGTCACCATTCTTGCATTTAATTCCTTATCATCAAATGCACTTAATTTTACCATGGATATTGAATAATATAATTTGACGATAACTGAACTGTGTGATAGTGTATCACTTTGTGAAATGACAGAATTTTCTTCTAGATGAATTAGTAAGAATGTTCAAAGCTTATCTATCTTAGATATATTAGGTTGGAACGAAGAAAGTATGCAACAAAGGCAGTCCTTTATGCTTTGATCTCATCACCAAAGCATACCCGACTAAGTAAAATAAAGACCATAGTATTCGCAGTGATCAGTCTTGTGCTCTTGATAGGCGCGCCAGTCTTTCTAATGGAAAAACAGCAGTCTGCCTTTGCACAAACTGTATTTGGATCAACTGCCACAGACCCTGGACAATTATCACAGCTTCCACATTCACATAATCCACAAGCTGTCTATCAGTCAGGCTTTCAACACGGTGTAATTGATGGAAATACCTCATCAAATGCAACATCGTATATTGACCAGCCAAAACATGGCTTTGCGTGGCATTCAGCAGAGTTTGTCAAAGGATATGTCGATGGATACTGTAGCATACCAGCCAACAAAGATGTGGGAACTGATGATGATAGGGCCGCATTTTACTGTCCTGATGGTCCAAGCTCTGCGAAATGGTTCATAGGCAAGCACGAGCCCATCACGGAAGGTATTGCTGTAGTCACTTATGGCATTCCATCGGCGGGCGTGAATGTAACATATCAGTATTACGATAAGACTTCAGGC
>JBQCDO010000356.1:0-24955 GCA_051961195.1 Nitrososphaeraceae archaeon | reverse complement strand
AATGCATGCAAGTGCTCTCTTGCTAAAAGAGACTATCTTCACTATCATATCCCCTCAGCAGCTGTACCTTCGAACGGTGGAAGGATATTTTGGTGTACTTATTATAATTGGTTTGTAATCTATGTTGTCATGTCTTGTAGGAGCCCATCTTGTCATTTGTACGTATGATTTGTTGTAATACGTCTTTGCTGCAATTGATAATTTAGCAAATTTTATTTTCAATTCTGTGCTTCCGATATAAACTGTAAAACATGATAATCTTACATCCAGTCGAATCTATAACCACAAAGATTTTGCTTGGTGTCGCTAATCACAATGAAAGATGAAATTATCTTTATCGAGCAGAGAATAGTTAATTCTACCTATAAATTTCTGCAATGTTGCAAGATGAGGAATACGTGATAATCCTAAAATCAATCTGGGGTAATGGGCTTCAATTAACTACTCAATAAACATCCTATAACTCTACCTGAGCACTGTCTTATTCTGAGAAATATTATATGCTGCCATATTGAAGACATGAATGCTCTTTCGAGGGAATAGCCGTATCCTTGAATTTCTCAAAACATGATACATAGTATTTGCTAACCTAACATATCTTGATTCTTTTAAAATCAATATTGCATTATGCTCGTACAAAGCTCTGGCAGTTTTGATATTTGTTTCTATGGATGCCTGCTACGAAATAGTTTAAAATCATGGCCAACATAGCAGCAATGTAGAATTGGCTGAAGATTCAAATACTTTAACCGACTGGATTGAAATTCCAACAACATCTACAACGAAATGCTCCGAATGTCATTATGACATAACGCCCGGTTTGGCACTTTGGTCAAAATCTGCCAAATTGACCAAGCATTTAACCTGTAAGAAAAAGCAGCATTTGTTGAATGAGCATAAAATCTCAACTGCGGACGTTGCAGGGTCATCAAGCCGAGGCTGGGTACAAAAAACACAGACAATTGAATTAAAGTGTTTTATATGTGGGCATTTAGCTGGGTGTCAAAAATGCAGATTCACAAATTCCTGCGATAAAGAGATCGTGTCCCAATTATGCGTATGCGAGGTATGTATGGATCAAATGCTTCAGAATGATTCAACGTCATTGAATCTATATCAGAAGGCGTTCATTAAGAAAGCGAAGATTACCACAGATTAGGCTTATTGTATGGTCTCCAAAGGACTTCCGTTTGAATACTTATTCATAAAAGTTCTAAAGCGGACAACGAAACTATGTAGATGGAAATATAGAATAAATAAAACGCCAAAAAATTAATCTGTCAATATTATTCTCAAATCTTCGAAGATAGAAGACAGACCGACACGGATTCGTTATCTATACATAAGAAAGCGATAGTGAATGATATGTTTATCACTAATGAAGTTGTTTGGCGTATGGATGCGGACTGATTGACTCTGCCCTTAGGAAGAAAAGTAAGGTCAATTCCGCATTAGATAAGTTAGAGTATAGATCGGGCATTAACTATGGATCACAGTTTGTATCATTCAATGTTCGATTGGACCACAATACTCTTTTGTGGCTTGGGCATAAAACGAACATAGTTGTTAAATAGCACTTAGAAAATGTAGTAGACTATTGAGAAAAAGCGAAAGTGTAAAGCTTGAGGCCAAGAACCAACAAACTAGTGGGGAAAAATGCGAAATCTTGAATATCTGGGAGGTATTGGGCAGAAGGTGGGCATTAGCAATACTAAAGAATCTCAGCAGCAAAGAGGTAATACGTTTTAATGAGCTCAAAAATATGTTGTCTGGAATTAGCAGTACTGTCTTGGCAGCGAGACTGTTAGAGTTAGAGCGTGAAGGATTAGTTTCAAAAAAAATTTATCCTCAGATTCCCCTGAAGGTAGAATATCGTCTGACACTGCAAGCAAAGCAATTGGAAGTAATTTTACGAGACCTAAGCAGGTGGGCACGTAGTTGGAGAGCGCCGGAAATCACAGCCACAAAAACGAAAGAATACACATATAAAATAAAATAAGATGCAAAGGTTTTGAATACAATATTTCAAAAAATTCACCATCTAACTCATTAGTTCAAAATAGATGATTAAATGTTCTTTGTTATAGCTGGTGTTATCCAAACAAAAATAATCTAGTGTAAATGTATTTCAATTTAGTCTATATTAAGTAGGTTAGAGAGAAATGATATCTGAATTTATCCCATCTGTAAATTATGCCGCAGTACTCACTTTACTTCTTAGCCCCGGTTTATATGCAAGGTGTACCATTTATGAATCCAGATAACTGGCTTAAATCCTCTTTTTGGGACCGGCAGTATCTGGCTCAGTCACGTCAAGCTCATTAAGTACTTTGACCACGCCTGGCGTATTCCATACAGTTTGTCCTGCTAAAGATCTATCTTCATATGTTTTGACTTTACCTGAAAGTGTCACCGTCGCATCAAAAACTGAGACACTGACATTAACTTCTGGATGGCTACCTAGATTTTTCTCAATGTTGGAAATGATATCCTCTTTTAACTGTTCATCATTCTTGCGACCTGGAAGCTCACCATTGGTATAAGGATGGCTTCCAAAAACGTATCCTGCATAATAATCTTTGGCCGGCTCTTTTCTAGGCTCTTCGTCCTCCTTTTCCCGCATGCTGAATGAATCGCCAAAGATATTTATATATGCTTACAACAATTGTTGAGTTATTTAGATTATGACTCTTGAGTTATTTAAATAATGGTCGTTTTTCTTTGAAGTCGGCCTCTTTTTATCGCAGCAGAATCCCGCCTTAACCTAAAAATGCATTTATGATGACTTCAGCTAGCCATGACGGCTTGACTTCTCGACCACAGACCATACATACTACACCTCAAATAGTAATCAGTTGCAATACGCTTTTGATGCGGATGACTTAGTAATTTCTTACTGATAAGTATCCTAGGATCGAGTTCAGCAGTCTTCCCAGATATGTCATAGAGGATAACAGGAATTGCTTTGAGGGTATAAACAGAAACGATCCAACAGACAATAACTTGTATTTCTTAGGATATCCTCACTTCACTAATGTATTTTTGGATTGTCACAGCAAGATTGCCTACGGAAACCGGCTTTTGGATAAATTCATCAATTTTTATAGATGGCAAGACCCTTGAGAACTCAAGATCATTTATCTCAAATGCAGTCATTAGAAAAATCTTTACTTCAGGTTTCATTTCTTTTACCTTCTTAACAAATTCATAGCCATTCATAGTTGGCATCCTAATATCTGACACAATTATTGCATATCGTTCACGATTTATCTTAAAATGCTCCAACGCCAGTTGCGGATCCGTAAAGCCAAAAATAGTTAGACCGTATTTTTCTAAGCCTAATCTAAATATATTAATAACATCAAAATCATCATCAAGCGCCAAGATAAAAGGTCTAGAATCAGCTTCGAAATTCGGCCTTCTCATAATACTCTAATGAGGACACGCATATACTTAAATCATATGTTTGACAACACGCAGGTGAGGTTTTGATAACATTAAATCCTCCTTAGGAATGTTTGTGCTCAATAACAAGCAGCGAATGATTTTAAGTAATTCCATGTATAACTTTTCATATTCGACAGTTTCGTGAATCTTTAACATTGAAATCATAGAGACTAACCCATATAACGCAGTCAGTAAAATATCAGTTCACGAGTAATTATAATGTGCCAAACATTAATTTAATGCGAATATTCAGACTATTTGCATACCAAAGGAAGTTTTAGATTATATGGGATCTGCCTTATAAGAAACGTTTCTCCATGAGAAGTGATGCACGATAATTCGTCCAATTATTCATAAGATATTGGAAATTAAACCAATCAGTAACGGTAGGTTTCATTTTAGTAGGTATTACAACCTCCTCCACAATACACGCTCAAAGTAATCTCGCAATCATTGACAACGAATAATAGAGATACAAAATGCCCATAAAAAAGGCAGACATTATAAAATGGAGATCAGAAGGAGCAGTAATACATTTGTCGGTCACAGAGCAGAAAATAGTTTTGATCTATCTAAAATTAGGAATCATAACGAGATCTTAGAGATGATATACTGATCCATCTTATCTATTTATACATCCTTTCGAGATATTGTGTGTCGTTTATAAAGGAGTATCCGTAAAAAGATAAAATGGAAGATAAAAATGAATATCAAATTAATCTTCTTTTAGATAAAGATAGATACCATGCTCTCTTAGATATTTGTGTAAAATATGAAGAACAACAGGGTGTGGAACTAACTCCTAAGGAATACATATTGATGTTAATAGATTCGGCGATCAAAAAATGAAGATGTATGTTCGACTGACTTAAAACTTACATAATTAGAACTAATTGGAAATACTATGGTTTCATCCTTGACATCCCAATTTTGCGTTATCACTTGTTTTCGCATCTTATGACTAATTATGCCAAAGAATTAGGTCGGGCTGTAAGCATTAACTATTTACAAGAAATCGATTATACTGCGCATGTCTTATAGCCAGCATACTCGAGATAGGCATCTAATGTATATCTAAAACAGGGCACAAAGAATCCTGGACTTGCACTAAAGAATTTGATCACCTTATCAATTGGCAGGAAATATATGTTCAATACTTCGGAGGAATTCATATTTAGCTGCGTCATGACCTCCTTCTCAGAAAGGAAACATTCATAGACTGTTACGAAAGCATTCTTTCGCCATTCCGTTTCAGGCTCGCACACGTTAACATGAATTTTGCAAATCTCTTTCAAACAGGGTTGAGAATAAACTCCGATTTCTTCGCCAAGTCTACGACTGGCTGCTTGAAGATAATCTTCATCAGCCCTCACGTGTGCACTTACTGATTCAGAAAAAAGGCCGCCATGGGACTTTCCAATTCCCCTTTTCTGAAGCAAAAGTCTATAGCCTCCCGAATTTACATCTATAACAAAGATCGATGCAAACCGATGTAATAGGCCTTTGCTGTATATTTGGGAAGAGGTCGCCGAACTTACTGGTTTATCAGACTCGTCGACCACAGTCACAGAATATGTCATATGTATATGTATAACTAAGCAAAACGTATAATGCAATTAAACTTTAAAGATATATTCTCTAGACGAATCACGTGAAAAAAGTATACTTTTCTTTCTTTTATAACATAGAATCCTACTACTACATGCTAGCTAGCAACCAATGTCCTTGCCAGAATAGCAAACCGACCGGCAAAAAGGGAAATAAAAAAGAATGAACTTTGCTTCTAGTAATCCATTTATTAATCGATCCTTGATCTAGATTACAATTGGTCAAATATCTCAGTTGGTTTACCTGTCAATCAAAAGAAAAATATGAGATCGCTTCAAAGAAATTGAAATTTAAATGGTAGTATACTCGTCAGTTGCCGTTTATCTCTCACTGTTCAACCTTCGTTATTTGAATAGTTAGATATCTATTCAATTACCTCTTTACGAGTACTATCTTTTCAGGGGAGGCTATCTTTAAGATAACTAATATGACCGATTGAGAAGCTGGATTAGCTTATCTGTCGATCATAATCAGACCACGTTCTGGGTAGGCGCATCGTATATCAGAGCCAACAGTAACGAGAAGGCATAACCCGAATCATCGAGTACATTTAAATCATGTCTTATTGGCATTAGAAACTGCACCCGGAGGTTCAGTTATTTTGCTTGTGCATAATTGCACAAAAATCATGGTTAAATCAAGTTGTCTAATAATTACCTAAGTAAATGTATACTAAGTCTTATAGTCGCAGCAATTTATTATGGAAAATCACCGCGAAAAAACTTTTTTTTGACTTTAGCCAAATTACAAGTCTGAATTTAAAGTAATAACATCCATAATTCAACTATTTATAATATGCCTATTATACTGCCCAGCTTTCATCGACAGATAAAAGTGAATTTAATTCGGCTTTTAAGTAATTTGAGTTAGTAATCTAGTGTTTATATGATTGATAATTCTTGATATGTGTGCATGAGTTAATTCCAGCTCGGATGATGTAATTTACTAAAAGTAGCAGAAATACTAACCCAACTTGTGGCCATCAATATTATAATTTAATAGTATTATTATTTATTAGTATACTATTATTATTGCACTAGTATCCAAGAGCCTGTGTCAGCATTAGTCACTTACCTTTAATATTGGGCAGATAAGCGAGAATGTCAGAATCTAGATGCCTTCGTTATATGAAATTGGTGAGTCAACACATACGCATAAATATTTATCATTACTCTTAGTTAATTTTATTTTGGCTATCTTTATATTATCAGTTATTTCTAAAGATTGGAATTGAAGTTTTGGATTGTCGTTCGAATTAGAACATAGGCTCCACTTTTTTATGGCCGGAGCCAAATAATTCAAGTAAAATAAATAACTTCTAGGATGACGTGCAATTAAATTACTTTGTTTATATACAATATCCTTGTATTTCGCGACAATAAGTTTTCCTTCTACATCCATTACAGCGGCGAAGTTCACAAATTTACTAGCTGATATCGCTGCCAGGCAAATTTTGGATAGGAATGTTCTTTCCTCCATCTAATTCTGAAAATACAATATCGATATAATAATCAGTTCGAAGGAGTTTTACTATACCTTTTCCAATTAGAATTCTATTATATTATCGATAGAAGCTGTTTAGCATATCTACTTACTATCAATTGATGCAGACGACTGTTGAAAAGTCATTTAATACTTGGACGTGAGCCTACTGTTGTCTCTAGGTTTATGAACTTCCCAGCTCTATAAATAGTAAAACTCACTGGATTTCCCGGAGATTTTGTCTTTTCTAAATAAGATATCATGTCCTCGGAACGGGTAATGTTTTTTCCATCAATTGCGGTTATTATATCCCCACCATGTTTTTTACCATACTGATCTGTGATTGAGGCCTCTATCCCAGCTTTGTCAGCTGAGCCACCTCGCAAGATCGTATCTACAAATATGCCCCTTAAATTTGGGGGTAATTTTCCCACCCGACTTGCCAGATCAGAGGTCAGAGTGGCAACTTTGAGTCCTAGGTATGGATGCGTATAATTTCCCTTATCGATCAATACTGGAACAATATGTCTGACAATATCTGATGGAACTGCAAAGTTTATTCCTCCAGGTATCCCTCCAAAGGTAACGCCAACCACCTGGCCTCTGATATTAAACAGAGGTCCTCCCGAATTACCAGGGTTAAGTGCTGCATCAGTTTGAAGCACATCAGGAATAGAATATCCCCCCACCGGAGCTTGCACTGCTCGTCCAACTTGACTTACAATACCAGTTGTCATTGTATTGTCCAAGCCATATGGATTACCAATAGCTACCACCTGATCTCCCACTTCAAGTTCTGATGAATTACCTAATACTAGCGGATAAGATAGGAATTGTGACAATTTTTGAGTGTTATTACTATTTGGATTTAGGATCTTTAATACAGCCAAATCACTATAAGGATCTCGTCCTGTCACATTAGCAGTATATCTATTTCCATCTATTGAGGTGATATCAACTGACTTTGCTTCTCCTACAACATGACTGTTGGTAACTATATGTCCTTGTCTATCATAAACAAACCCCGAGCCTAGTGCGGTTTGGTTTTCAACTCCAGGCTGCTGACTACCAGTCGGATTAGCTGATGGTACCTTACTCGTAATTTGAACGACTGAACCCTCTACTTTTTGGAAAAGCCCGTTAAGCGAAGAAGGATGATCTGAAGTAACTCCGAAAGCCAAGGCAATTTGCTGATGAACAATACAGATCAATACAAATACTGAGAAAAGCAGTATAAACCCTGACTGTGCTTGATAATTATACATTTTTCTGTCTAACAATTCTGCCAGATTATATACGATATTATTGCCATATATTATTGTAAGGAATGATTCCATTTTTGTGCAATATCGCTCGACATACTTGGTACTTATACTATTAGTGTTGTCTTCCGAAGGCTTGATAGATTCTTTGGTTCAATTCAGCATAGTTATAGTAAATAATCAAAAATCTATGTTCATACACCTGGTAAAACTAGGTCTTCTTCTTTCGAGCGAATTGTTAAACGATATCTAGATTATTCCTCGGTTATTCAATTGAAGTATATGAGGATGTGTTCGTGTTCTAAGGTAGAAATTTGTGATTGCTGCGCTACACGTGCCTCTAAATATTTGCTTCCTATACAACTAGCATCTAAGTTGTTACGACTAAATAATCTGATTTTGTAATTTCAGCTTAGAGATCAAATATGTGCCGACGTTCGTGTTGTATTTGACGGATGGTTTATCCTTATTTGCAATGTAACCGATGATGAATGGTTCGTAATTATGTTTTCTCAAGTCCTCAATGATCAAATTTGAGACATTTGGAGATGCTACTATCAAATGACAGCCGTTTGCTGGAATAGTGGAGTTTGAAATCAAATATTCCTTTGTCACGAATTTTGCGATTTCATCATTCATGATTGGGATCTCATTTATGATAATCTCGGAATTAGTCAAAAATGAAAGCTTCTTGACTGCAAGGATCCCCTCGCTGGAAACTGGATAGACAGCCATTATGTGTTCAGACTTGTCGAAATTTGTGCCAAAATCAGGACAATATTTAGAAATTACCCTACCCAACGAGAACTTGGGCTCATTAAGGTTTTTCAGTATATGATCTCTAGCTTTAGTAAGGTCTCTAGGATTGATCCCATTCCGTTCCAGCTGGAACGCGAGACTTGGATCCATTTTTGTTAGCATGAAAAGGCCAAGTGCTGATAGTGTTCCAAACTTATTTGAAATTATTAGCTGCATTCCTGTCTCTACCTGATCATAATTCACTGGTAATTCTTTCAATGTATTTGCTATTGCGGTATTACCAAAGAAAAGCCTACCGACTTTGAGCGAGCTATAGTCCTCCATCCCCAAATTATACCTTGATGTAAATGCATCAAGATTTTCTCTTATCCTATCTAACATGACTTCAGATGAGGCGTCATATATCGGAAAAAGTACGAAACCTGAAGTGCATCCGAGAAGATTTAGATGATCAATTGTTTTGACCATCGCAATATTGCTATTAACCTCAGAATCTAGGTTCAATGTTGGATCAATAACTTGAGCTGCAGAATTGCTTGCCGCGGTAAACCCCACCTTGTCCCCTTTATGCAGCTGAACATAGTCAAGTAATGCAAACTGAGATCCCTGATGTGATGTCAATGATACTGTGTTCTTCTTAATGAGAACTTTTGACTGGAATTTCTTAAAAAATTTGATTAACATGTTTTCAAATAATAATTGGTTTTCTCCTATCTCACTATGGATCTGAAATAGGGAAAGAGCATGACGAATTGTGACTTCTTTTTCCATGACATCATTTTCATTGAGAGCAAATACCCTTCGGGTGAGTTCGGGGGCCTTTTTATCTGAATAATGTAATGCATCGAACCATCTAGGATCTATCTTTATACTGCATCGTTTAACTTTCTCCATAGTAGTTTGTAACAAGTCACTGTCAAGTTCATTAGAGCAGGTAGGAATCCACCTTAAAGGATCAAGTCCTTCCCCTTTGTAAGTATATACTTGATCCCAAAAATTTTCAGACAATTAGAACCTCTCCCAATATTCACTTAAACCTAGTCTTATCGACATGATATATAGGAAAATACTGCTTAATAAACAAAACATTTGGATCATAGCACAATAATTGCCAAAAAATCGTAGTCTTTAATTAGCATAAAATATAAAACGACTATATAATGCATGTAAGAATATCCCAAAGTCCTCTTAAACCAGATAAATGACTCTTCTGGTTGGAAATTGATCAGTTCCGAAGAATTAATTATAACATGAACCGTTTTTGAATTAACATTTTCTTGAAAAAATTTGAATATATCTATTGCAGAGATGATAGTTCTGAAATTTTTCAGTCCCTTGTCAAATTGTTTTTCTGTTGGCGGCTGCAAATATTTATGTACATGAATATACTTTTAGGGCAGGATAGAGTTGGCTTAGTTCACCTGCATTATGATAAATTTGGTATTCTGCCAGACATAAGTATGGGGGCACTTAAAACAAATAAAAATAAACTTAACTGGCTGTTTTTATTCTTCGGAATTAGAATCAACGTATAACTTGATTCCAAGATGCCTTTCAAGTTTTCTTGCCAGTACTTCATCTGGTTTCAATGCACCTGTTTCAAACTTCCTTAATAGAGCTGCTCTCTCATTCATTAGATTTGCCAATTGCTCATGTGTAAAGCCCTTTTTCATGCGAGCCTGCCTTATTAGCCTTGAAAAATCAGAGGCAAGTATGGTATCGTCGGTCATCTGAATCTTATGAACAGTATAACGATTTCTATTTGTACTAGGCTTGCTGTTGGAGGGGTATCGGTTTCGATTCATATTAGGATTTACGATATTTGTGGCCTTTCCACCACGATTTGATATACTGCTATCAGTGGGAGATGACTCGTTAGGTTTCCCGTGTTTTGAGCATGGAATGCAGACGTTAAATGGGCTGCCATCAATTAGGACAGCTCTTTGCCCGGTTGTCAACTGGCGTCCGCATAGTTCACAATATGACGGCATAGGATTAAATTGAGACCATTGTGAATTTAGTCTTTTCTTTAGCATAACCAGCGAATAGTCTCATAGATAGTCATTGTGACCTTGATTCATTATAATCACTTGATAACCCCGGACAAACTGTCTTGGTTTATACATGTACAATTCAAGATGTCGGAATCTATCCGAGATTTTCTCAATTTATTAATAGTCAGAACGCAGGCCAAGCTCGTAAGATTTATCTTGTATTTGAATTCTTTGGAATAGTGTGATTTGTACTATTGAACTCGAATGAAAAAATTTACCATCATTTAAGAGCATTATTTAAAATAGATATCCATCCAATGGGAGAATTGGAGTTCGAATATTCTAGGAGAACTGGCCGTATTAAGAATTTCAGTATTGGAGGGAGTTTATTTGCCACTCTAAGAACCGACGGCGGACTTGCCATAACAATATTCGGTGCTAGAAATTTGATGAAAAATAAGGGTTTTAAAGAGAACTGTGTTATACCTAATTCAGAGTCGTTACCGTTTGTCTGTGAAGGCCGATCATTATTTTCTAAACATGTGAATTGGTGCGGATCAAATGTGGAAATAGGATCAGACGTAGCGATCATAGACACTAGTGATAATGTGCTAGCTGTAGGACGAGCCCTCCTTGGAGCTAGAGTAATGAAGACATATCGAAAAGGAGTTGCGGTCAAGGTTAGAGAAGGAATAAAAAGCCGAGTGGATTAACTACTCATGATTGATATGATGCGCGGAGGTAATCGTGAGATGAGAAGAATGCTGGATAAGATGGGATTGGAGATGAAGGATATGGGCAATGTTGAAGAGGTCGTCATTAAGACTGAAACTAGGGAGCTTTATCTCATAAAACCTCAGATTATAGAGATGAAAGGGAAAGATAATACTATCTTTCAAGTAGTTGCGACTGATATTCAAGAACGGCAAAGAGAGATTCCATTTTTCAAAGACGAAGATGTGGTCCTTGTGATGCAACAGGCAAATGTAACAAAAGAAAAGGCAATTCAAGCGTTAATTGACTCAAAGGGGGACATGGCTCAAGCAATCTTAAGTCTCACTATATGAATTAATTCTCAGTACCTTGAATCATAAAAACTGCGTTCATAGTCTATGATTGATTAGATCAGGATTTATTTGCTAGTATAAGATTCGGACTCACATGCCATGGATTGATCTCATTGAATAATAACACAGCCAATAATCCCGTGTGGGATATCGCAACAGTAATCCTAGTCTACAGCAGAGTATTTGCATTCTGAGTATTTTTCTGGTTAATTAAATTGTCTGAATCTACTGGTTTTTCAATGAATGGTCGCAATTGTGATAATTCTAAAACAAATTTTTCTAACAGTAAAACAGCGTTAAGGTCAGTATTGAGCTTATACATACTGGTTTTTCCAATCCTTCGACTACTGTAAATTAACTGGGTTCGTTCAAGATCGGGTATTTCCCTAAAGATAGTCCTAAATGATAAACCAGTTTTTTGCGAGATTTCATTTGCAGAATAGTCAAATTCCTTGTGGTCAAGAAAGAAGTCTAGTATCTGAGCAACAGCTCGCGAGGAGAATAGTCTTGTCAAAATACCACAATCCGATTGATCACTATAACCCTCAACTATCACAGATTAGCTACAACTCTGCCATATTTGTCTCTTTCTATGAAAATGAATTTTAAGGTAATGCGCTTTATTAATGTAATAAGCCGACACATATGTCCATTTATCAACAAATAAATATCTAAATACTATTATTTGCGGTGATGGATTCATACAAAACGGCTATTCTTCGTATATTAATAAAGCGTCAGAAGAATCCAATTGAAATAACCAGTTTGGTTGATGGGTTTCCGAGTCATTTCAAGAATGAGGTAACCTCCTCAATTTTCTATTTGCATTCGCTTGGATATGTCTCGATTTATCACTCTCCTACAGGTAATAAATATATCTCATTAAATCTAGAAATGAAAAGGGACACTTTACGTTTAGTAAATCCAGATTTAGATGCCTCATATCAAAATATGCGTTTGGACTTGAATTATAATTCAAATAACACAATTGACGGCGTAGAGAAGACAGTTACTGAAAAGAAATGCACCAGTATTTTACCGTTAGTGCGAAGGTCGATTATTGGGGCATTTCTGCTTATAGCTGCAGTGTCCACATGGGCTCTATTGACTGCATATAATCATCCTGGTGGCGCAGACTTCCTCTCTAATAAAATCAGCGATATGCAAGGCCCTAGCGTAAGCAGATCTGTAGACTATTCATTGCCACAAAAAGGTTCTGATCTTGTGTTAGTTTCAAATTATATAATCGAGCCTCCATATAATTTTGCAATTATTCAGACTGAATTTCCAATATCGGCATCAACATCAATGCACCATCATAATTCTTACCTTAGGTTAATAGTTGAACAGATTGATTCCAGAATGAATGTGAATTCGATCATAAAGATCACGGAGAATTCACATAGATATAGGGTTTAGATAAGGTCAAATGATCCACTAAAAATCTAATTTGGACATTCTCTAAATTTCTTGCTTTAGATTTAAGCCGTATTGATGAAGGGGTCGGCATGTGACAATATTATGTCTGAGATTTCAGGTCTCATTAAATATTCCGCAGGTTTTTCACCAGAGTTAATTAATTTTCTCATCTTAGTACCGCTTAAAACTTCTCTAGACTCTATTCCATGTGGACAATTCTTAGCATTTGAATATCCTAGGCATCTCTTACAGTAATAAAATTCCGGAAAAAATATTGGCTCGATTTCTAGATCAGGATAATCCCTGAAGATCTCGTGAGCAGCAAATGGTTGATAATATTGACCAACACCAGCATGATCTCTTCCAACAATAAAGTGAGAACATCCAAAATTTTTTCTCATGATTGCATGATGGATTGCTTCTTTAGGTCCGGCATACCTCATCTCGGTATGGAGGGTTGCAAAAATAGTGCTGTACCTCGGATAATAGTTTTGAATTAAAGAATCATAGGCGTTCAAAATCAACTCGTCCTTGAAATCACCTTGTTTCTTCCTACCGATTAGAGGATTCAAAAATAGACCATCGTATATATTTAAAGCTGCTTTTTGCACCATTTCATGAGCAATATGAGGCACGTTTCTGGTTTGAAATCCCACGACTGTCTCCCATCTTCGCTTCTGAATTTCGGTTCTCGTTTCCAATGGAGTCATTCTAAACTTTCTTAAGGGGGACTGTGATATCCTTGAAATCACATCAACTTTCCCTCCAATAAGATATTCATTCATTTCCGAAATTTTCTGGACACCTGGATGCCTTAAGTCATCAGTCTTGTAAAGCGCTTTTGAAACTAAAAGCTTTTCCAGCGGGTATATCTCGTCTACGTGTAATACGCCAAAGTACTCATTGTGGTTTTTTAATAAAACTTCTCCAGCATCTTTCATCTTGATGGAAGTCTGTTTGTCGATATCTAAAATAATTGGGATGGTCCACGCTAAATCATTGCTCAGTCTTCCACGCAAAACAATATTTTGAAAATCCTCATTTCCGACGAAACCTTCTAATGGACTAAAAATACCATCAGCTATATTTTCAATATCATTTCTTAAATCATTACTGACATCTAGAAATGTCATTCCGTCAAAGCTCTTGCTAGTTTCGAAAAACCTATTTACGAGCCTGCCTCCATGAGGCAATATGGTATTACTATGACCCATGTCTTCACTGTTACCTTTTTTGGGTTTTCCAATGTAAACCGCATTCCTTATGTACTGAGTTTTCCCACCACCATCTACCAGATCTCTGGTCTTCTTCAGGTTTTACCGCACGCGTACACGGTTCACAACCAATACTAGGATACCCTAGGTCATGTAATTTATTATATGGTACATTATTCTTTTTTATGTAATCCCAAATCATATCAGTATTCCAATCGGCCAAGGGATTAACTTTAACAATATTTTTGTGCAGGTCATCTATTTCTATCTTTTTAATAGATTGCCTTGTACTTGTCTGGTCTCTTCTTAGACCTGTTATCCATGCATCAAGGTTGCTTAGTGCTCTAGCAAGTGGCCTAACCTTTCTGACATTACAGCAGAGTTTTCTATTATCAATACTATCATACATTAAGTTTAGTCCCTTTGTCCTTACCATTTGCTCCACGTCGTTTCGCTCTGGAAAATATATTTCAACAGTGATATCATACCTCTTACGAATTGTATCAATTATATCATATGTTTCTTGATTAAGTCGTCCAGTATCAAGTGTGAAAATTTTGGCTTTCTTACTATCGATCTTGCTCATTAGATCTATGAGGACAACGTCCTCAGCACCAAAACTTGATGCAAGTCCTATGCTCGTGCCATATGTATCAATTGCCCATTTCAAAACATCATATGCAGATTTATTCTCCATTTTATCCGCTATCTCACCCAACTGTGATATCGTCAGTCTTGATACACTAGATTTAATCAGAATCACGAATGATGTTTTGTATTGTAGACTTATATTCATATCTTTTTACAGACGTTAACAAACTTGACCATAGTCTGGCGGTAAACAAATTATTATTATTATGGTCCTTCTACACAAATATACGTAATTGAACAGAGCTAGAAAGATACATAACGTAGATAATTTGCATAAAGGACACATATTAATGAATGAAATTCCAGTATATAATGCATATAGAAAACCCCCAAGAGCTGCTAATCACATGTTGAAACTGAATACTAAAATATTCAACTAGATCAAGTAGCAATTTCGTTACGACGTGAAGACTTTTATATGAATTAATTGTAATAAGAGATATCTTTTGTCATCGAACATAATTAAACCTATAAAAGTTTCAGTTAAATCTAAAAGCGATCTGCTTGACCAGGCATATGATGCCATTTCAAAAAGTGGCGAAAGTGGCATTTTTCAGACAGAGCTATGTAAGGTTTTTTCACTGGATAGCAGGGATGGTTCTAGACTAGTTGGTAATTTAGAAAAGCAATCGCTTATTTCCCGTGAAAAAATTCTTTATAAAGGTAGATGGACATACAAGCTGGTTTTAAGGAAATCCACAGCTTCTATAGATTCTGTTAAAAAGCCCATAGAAGTAACCTGCGTAGAGGGAGCTCCTTGTTTTAGTTGTACATATCAACATTTGTGTTCTTCAGACGATGATACAAGTCAGTACAGTCCTGCGAGATGTACTTGGATAGAGGAGTGGGTTTTGGCAAGTTTTGGTCGTGCCATTAATACTCAAAATTCAGAAATCTAGATCTCTCGACAATAATATTTTTTTAGAACTTGCATGTAGTCGTACATTTAATGCTGCTGCGGTTTGATCTTTTTGTGCGCTGGTTTTGTGAGATATACTCGCAATGTCATAGGCATCTTACTACTGTTTGCATACATAATATTCTTACTTATTCTGCCAGTCCTAATTCTATGCTTGGAAGAGTAAACATAATAGGCAGGATTATCTCAGGGATTAAAATGAAGTGTGAATTCCGCCACAGCAAAGCCATAGTTAATATCTTGTTAAATTTGATTAGTAAATGATTTTGTTGCTGAGCTAAATCCAGAATCTATATCAGCTTCTCCCACTACTTTCCACGTTATCTTTTTACCTGTAGACTGATTTGCAATTTGCTTTACTATTTCAGCAGTGGAATTCGAAGGCGTAATGGTAAATTGAGACTGTAATTGAGCGTCTGTATTGGAAAGGAGCTGCGGCCTACCATTAACCGGAACGTCCTCATACGATAAAAGTCCATCACCTAACGGTTGACCGTTTGCGAACAATTGATATTCAATCTTTGAAGTAGTCAGTGATTTATCAGTAGGATTATGTACACCAAAAATTAGATTCAACTGAACTATTTGTGGATTAACTGCAGTAGCATTTTTCACAACCTCAACTTTTTCCAATCTTACCGCAATATCATCTACATTTGTTGGCAAGGTAATGGTTAGAATTAACGGGAGAAAAACTATCGTCGCTACTACGGCAGCTACTACGCCAATAAGTATAATCCTACGTTTACTGAATAGCATATGTTCACATAGCTAGTGAATAAAAGTGAATTAAAAGCTTTCTTCTGACAGTATAGATAATATTATCATTGTATACCAAATATTCTTTAAATGCCACTCATAGATGTCTTTATTATTTGGTTGCATTTGATTTGCGCCTCAATATGGGTCGGTGGCTCCATTTTCCTTGGTTTAATCCTTGCACCAATGCTTGGTTCAATTACAAAGAGTATGGAAGAGCGCCTTTCAATCATGATTAGAGTCGGAAGAAGATTCAACATGGTTGCGCTGCCTTCATTTCTAGTTTTGATCCTAACTGGATTATACAATTCACGTGCCTACTTAATTGACCCTGGTGCGCTAATTAGAACCGATTATGGTATCATTCTGTTAATCAAGATCGTAGTAGTAATCGGAGTACTCATTACTTACTTCATACATATCAGGCTTCTAAGTGATGAGGTTGAAAAGAAAATTAAGACTGAAAATGTTTATAGTTTATATGTTCAATCTATACGGTCCAGAATAATTGTCTTAGGTCGAATTACCGTGATAATGTCAGTTGTAGTGCTGCTACTTGCAGCCTTACTAAGAAGTGGGGGACAGATAATTTGAAAAAATATCTGTAAATTACTAGGTCAGAGATAACTATGATACTATAGAGGCATATATTACATTAGTTTAATATATTGGCAGGAATTAATATACTCTCTAAGATATGTCTTGACAGTAACAAATGAGACAGGAATCATCGATAATGGGAATAGAGTCAAAATTAATCGAATAACTAATTAATACTTCTATGACAGGCCAACTTAACGAAGCATGATAGATTATAATAAAAAAGTTCGGCTGATCGATGATTTTACTAATAATAACTAAGCTTGACTCTCCTAGCTTCAAATAGTTGTCTAATGACTATCCCTATCGGTACAAAATGCCACACATTAGAACGAATATAACACATGTACATCGGGCTTCACAAACGTATTTACCGTCTCTCATTAATCAGCAGCCGTCAACGAATCTTCAAAGAAATGAGTTAAAGCTACCAAATTCATTTTGTGCTTTTATGAAGGCGTTGGCATTTTTTACAACGTACCGAATCTTTAATTTCTTATTACGAAAGAATAGGTGAAAAGTTTCTTCATTGTATTGCACGATTTTTTGATCATCAAAATTGTAAACTCTTCTTGTAGGCTTTTCTTTTCTTTAAAATAGTTGACCGACTTATGCCTACTTGAGCTGACTGGAGTAACAAGAATTCAAACAGATTATTGTCATCATGAACCAGAATTGTCCATTCATTATCGTGATACTCAACGTCAATTAGGCTATTTGTCTCGAGCCCCATTTACATCGAGCTTTCATTGTATATGAAGTAATGGATAAGACTCTGTAGAAACAATGTTTTGAATAGCGTTAGAGCTTTGTAGGAACATAACCCAGTATGGATGTTGAAAGAATCAAGATATGTTAGATTAGCAAATATTATGTATCGTGTTTTGAGAAACTCAAGGATACCTTTGTTTCTTCTCAGAAAGAGCAACCATGTCTTCACAATGTGGCAGCATCTGATATTACCAGCAATAAGAGGGTAAGAGTTATAAGATGTTTACAGAATGGCTTGTTGAAGCCTATTACCTAGATTATTTTTAGGATTATCACGTATTCCTCCTTTCACAACATTGCAAAAGTGTACAGGCAGAATCAATAATTCATTGCTCGAAAGGATAATTTCATCATTCATTGTGATAGCGGTACCGAGCGTATCTTTGTAGGAATAGATTCGACTGGATTTAAGATTACTTATGTATTACAGTACCATACTGATCAAACAGGATCAAAGAAGAGAAAAAGATATGCGAAATTATCTATTGCAGCTGACGTACTACAACAGGTTATCCGTAACATAAGGCTAAGACGAGCTCCTACAAGACATGATAATACAGATTTCAGGCCAATCATAACAAGGACATCAATATCCTTCCATTATCTGTAATTATAGCTGATAAGGGTTATGATAGAAGATAATCCCCTTTTAGTAAGAGTTTACTATATTCAGCATAATTCCAGCTCGATACGAATATGTTCCAATATGGAAAACACATGCTATGTATAGAAAGCAGATGAAACGTGGTTATTCCAAAGTGTTGTACAATCAACGAAACAATTACGAAACTATAATGTCAATCATAAACGATAATTTGTAGAGCATATTATCTCTAGATTAACTAGAACACAAAACAGGGAATTATCATTCAGATGCATAACCTACAATATATACATATACATAGACGGACTAATCTTGTAATATTGATGATGTTTCAACAAAGCGATTATTAATTGTCTAGATATAAGCGATTAACCCAAGCTTATCTTCTTTTTATTTCAGCCATATTTTGGATCTGAATTATAGAGAACAGAACTTTTGGATCAAACCATTATAATAGGTCTTTTGTCATCTGCAGATAAATCCTGATTTTTTATAATCCGACTAATTGGCATAGATGATGATGTCTACTCTACTCTTGAAATTGGCAACATGTAAGATCAAGTCTTGTCAATAGCAGATTGCACAACAATTTTCTAGAACATTCCTGTCTAGTCTAACCTTAGGCTAGGGCTTTTAGTTTTACTGCTTTAAGAATATATTATATCTTAATTCGACTTGAATCAACTGATTGTATCGTCTGTAGTGCAAAGGCTTGCCTCTTTTGAGGTATTTATTTCTGGTATTTGATTTCCTCTATTTGATATGAATCATCAAGTTGTTTGTATACGAATATATTGCAGACTCTGCACTGGTATTGTTTAACTGGACGATCATGACTAATAGATCCATTTAACCACACCATAAGTGAGCCACATAGAGGACAGTTCATCGTCATCTAGAAAGTAGTGTAACAGATAGCATGTATTAATATTTCGTTAATGTTCTTGAAATAGTGCCGAATTATAAATTTCGACCTCACGATCCCGATCTATAATTGAATAGCACACACATTCAGATTTTATTATTACGAAAATCAATAAATCCTAATTTCGAATTTCTGCCAGGAAGAACAAATAGAATTAGGATATATCGTTATTGTAATGACTAATATTATTATTTTGCTGATGTCAATTGACTCTTCACTAAACCGGTAGGGAGAGTTTGCCAAAGTATTCTTCTAATTTTTTCTCAGTTTTGATCCTGGAAATAATTCTATTCATATCTGGCTCTGTAAACCACTGAGAGATCGATTTTGCAATTCCGTTTTTGTCACAAATTGCTATTAGGTATCCATTTGTTTCCTTTTTGACAGCAATTAAGTTCTCGTCGCCTACAGGCTCCCATATATTATCCCTATTATCCTTCAAGGCTAACGCAGGTAAGGCATGTCCGGCGAATGTGTTCAAGATTTCTTGGGCTGCTCTGACGCGTTTTTCACCCATTTTCAGTGCAGTGAAATATTGCATATATATTCTACCTAGGATGGTGATTTTAAAGTATTTAGGATATTCAGCATAATAGGAAAAATGTTATTTGACTTGAAAGACTTCCTAGAGGTATTTAAGAATTGAGAAAGTAAAGCTTTAGGATAGCTCCGCTCGTATTGTTTGGCTTGCAGCGCCAACTCTAACTTATCTATCATATGTACAAAATTCGCAGCCTGGCTTCTATTTTGCACATATTCCTGCCAAATCGTTTTGTATTTTAAGCGAATCGATCTCGGAATTGATTGCAAAATCAATTCCATGGCGTTCCTTTCTAATTCACGTTTTCGTTTCCTGCCTATCTCATCTGGAAGATAGTCTCCGATTATCGATTCAGTCAAATCGTGTAGAATTGCCATCTTGAGAATCTTTTCTGTTTCTAAATCTAGCAGATCAGATAATATCATGCTTACGAGGCACACAGAATATGAATGATCTGCTACCGATTCGGGATCACTAATTCCCACCTTGCTAACCCACCCAGCCCTCTTGATAGACTTGAGTTTTAGACCATAAAGAAAAAGCTGATGCAGGTCGGAATATGTTAGTTTCATCACGTGGTTGCCTGAGTTTGATCGCGGAATAGGCATTGGATATTAAGTTCAGATATATCAGTGTTCAGGATGATAAAGCGACTCTGTCGTGAAAACCAGAAATGTTATGCCAACACAGCATTGCAAGCATATCAATATGTGGCTGTATTAATCATTAGTAAAGACTGCTCGACTATTTAATCCCTTCCCATTTAATATCCGACAGTCCGGAGCGTCGGTTTACTACTCGGGCGAAAACAAATAAGAGGTCGGACAGTCTATTTAGATAAGTCAGAATTGAAGGATTCACACTTTCTTTTTGTGAGAGGCTGACTACGGCAGTTTCAGACCTACGTGCAACTGTCCTGTTCAAATGAAGTGAGGAACTTGCTAGGCTTCCCCCAGGTAGCAAAAAGAAAGTAATTTGAGGTAAATCTACCTCATACTGATCAATAGTTGACTCTAAGAAATAGGTCATAGTCGCTTCTGTAAGCGACGTCTTGTTGCCTATTTCTGTACTGGATTCCCGAATATCATAAGACGGCTCTGCTAGATCCGCTCCGAGAATGAAAAGATCATTTTGAATTTTAGTTAAAATATTTATAATATCGGTAAAAATGTTATTCGAATTGTGCCTCAGTAGAGAAATGGTGAATCCTATGCCTGAATTTAATTCATCTATAAAGCCATAAGCAATTATTCTTGGGTTACTCTTTAAAACTCTTTTTCCACCGATTAAGCCGGTTTCGCCCTTGTCACCGGACTTGGTATAAATTTTCATACTTCGGCGTATCCAAATAATAAAATTTGTTTAACCCCTTTAAATTTATTGCTGCGAATTATTTATTTAATAGCCTGAATAAAAACAAGTTATCAATTAGTAAGAATGTATATCAGATTTGTGTTCTCGCAGGTATTTCTTTTTCTTGAATCTCTCGTTGCATTTCTCACATTTAAACGGCTTCTCAAACTCGAGCAAAAAGCGCTCTTTCCTCTCTTCCGGACTCTCTATAATTTGATCAGATTTAAACTCAACCATATTATTATAACCGATTCTGATATGAAAATCTTTTTTTGGTTTATCAACCTTAAGGAACATAATTATCTTAGAATTATTATTTAGAATCGTCTGATGGAATTCTAACCTCTTATTCTTCGATTACTAAGAAAATTCAGGTCTGTATTTATCGACGGTCATAAGATAATAGATTGCTCCATTGTTAACAAACCTCTTGCGTAATAGGTTCCTTAGCGTAAATATCCTTTACCCTAAATTATGACATTTTATCATCTAGTTCTTTCCGTATTCATTAGTCCATAGCAGATAAAATTCGTATGATATAATTGATTGCATGATATAATATTGCTATGATCTAGGATAAAGGATAAGATTTGAGTTCCGTCTAAAGTTGGTAAAATTGTTATATGAATCATATTACACTATTACTTGTTAAGTGGATCGCGATCTTTTACGACGCGGGGGGGTCATCTTCATAATATTCAGTTGTTTTGACTATCGACAAATTGATGCTCCTGTTAAGAATATCTAAATTTCCAAGTATATATAGTGGCTAATCCTACCTTGCAGGAGATGTTAGGCAGTAGAGATGTAAAAAAAATGATATACAAGGAATTTGAAAGTGCCTACGATAACCAGATCAGATACCCTGACAAATTGAATCCAGATAAAATACATGCTAGCGAGGCTTCGCGATGTACACGCTTGGCGTACTACGAACGAAAAAATCCTCTGCCTCCAGATTCTAACTCTACAATATCTGTTTTGATTAAGGATAGTATTAGAAGACTTTTTAGTAATATTAACTCTGAATACAAAGTTGATGCCTTATCAATATTGGCCTCTGCCGATATGGTTGTGGATGGAGAATACGTAGTGAAATTCGAGCTCATAAGCAAGCTACCCGCTACACCACATCCAAGGGATTTACTATATCTGAACGCATGTCTGTTTGCTTTTGATAAAACAGATGGAATTCTAATCTATACAGATATCAACGGTGATACTGTCGAATTTTCTCTTACAAGAAATAATAGAATGCTTCAAGAAATAGTCAGAAGAGCTAGGATTTTAAGTACGTTACTCAAAGAAGATAGAGTTCCGATAGTAGAGCCGTGCGAGCTTTGCCTTTCGTGCAAGTACTATGAAAGATGCTATGCACAAGAAAGGAAGAACTCAAGTCTTGGTTTCCTTGGTTTGGGAAAAGCTGGATAATTATGCCTATCTTCTAAAAAAAATTTTCTCATGTTTGGTATCAATAGATTTATTTTAGAAATGTAACGTGGGTTCAATTGGACTATCCATTATTCTAGTTTAAGTAATTTCTTGAAAACAAGACGTTTAGTCAACATGGATCAACCTAGTAATCTCCTAATGGTTTCGTCAACAAATAAAATCCTAGGATATGTTTATCTTAGCTAGACATTTGTGTACTCCACTGACGAGATATCATCGCCTAATAGAAGTAGCAACTTTACAGAAGTCTAGTTCGGAGAAGGCGTAATAATGAAAGAGTGGTTAAAGTAGACACTTTTTTAAGGACTTAACGAAATTATTGTCGCTTAGAGGTCAATATACTAGCGGTTGTATCGATATAAATATTTGCTAACTATTCCTCAACTAATAGTGTAAAAAATGAAAAGTTAACTGAATCAGAATTTATAACCAATAAATGGCTATTATGCAAAGAACTTCTGTATGGTCGCCATTGAAATTGGCCAAATAGTTCAGGACTTCGCTGTCATTATGATTGTATCCTCAGTCATGGCTCTATTATCGTACAAACTTAGACAGCCTATGGTAATAGGATATATTTTAGCCGGAATGATTATTGGTCCCTATACCCCGCCGTTTAGCCTAATTATAAATATAGATGTTTTGAACTTGTTCGCTGAAATTGGTATTATTCTTCTACTATTTGTTGTGGGAATGGAATTTCCCATAGACAAACTCAGAAAGATTGGTAAGAAGGCTTTTGTAATTGCGCTATCTGAAGCGTTAGGGACATTCGCGATTGGACTTGTCATTGGAACACAAGTATTGCATTATTCACTTTCGAATAGCCTCTTCCTGGCCCTAGCAATTTCGGTAACGAGCACTGTTATAGTTATGAGAATTTTAGAAGAAATGGATATGGTAAAAGAGCAAGCATCCATTCTGATATTAGGAGTAGCAGTTATTGAGGACATTATAATAATATCTATTCTGGCAATTCTGCAATCTATAACCTCTACAGAGGCAAGTCAGGTATCTATAGGAGAATTAGTAGTTTCTATACTATCAGTATTGGCATTCATTGGAGGTGTATTATACATTGGATCAAGAGTAGTACCAAGGCTTGTCAATTACATAGGAAGCACAAATCAACCTGACTTACTTATAGTAGCAGTTCTAGGAGTAGCATTTGGTTTATCTTTTGTGGCATACGAGATTGGAATATCTGTTGCAACTGGAGCGTTCTTTGCAGGCGTGTTGATAGCAGAATCCAAGGTACATTCAGTTACGAAAGTTCTTGCTACGCCGATTCGAGATATGTTTGCTGCTTTATTTTTCGTTTCGGTTGGTGCGCTAATGGATATTCGACTTCTGCCTATATTCATAATTCCTGTTATTGTATTGGTGTTGATATCCTTGGTAGCAAAATTCCTCACTGTCTTTATTTCGGCAAGGGCACAAGGATTTAGTACGTTGACTGCATTGAGGACTGGCTTTGGGTTGTCATCCTCTGGAGGTGAGTTGGCCCTAGTCGTTGCCAAGGGAGGAACAGATATTGGTGTTACAAGCTCATTTATTCTTCCAATGGTAGGAGCGATGACAGTAATTACTACATTTATTACGCCGTATATGATAAAGTTTGGATGGAGGTTTTCGGAAATAATAGCATCTAAATCGCCGACCTTACTATCTCAATATTTTGATATACAAAAAAGATTATCAAAATTTAGAATTTTTAAGAAAGATAATAGGAAATAAAGACTTTGCTGACACGTAGACACTATTTCGGCTATAGGTTAACCTCTCTGACTCTTAATGAATCAAATTAGGAGTCAATACGGTTGGCTGATTCCAAGTTTAGTCTAATATAATATTAATGCTAACCAGAGCATTTTGGATCTTGTATGGCACACGCTGTGGATAGAGCATAGTTAGATTGATATGCGGCACTAGTATTTATTATAAGACGGTCACCCAGCAATCAATAATTTTTAATATTATGCACTTCGGTCAATCTGTATTGGTGTATTAGGTAGATAACCCATGGCTTTAGAGAACAGTACAAGTAGCAATATAATCCGGCTGAAAGAGTGGTGAATCTTCCTGTATTAAACTCAATAGTATCACGAAGGTCTATTAACCCGAATAT
>JBQCDO010000355.1:0-2698 GCA_051961195.1 Nitrososphaeraceae archaeon | reverse complement strand
CATAGGCTCGAAGCTCATCTTTTGTATTACATCTCTGTCAACGTCAATTCCAGGAGCGACCTCTTCAAGAGTTATTCCATTTTTAGTTAATCTAAAAACAGCTCTCTCGGTAACATATAGTATTTCTTGTCCGTATTTTATCGCCTGTTGTCCACTAAATGCAACCACAAACACACTTTCGATAAATTTTGATATGGCACCCTCTCGAGTTATATTCAGCTTATTATTTGTGATGCTAAATTCGGTTCTTCCTGCGGTAAAAGTTCCTCCGAAGTAAATCCTGGGTACTCATCCGGCTATAACTGGAAATCCACCAGCTCCAAATATTCTTCCTGGTAGCATAAATGGATTTACATTTCCTTTTTTATCGACTTGTAGAAAGCCAAGAGAAGCAGCATCAATTATCCCACCCTCAAAGTTAGAGAATACATCAGGAATGGATGAGAGTGCAAAGGGACTTACTGCCAATCCAAAGTCATTTCCAGATAGAGCAACACCTCCCCAAGGACCAGATTCAAGGACTGATACAATTAATTCTGTTACATTTTCCTGAGCAGCAACTAATGAGATCAAGGCTGGAATTCCAATTCCTAGATTTACCAATACTGTATCTCGTTTAGTTTGGAATAATCTTATTAACTCCAACAAGATCCTCCTGGCTATTATTTTTTCATCTACTTTCAAGGATGTTTTAGCAATACCATTCAATAAGTTCTCGTTAATTGGCGGCATTACCTTATAGGAAATCCTAGGATCATACTCTATGGTGGCACTCTGCCAATGATATTCTTTTGGTGCAATTACAATGTTATTTACTAATGGACCAGGGACATCTATGTCTCTTGGATTCATAGTACCGGCTTTTGTTATCCATCTAACCTGAGCTATTACCATACCGGGACTTGGCCTAGATTTGGCAGCTTGGGCTATACTAAGAACTGTACCTCGTGTTCCCTCATCCTGTAATGAAAGGTTACCTTTCTCATCAGATATCGAAGCTCTGATTAAAGCAAATTCCGGTTTCGGAGCTTGATAGAGAAGATAATCTGTTTTTTCTATATCAAGTACACTCACTCTACATGAAAGTTTATTTTTTGCACGTTCATTTAATACTGCGCCCTCTTTTCTTGGGTCTAGAAACGTATCTACACCTATCTTCGTCAATAGGCCCGGTCTTCCAGCTGATATCTCTCTAAACCAATATGCTGTAATACCTATTGGCCATCCGTAACTTTCTATTCTATTATCTGTTACAAGCTTCTGTAACCATGGCGAAAAGCCTAAGAAAGGCAGCAAAATACCTCTAAGAAATTCCTGATTTGGTTCTTTGAATAAATTTTCCGCTATATGGTCTAACGCTCTTCCAGGACTGGCAGGAAGAGCGTCTGAAATTATAAATATATTTCTTGGATGTCCTTCTTCAGCATATCGTCTATAAAGCTCAAGAATCAAGTACTCTGGAGTAGTAGCCATATTAAATCCAGAAATTGCGACAATTGCGTTATCTTTTATTTCACAGAGAGAAGTCTTTACATCAACAATTTTAGGAGGCATTTACCGATATGCCTACTTTATTCTTCTTATTAAATGCGATTACGATCACATATGAATATGTCTTTGTTATTTGTTTGTCTGGAGCAATAAGTACCATTATTGACATGTTTAAATTCTTTCCATATGTTATTGACATAATATTTCTTGAAGCTTTGACTAATTGACATAATTTCTACAAATCATAATTTCATTATGTCTGTTGCAAATGCTTCAAACAACGGACAATGCCACACCATGTATGATGTCATTGTAATGCACTGCAATCTTACTCCTCAAATAATAATTGTTCAATAATTATATTATGTCATCTTTTACCGTTACCGAGAGAGACCGAGACTGGTTATTGTTAGTAGTAGAGAATGAGATTTTTAAGCATACTCCGTCTGACGTCTATAGCATGAGTAGGTTTTTCATACAAGGAACGAAAAAGCTGCAAATATTGTATGATAAGATGAAGACAAAGAAAGATGAGGGGGCGCCAAAATGATAATAAGAAAAACAAGGTGTGTTGAATGTGGTAGACCAGTCGAGCACAATGCAAAAGCGCTACTATTACATTCCGAGAAATTTCATCGCAAAAAAGAGCGAGAACAACAACGTCTGGAAGAACAGTTAGAGGAGGGCCAGTAGGTACTGCTATGTCATCACCATCATCGTCACCAGAACTGCCACGACTCAGATTTACTTTCACTTTCTCTGAGGAAGAACAAGACTGGTTACTGATAGCACTTGAGAATGAGACTACTATTCATGCCTAAGAGATTAGAATGAGGCTTATCATGGGGAGGATCAGACCTAAAGTTCTAGTGGCATGTGAGATGTGCGCAAGAATTTGGAGTCCGTTCGAAGAGAAGGGAGTCTGTGATATGAGCTATGTCGGTACACATATGTGGAAGCGGTACCCTGATGATGACGATCTAGTGTTGTGGGCTTACGCAGCAGACATACTTAGATTACAGGGTAAGAGAGGATCAATGACGACGAACTGAATTACAGACTTTCATAGATAACAAGTTTGAACGTGGGATATCAACAAACTGACTACTATGATGAGATCAAGGAGCGCAAAGATCGATATTATTCGCAAGATCAATATGCGTACAATGTGGCTGTCAGTAGCTGATGATTGTCTATAGTCTATTCA
>JBQCDO010000354.1:0-3354 GCA_051961195.1 Nitrososphaeraceae archaeon | reverse complement strand
CTGTCTATCGAGTGCTATAATATCGGATGTCTGTCCCAATATTTTTGCATACTGTACTGCATAATATCCTAACCCCCCTATTCCCATTACAGCTATAACCTTACTGGGCCCTAGTGTGTGTCTAATTTTTTTGATGGCTCTATAAGGTGTAAGACCTGCGTCAGTAAGTGGGGCTAATTCTTCTATAGATAGTTTAGATTTACCTCCCTCGCCTTCAATTTTGATTAAGAATCTGTAGGAGTCTACCAAGATGTACTCTGAAAAACCGCCATCCACTGTGATACCTGGCCATTTTGCATAATTGCATAATTGTTCATTTCCATTCTTACATTGAGTACAAATTCCACATCCCCAACCTCCGAAGACGGCAACCTCGTCGCCTTTCTGTAACAATCCTTCTGGAACAGAATCACCTATTTCTTCTATCCAACCAGCAATTTCATGTCCTGGTATTTTTGGTAGTTGAAGAGGTATGCTTTTCTTCCAATCTCCATTAACCAGATGAAGATCGCTGTGACATAATCCCGTAGCCCCAACTTTAACCATTACCTGTTCTCCATGAATTATCTTAGGTTTTGGTGTTTGTTGTAGCACTAAAGGACTTTGGTATTGGTGGATCGTTGCAGACAACATTGTATCTATATTGTTTATGTTGTTAATGTTATTTTCGTCATTTTCATATATCGATTTTATTTTAGTCGCCATTCTACAAGAAAAACTGATGCTATCGTCTATTTTGACAGTGCGTTTGCAAAGCAGTGCTTTGTACACGACTTTAATTAATATAATGCAATTTCTAAAATAGGTTACAAATGTTGTCAAAAATTCTAGTTGGCATTGATGGGTCCGAATACTCTGACAAGGCCTTCGAATATGCAACTTTCCTTGCTTCTAGATGCAAATCGAACTTGCTAATCGTTAACGTGCTTGAGGAATATGGTAATGTTGGATATTCAATTTCTAAGGAGTTGGAACGACAAAGTAAGGAGCTTTTAGAAATGTACCGTCAAAGGGCTGAAAAGTCTAATCTATCATCTCTAGCTACAACACAGCTCCGTGGAATTAGTGCTGCTGGCCAAATCTTGGAGTTAGCTGATACTAAAGGGGTTGACATGATAGTAATTGGAAGTAGAGGACCTCACGAGATAAAGGAATTTTTGTTGGGGAGTACAACATATAAGATTGTTCACAATGCCAAATGTACTGTCGTTATTGCAAAGTAAATAATTCTGACCTACTAATGGTCCCGAAATTTACTTCGAAAGAAGTCTTTACTGTCGCACAAGTTCTCAACACGCTTGCGTTTGGTTAAAAATTCTGCATTTAGTGAGAGATTACCTATCGATTGATATATTATACATATAGATGATTTTGTAAGACATCTCATCTCATCTCACCTCATCTCATCTTAACAAGAACATACAATCAATCAATCAATCAATCAATATCAGCAATAAGCGACTGTTTTCAATTTCTTAGTAATAATCTTGTTGCAAAAGTGCACTTATTGTGCATACATATATAACCACAATTAGAAGATTCTAGAATCAGCTAATGTAGTGAAGATTTCTGCTATTTAAGCTGCTGCATATATTTCAGATGACCAATATACCATGATAGCACAAAACGCTACCACTGTGTTGTATCTCCTTCAAGGAGACCGGATCCGATATGAATTCTATCTATATGTTTTGACAAGTCAGTTTTATTATCAAATTTCGATCCACAATAAGGACAAACTATCGCAATATTTTTTGATGCAATAATAGGATCAGAAATATCGATATCTGCCAAACTTATACTTTGAGTAGATGATTCTCCAACGATTGACATTAAAGTTAAGACACCAAGTATACTTATCTTGCCATTGTCTTTGGTATAAGAAGATAAATCTGATTCAGCGGATTTGTTTTTATTTGTTACTATCAATCTCCTTATTCCTTTGTTTCTCATGATTGATACTGCGTCTTTTACTAATACGTCCTTATCAACTGTATAGAGTGGTGAACTCATTATTTCCTTTAGTGTGATCTTTGATGGATCCATGCTTTCAGCTACTACTCGATACAGTATATCCCTATCGGTAATTATACCAATTGGTTCTTCAGAATTTTTGAGTCTGACAATTATAGAAGATGTATTCTTACTATTCATCAATCGAGTTGCATCTACAATATTGGCGTCTTCGCATAGGGTAGCAAAATCTCTTTCAATTAAATCGCCAGCCTTCTGGGATAATGAATTTGAATACAATTACTGTCAAAAATGTATAGTGTAATAATAATATATTGTTAAAGTTTGCAGTGCAATGCAAAGCAGTCATAGATTAGAAATAGCATATGCATAATAATACCTGCTTATGAATAAAAAATACTGCCCATCCTAGCGAACTTATCCATGTGTCTGACTTTATGACTACTAACGTAGTAACTGCCAATGAAAATCAAAGTGTACGTTATGTCTGTAAATTAATGTTTAATAGAAAAGTTGGTAGTGTTGTTATTTTGAAAAATATAAAAGAATCAAAAGCTCCTAGTATTAAGAAGAATGGGGCAGTAGTAGTAGGCAGTAACGGAACGGAACTATGTGCATCTTATAGTATTTTCTGATACGTTTCTTGTAGATATTCCAATATTTGAAATAATGAGTAACCGCTAATCACTTTAAGAAAATTTGCCTCTATTAATGACGCAATCTCAACAATGCAGGCAAAAATATTCGTAGACTGCCTGTAGTAGATAATACTGGAAAAATGATTGGCATAATAACAGATAACGATATTCTTATGGCAATTATGACAAATCAGTCATTAGCCATGAGTCTGTTAGTCGACCCTACATTACTTGTTGATCAACACTCATTGTTTGGTAGATTTACTTCCAATTCTTGGTTTAGAGATATTTGTCCTACCCAATTATAATTGTTAGTTAGTCATAATCCTAATCCTAATAATATTAATTATGCAGCTATAAAAGTGGTCTTGGAAGTTATGAACTTTCCAAATTAATAGAACTCCGCTATAGTAAATTGTCTAACAATCAAGTCCTGTCGATATAATAGCGAATGTAGCATTCGAACAGACGATCACTTATACTAAAACAACGCACTATTATTATGTAGTCATTATCATAATATTACTTCAGCAGTAGTGGTATTTGGAGTAGTTCTAAATTCAGCTCTAACCTGAGCAAGCGACTCAAATATTTGCGTTAATAATTCTTTTGTAAACAAAGACCAATTTTCTCCTAACTCATGTTTTATGACAAATACGTGCTTTCTTCCGCTTTCAATTTGATGATCCGAGTTGATGCCTGATACTTTCATATATTCTTGTAGTACAGATAATACTGTCCA
>JBQCDO010000353.1:0-7396 GCA_051961195.1 Nitrososphaeraceae archaeon | reverse complement strand
ACCAAAAAGTTTCTAAGACCCTCTTAGATTGATTGATGATTAGCGAGGATGAAAATCAGTATTCTGGTGCAGGATTACTTTTCCCACACATGAAATCTCCCCTATCTAATTAAGCCCGACAGATATGATGATAGCGACTATTTTGCCTCTCCTTTGCACAAGTGTCACCTCATGTAATGTACATCACCTTTTTGTCTGCAATTTTGACAAGCCCAAGTATCAGATCTTCCAAGTCTAAAGATATTGTGTGGTTCTTTCTCAGTTAAACTATAAGTCTGCGGCCGTGTCATATGTTCAGATACGTCAGATGGTTTGGGATTTTGCTCATCCATTGTCATGTAAGCCATTTTCTTGGTATCGGTCACCATCAAGTCAGATATATCAGATAGCTTAGTGTTATGTTCAGTCTTGAATGCGGGCGACGTTTTCGTGTTAGCAGATGTCGCGTCAGATAGGTCATATGCGTCAGACACAGACAATGTTACCTTATTTTGATCGCCCTTGACAGTCGTGTCAGATACGTCAGATATGTCAGATGATAATTCGCTATCGATGTATTGTGTGTCTCAACCTAACCCAGCTTTAGTGAGCCTATTAACTTTTTAATTATTCCTTATCAATCGTCATCGTATTCTCTAATTTCATTAGCCTCTTCCTTAGATATGACTTTAGTAACAATCGCGCCCTCTTCGGCACGGTTATCTCTTTCGTATTTCGTACGAAGATATGATAACGCATGAATCTTATCCCATCCATTTTCTTTTGCCAATCGCTTAGCCTCTTTTTTGATGTACTTTTCGCTGTCCGATTCTATAACCTGCCTAAATCTCTTCAAGCGCCTCATTGTATTAGAATGTTTTGTGTTTATCTGCCGGGAATTTGTAAATTGTGGTATAACAAACTGCCAATAGAATCTATTTATTGGTTAAGTGAGATTTATATGAATATCTGCTATGGCTAAGCAGGAACAAGTATAAATTGCGGAAAATGTCTTGGCGCGCCTCATGATATACAACATACACAAATTATCACCATCCTGTGACGCCAGTCTCTATCTAGGACGTATTGTTATCACATCTGAGTATAAGGCAATTGCGACAAACGCTACCAATCTCCATTAACTGTAGATTTTTTGTTACCAGAAAGGTTAAGAATGAGTATTACCCTCTCTTGAAGAGGTAATATGAAAGAAGAAAGCAATCTATCTTTAGGTTCATTTTTATCATTGGCTATTTTTGCAGGCCTACTTGTATCTAGTATCGGTACCACCTCCTTCCTCGTCCAAAAGCAGGCATTTGGACAAGGTTTTATAAAAAACCAACCTCAATCTACACCTTTCCCTGGAATGAATTTTTCAAAGCCCAAAGATGTATGGAGTAAAAACGGCGTTTTGAAAACTACCCTCACAGCAGATTATCAAGTGGGGAAGGTTGACAACAAGACAATCACTGCTATGGTTTATAATGGTTCTCTTCCAGGGCCTACTTTGCATGTCTATCCTGGAGATAGACTGGAAATTAATTTGATAAATAATCTCAATGAGCCTACCAATGTCCATTTTCATGGATTTCATGTGTCTCCCGCAAATAATTCGGATAATATATTTCTTGAAGTTGCTCCTGGTAAGACACAGCATTATACTGTCTATATTCCAAAAGATCATCCTCTAGGTACCGACTGGTATCATCCACATTTACATGGGCTTACGTATAGCCAAGTTTCGGCAGGTATGTCTGGGTTGCTTATTGTTGAAGGGTTACAAAAGTTATTGCCAAAGCCGTTACAAAATATAACAACACAGAACATTGCCATTAGAGATTTTCCATTTGACCCTTTATTTCAAACTACACGTAATATGAGTAATACACTTACAGGTCATGAAAGATTAACCGTTAACGGAGAAATCAATCCACAGGTCAACATTAAATCCGGAGAGACTCAGCTATGGCGTATAGCAAACATCGGTTCTGAGAACTACATCTCAGTCGGACTCACTGATCACAAATTCCATATTATAGCAGAAGATGGATATCCGGTTTGGAAAGTACGGGAAAATAATACTCTTTTTCTTCCTTCTGGAAAGCGGTTTGATGTATTAGTAACTGGGACAGGTAACGGATCTTTTCCATTAAGCGTTGTTAACGACGCATTTAATGATCATCCGTTGGGTACGGTCCTTGTGACTGCACATGTACAAGGTAACCAAAAAGATGTGAATATTATTCCAACAACTTTACGTACATTCTCCAACGAGGAGAAAGACTTGAGTAATGCGACCATTGCTGCTCACAGAGTCCTTTATTGGCAATCAGACGACAGAAATTGGATATACACGATAAATAATAGGACGTTTGATCCTAACAGATTAGATTATAAAGTAAAGCTTGGAACTGTAGAGGAGTGGAAGCTAATAGGTCATGACCCCAAGGTATCCGGCAATTTTCATCCATTCCACATTCATACGAATCACTTTCAGGTAATGTCAGTTAATGGAAAGCCATATAACGCTCACGGATACCAAGATACAGTTATGATTCCAACTGCTCCAGGAAGTGTGGTTATTAGGATACCATTTAATGATTATGTGGGAAAATCCGTCTATCACTGCCATCTGCTCTTCCACGAGGACTATGGAATGATGGGTGACTTTGAGATCGTCAAATAGGTGAGATTGGCATGTTGGAAAAGACAAATATTTCCCAAAAAGTCGCAGTCGTATCCTTGTTCATAGTTTCACTCTTTGCCGCAGCCGGACTCACAACAGTGATCTTTCTTTCAGATTCAATTGTAGTAGCACAAAGCCTAGGAAATGACCCACTTTCGAGTTGTGTCAAGACAGTTGGCGACGCGTTTGTGGGGAAGACGATTGGCGATAATCAAAATTGGACTAAAAGTACACAGAACTTCGTCTCCTTATTAACTACCGACAACACAGTAAAATTACTAAATGAAAATGTTGCTCATGATGGTTTTCCAGGAGATACAGCAAAACCAATAACTGATATGTCCGGGATATGGGATATGCTGAATAATGGAAATATGACTCAGTGGGACAGATTTCATTTGTTTCCGACCCAGGTTATTCATAACTTAGCAGCCGCCCGACCAGGGTTTACCCAACTACAACAGATTATGCTAAGTAGATGCATCAGTGATAAGGTCAACACTCTGGGCCCTACTCCTGTGTATTAGGCCCATCGCCTCTTTAGGAACGAAATCTCCTAATACTCCCTTTTCTTGTTTATTTTGAATTTTTTATACTTAGCTGGTCTACATGCTATTATAAATCACGATTGATCTTGACCCGTTAATATTAGAGATGTGCTTAAACGAAAGAAGGAGAAAAGTAGTCAGCTAATTAAATGAGGGAATACTGACATTTTCTTGACATATAGCATATATATTTAAGCAGTCAGAAAAATGTAATCGATGTTTCAATACAGTCTAATGCAGCAGATCTGGTAGATAAAGCATTCAATACAAGTACTGTTAATGTTAAAGATATACAGTAGTATGGACGAACAATGATCCTGTTATTCATACAATAGTTGAAGGAAGTCCATCACTTCCTTTTCAACTGTAATCGTAGGTCTTAATATCAAGATGTTGTGTAAAAATGTGGATATTTCTTTAGTTGCATTCGTCTTATTTTTCAGCATTTTCGGGATTTTGCTAACAACGTCATTCATCAGTCATTACAGTGAGGGGGGCAGCTTGGCTGTGCTCCTCCTGATCTAATGGCTGGTACGGATGCTGTTGTATTAGCTAGTTCTGTTGTTGTATTAGCCAGTTGTACTGTTTTATTGCCAACAACTGGTGTTGGTGGTGGTGGTGCTGGTGCACTACCAGGTACAAGTTGTGCCATGGCGAGGTGTTGTTGTAACGGCAAGATATTAGGCAAAATCGCGAACAGTACCGCTCCGATACTTAACACTATGCCAAAAGAAGCACCAGATTTCATCTCGTAACATAGAGAACGCGAATTATATAAAGGATTATCACTGATAGGGGCTTTAGAAACCAAGTATTGAACACCATTAGAGCTTTGTATGAGCATAATCCAGTATGGATGTTGAAAGAATCAAGATATGTTCGACTATCAAATACTATGTATCGTGTTCTAAGAAGTTCAAGAATACCATTGTTTCTTCACAGAAAGAGCAATCATGTCTTTACGATGTGGCAGCATTTGATATTGCTCACAATAAAACAGTATGAAGGGAAGAGTTATAGAAGGTTTGTCGAATGACTCGTTGAAGCCCATTACCTTAGATTATTTTTAGGATTATCACGTATTCCTCATTTTACAACATTGCAAAAGTTTACAGATAGAATCAATAATGCATTGCTTGAAAAGATAATCTCCTCATTCATTGTAATAAGCGGTACCAAGCATATCATTGTAGGAATAGATTCAACAGGATTCAAGATAACTCACGCTTCACAGTATTATGCTGAACTAACAGGAGCAAGAAGAAAACATGCATAATTATCTATTGGAGCAGATGTATTGCAACAAATTATCTGTAACAGTAGGATAAGACGAGCTCCTACACGACATGATAATATAGATTTTAGACCAATTATAACAAGAACGTCAAATATACTCCCATTATCTGTGGTGACAGCTGACAAGGGTTATGATAGTGAGGACAATAATCGGTTGGTAAGAGATGACTTGCATGCATTCAGTATAATCCCAGCTCGCTATGAACATGTACCGATATGGAGAACTTATGGCAAATACAGAAAGCAGATGAAACGTGGCTATTCCAAATTACTGTGCAACCAACGAAATAAAGATGAAACTAGTCATAAAGAGACTATTTGGAGAACATCTTATGTCTAAATTGACCACAACACAGAGCAGGGAATTATCCTTCAGATGCATAACCTACAACATGCATAGATTAACTAATCTTGTAATATTGATGATGGTTTCTACATTGTCCTAAGGAAGTACATCTTCTAATAGTCTGGCTATAATGTAGACTTCAACTTTGACAATACGAACAATATGGTCAAATCTAGACTTCTGATAATATTTATAACCTGACGTCTCACATATCGTATTGTAACGCTATTTCCGAGATAATTATACTGGATGTGTTAAAAAGTCCGATATCGTCCGACATTTTAAGCGTATTTAGGTATTAACAAAACTAAACCATTTGGCTCGTGTGGACTTGTTTGCTACTATTCTCTAAAGATATATATTTTGTTATTTAAAGGATGGCGCGCGCCTACCTTCGATATCATTATTTAATCTGTTGTCCTTTGGGATGATCCTTTAACTGAGACTCCTTTACCTCCTGTTTGCCAATGTGAATTAACGTAACTTCAACTGTTTTCACCTCGTGGTTAATAGATCCCCCGACGGTAAGTCGACTATTTTATTTGAGTAATGAAATTTTATTACATGCCTCCAGAGGTATGACTCGCAATTCTTATATACTATCCATATTCTTACGTCTATGTGGCCGATTCGATAGAAAACTGGGAATCGATTATTCAAAAAACTGTCAGATCAAGTGAAGGAAACTTAATAGGTAATGTCGATGCAGTGGATGAAAGTTCCATATTGGTCTCCACAGAAGGTGGAAGAACAAGGTACAAGATACCCAAACATATTGTTGAGGGTTTCGATGGTCATCAAGTATCACTTAATGTACAGAAAATGGAACTTGAAAGATTCAAGGGAGGCGAGGCTGAAGGTTTTAGAGAAGTAAAGTAAGTAGCGATCACTTGCGAAAGTAGTCGCATATTCACTAGCTTACTTAAGCAATATAATGTATAGAATGAGTAGTAAGAATAAGAATTTAGCTTGAGCTTGTGGCGCGCGCTTTGACGTACTTGGACTGTTCCAGCTTTTCATCTATAATCCATCTCCTGAAATCACGCAACAGATAATTTATCGCAGGTCTTAGGCCATCTCATCTTTGTATGATACTAACCACCTGCCCAGATTTCGAATTTATAGTTCTAGGGATTCTAACCAGACATGAATTTATGGATGGCCTAAGTTGAGGATCTCCTTTTTTATTCGTTAGAAATTCTTCTGAAAACTGCATGAATTTAGATGTCAAATCTTTTCCATCAGGCTCTCTCAATCTTGCAAATTTATCCTCTTCCTCCTGAACGAATCCATGAATAGGCTGATAAATATGGTAACCATTGCCGGAAAGTATGCACTAAGCATTGTATATACAATATTTTTCCGTACTGCTGATATGTTTATGTAAATGGTATCAGCATTATGGTTTCTCGACACCTCTCTTAGTCAGCAAAGACCTTATTGACTGTATCAGCTCTTCGTGTGTCTGTATGTCTTTTTTTCTCATGTAATAGTATAATTCCTCCATGGCGGCATGATAGTCAACTCCTAGATTTTGAGCGATGTTAAGAGATATGTTAGACAAGATCAGTCTTCTCATCACGATCTCTGTTCCATATACAGAGGCGTCACTCGTCAACTCGCTGAGTGTGTTCTTGAAATTAGAATCGATATAACGGTCTTTGGCCTCTCTTGTTTTAATTGAAAATATATTACCCATCATACGGGCTTTCATGTGTATCTCCTCGACCATTGAAATGAACTCATCGTTGAGAGCCTTATTGTCCAATAGGACCTCTGAAACCAAGTCAGCCGCGTCCTGCTCGCTTACATGCATGAGCTCTTTGACTTTGAACAACACATGACAAGCAGCGCAGCCATTGCCCTTTATGATAAAAGGATTGTTAGATACAACAGAGATTTCTTTTTTTATTATCCGTTCTGCTTCTATGCGCGACTTATCGTCTAACGTGGCCAACTACAACAAAGACATCATCTTGAGGCTAAAAAGTCTTATTAATATGGTGACACTGTTTCTGGCAAAAACAAAAGATGCCTATAATACATTAAAATTCTGAATCCCCGTTCGGGATCAAATCTGAAAGTATCTAAAACGATCTCTGATATTGTCAGCTTCGCATTGTGACTAAATTCATGCCCAAATCGCTAGTAAGATTTAGGGTTGAACACTATGAAACTTTCAAATCCGGGAGACTGAAGAAATTCGATAATAAGAAACCAAGGACTGCGCATGGTTTAATACAACACTAGACTTTACAACCTATCGACAGTACAAATTGATGGTATATATAGATAGTAGCAATTAGTGAATGTTAATAAAGTCTTTAGTTCGTAAGCAAGTTTTAACATACTGGATAATATTTGATATCGGTCTGATTCGTCTGTTTCGGAAATGGTGCCTCTAGTAACGATAGTCAACATGCCAGATTATAAATATTCTTGAAAACTAGACATTCTAAGTTTAGATTGATCGTTTGATACGCACATACTTAATGTGATTGTTCTACTACCTATTATTGATCCTTCAGTAATATTCGTTAT
>JBQCDO010000352.1:0-13352 GCA_051961195.1 Nitrososphaeraceae archaeon | reverse complement strand
TTGCTGGTTATCTTACGACAATCATTACAAAATACATATTCAATCGGATAAATGGAACAAGTATAAAAATGAGGCTAGAGAAGACAAGTAGCAACTAATCTAATTTATACCTATAACGTAGTAATGACATCAGAACTATATCGTAAATGAGAAAATAAAAAGGAGTAGACGTTTAAAGAGGGTTATAATGAAATTGGGAATTATCATATGAGAATCTAGTGAAGACATCTTGTTCACATTACAGTAATATTGGCATAATCCCAAATACTGTCCTAACTATACGGTGAAAGCCTTTTGTGATTAGTTAATAGGTCTAGTCTTTTCGTGCGAAGCAAAAGAGTGATGATACATAAGAATTGTACTACTAATTGAAATCTACGGTGTTTGAAATTAGTTAGAAGCAATGAGAGATATCACTATCTCTTGGGATTAATTATTTTAATAAGACACGGTTTGCTTGAGTAGATTTCTCTATAGTAGGAGGCGGAAGAACAATTACTTGTCCTGACATTGTAGGTTGATGGTAGGTACAATAGAACCTATACACCCCAGGATCGCTTGCCTCAAATGTGATAGTCGCATTTTCTAATGGTCCAACATCCCTATTTATGTTGTATGGCGCTGCCATCGTGGAGGTGTGCCTATCGCTTGGATCAAGATTATAAAAGTGCATAGTTACAGAGTCACCCTCATTTACCGCCAAAACAGAAGGAGAATATACATCTCCGGGAATACCAAGTTTTGTTTCATTGACACCTTCCATTTCTTCTGAAAATACATAAAATGTCTTTTTGTTGTCTAGCTCTGCAGTAGCTGTCATTGTTGCATTTGTGTTGTTACTATCAGTACTAGTTGTGTTTCCAGAAGTCATATTAGTAGATACTGCATGCGGAGATGTCTGAGCAAGTGCGTGTGGCGTTAGTACGCTAATAGAAGAGATCAGGAGTGCAGTAACGATAACTAAGACAGGGATCATTTGTTTTGATCTGGTTGAATATAACGAGATTCGTTCCATTCTCCTGATATAGTCATATTCCACTAGTATTTATTCGAATTCTCAATTCTCTCTTACGAGAATATAAATTTGATGGGCATGTCAATGGACTAATATTGCTTAGCTCGAAACGTTAATTGTGTGCACTAAGGATGTGTTCATAGCTGTAGTGAAATATCTTATATTACTAATATTGCTGCCAAGCTATGCTGGATCTCCTAATGACTCTCCCAGAATAGTAATAACTAAATTCTTGATAGTATTTGGAAGAATAATTGTTCAATAGGGTCGATAATACTATTGGACGGTCGTTGACGATCCGTTAAGACATTGACCAAACGAGTTGAAATAATCAGACCTAACCACCCTATCAATTGAAGATTTCAAATCATATGTTAGTTACTAGATCGTAAGACCGCCAATAGTTGTTAGTAGATTCCTCCCAAGATAGTGTCTAATCCCGCTTTCACCTTAAATAGAGTCTACTCTAAAATGAGGATTTCACTCTTCCAGTTAAGCTTGGTGTCACAAGAGTAACAATAATAATAAGTGGGTAAATACAATTCGGTTATTGTTTGTTACACAAGATTTGATTATATTATTGAATATTCTTGTATAATAAGCGTGCTTGGTCAGTACTCTCAATATGTTATATGTAACGATGCGTTACTAGATTTATAGAAGAATACACACCAAGAGCTTTTCAATGTAATAAAGTTATATTAAAAGAGTGAGCAACAGTGAGTAGACAAAACTATTGCCTAAACAAATTTCTGTAATATATCCCTCTTAGAAACTGGCTTTTAGTATTTTCAAGCACTCACACATTAACAATAAGATTGTTGTAGTCCAATGAGATGGGGCTGTGGCAATTAACAGGACTTGTCTATTAAAAGCATAGACTGCAATATGAGTATCAATTCTTCCAAATTCAAAATTAAGGCAAGTTCAGTAGTAAAATAATTCAAAACAGAAAAGTATCGGGCTTGATTGATTGAAATACGGACATTGTGGTGAAGGGAGTATAAAGATCAAGAATGCTGACATTACAAAGGTTTTGCGCGAAATTGGCTTTATGCTGGAAATGGAAGAGGAAGAAAGTCCTAACGTAATCTTTAAAGTAAGATCTTATAAAGCCGCATCAGATGTAATTGCGAATTTATCATCAAATATTGAAGAGATATACAAAAACCATGGATTGAAGGGCTTAATGCAAATTCCATCCATAGGAAAAGCAATTGCCTCAAAAATTGAAGAATATCTGAAAACAGGTAAGATACAATACTTGGAAGAATTAAAATCCAAAACCTCCATAAATGTTGATGAATTTTATGGTTTGGAAGGCATAGGTCCTAAGACAATTAAAATCATTTATGACAACTTAGGTGTTAAGGATTTATCAGATTTAGAAAAAGCTGCATCAAAAGGAAAGCTCCGTAATATTCGAGGATTTTCTGAACGAAAGGAAGAAATTATTCTAAAGAAAATTCAACAATTCAGGAAAGGAAGAGATCGATATCTTTTAGGTGAAGTTTATCCTCTAGTAAAACAAATCGAGACACAATTACTAAACTTTAAAGGAGTAAAATGCGTGGTTGCCGCAGGCTCTTTTAGAAGAATGAAAGAAACAATAGGCGATATTGACTTTGTAGTAGCTTCGAACGAAGCTAAAAAGATAATGGATTATTTCATTTCACTGCCAGAAATAGGCGAAATCCTTGGCAAGGGGGCAAGTAAAAGTTTTGTACGGCTAAATAATGGAATTGATGCTGATCTTCTAGTTATCCCTGAAGAAAGCTTTGGCTCAGCTTTACAATATTTTACTGGCAGCAAAGAACATGATGTAGCCATGCGTAAGGTAGCACTCGCAAAAGGCCTTCATTTAAACGAATGGGGAATTTTTGACAAAAATCAGAATAAGATCGCAGGCTCAACCGAAGAGGGTGTCTATCATGCGTTAGATTTAGAATGGATTCCTCCAGAAATTAGAGAAAATACTGGAGAAATTGAGCTGGCAAAAAATGGTGGAAAAGGACTTCCGCATTTAATTCAATATAATGATCTTAGAGGTGATCTGCAAGTTCATAGTAATAGTACAGATGGTACAATGTCAATAGAAGATATGGCATTAGTAGCCAAGGAGAACTTTGGACTCGAATATATAGCAATAACAGATCATACGAAAAGTTTGAAATTAACAAACGGGCTTGATGAAACACAATTACTAGATCAGGCAAACAAAATTGCAGAGCTAAACGATAGAATAAAACAGGGACAATATGACACAAAACGACCTCCACTTCGACGTAAACTGGAGCCACCACGACATATTCATGATGGAAAAGAAATAACAACAACAGTGACAGTGGGTAAGAATTTCAAAATTTTGTCTGCAGCCGAAGTAAATATAATGAAAGATGGATCCCTTGATATCCCAAATAATATATTGGATAAATTGGATATTGTAGGGGCAGCAATTCATTCTAATTTTTTACTTCCAATCGAAGTGCAAACAGATAGGCTGCTACAAGCACTGGAGAATCCTAGTATTGATATTATATTTCATCCCACTGGTAGACGCATTAACAAAAGAGAAGGATATCCTGTTAATATTGAGAAATTATTAGATAAAGCAAAGGATACGAATACATTACTTGAGATTGATGCGCATTATGATCGTCTTGATCTGAAAGATGAATATGTGAGAATGGCAGTACAAAAAGGGATCAATCTTGTAATTGATTCAGATGCACATCATCCAATTCATTTTGCTTTTTTAAAATTTGGTATAGGTCAGGCAAGGCGTGGCTGGGCCAAAAAATCTGATATACGAAATACGCTGCCGTTTAAAGAGCTACTCTCTAGTCTGAAGTGATGAAAGTACCACATCCCAACATATCTCCGCTTTACTTCAAATGCTCATATTGAGATTTGATTTCTATTTTTGTTAATATCTAATTACTATTTATTTAATATTGATAAACTCTAGTTATATCATTCGTATACATTATTGGAGGTTAGATCTCTTTACGAGTACTGTTCTGACTTGCTTAAACATATACGGCTTTATTGTTTTGTCATGAATTCTACAAGCCGTAATGTGCCAGGCCATTTCCAATGAGAAGTATGTGACAATGAATCCCGCAGCCATATACATTGTTAGACCAATATTTTCAAACATAGTTATACTACAATAGCATAATAAATAAAGCTCATCTTTTTTAAAATTAAACGTTTAGATAGCCATCAAAGAAAAAGCCTTATATCTGTTAACCCAGTGTAGATAAATAAGTACTTATCTTTTCAAGTTGATGCTAGCTTATTCACAAGATTGGGAAACCAATTTTATCACTAAAAATGTGATCTCTATTTCCAAGACTTCTATATGGACTAAAAAAATCGAAAATCCTCTTTCACAGTTACTAATACCATATGACTATTAGTTCTTTCAACAAATGGTAATGCCAGATCCCTCTTTACAAAATCGCTCAGCTCCCTACGGTTTCTAAACTTAGCTACTATTAACATATCTGTTAATCCAGTAATATCATAAACTGCGCAAACATTTGGAAATTTTGATATATGTTTTTCCACTTCAGTTATTTTACCCTTTACCGCAGTAACCTCAATTATTGCGGTTAGATCATAGCCCAATTTTTCGTGATCTAATATTGCTGAATATGATTTTATGACATGATTGGTTTCTAATTTTTGTATTCTATTAAGAACGGTTGGTGGCGACACACCAATCTGTTCTGCGATTTTTCTATATGACGATCTTCCATCAGACAATATTTGATGTAGTATTTTAATGTCTGTTTCATCCATATGGAGAAATTAAATATTATCTAGCAGATAAAGTTATTATGTTAGACCTACCAGTGAGACTTGGAATACTAACAAGTTTTATGTCTTGATAAGTATTTAATTTATTAGAATTAAAGGTGGGTTATGTACGAATTGGTATTGTTACACGTTAGAAATAAAATTTTAATTGAGGTAATTTAACTAGTTAAAATACTTGTTGTAATTATTATGTGTACTATATTTGTGGATATACTGGAACAATAAAACAAATAATATAAATGTAACACGAATTTAGGCACTGTGTTGGGCCTAAGATATGTGAATTGGTTATGAGTTACTGTTACATAGTAGTATAGAATTCTAATGCCTATTCGTATGCCTTACTTCCAACTTAAGTTGCATGGTGGTTGCAGTTATTTCATCAACATATTTCGTAATTAACTTTATATTTATTATTATTATTATTATAATTATTATGTATATGGTTGTATTATATTATATACACAGTAAAAGGATTATGATATATTGTTAAAAATACGGCGAGCTCAACAAAATGATAAAGATGAAGTTTTAAAATTTTGTGTTAATACATTTGATTGGGGTGATTATATACACCACGTATGGGATAGTTGGTGTTCTGATCCAAATGGGAAATTAATAATAGCGGAGTACAAATCTGAGGAATATATTAAACAATTTAACACTGGAAGAAAATCCTCTACAATAGTGGCAGTCTCTCATGTCCACCTATGTCCAAATAGAAAGATGATATGGTTAGAAGGTATCAGAATAAGATCAGATTATAGACGCAGACATGTAGCAACAGAATTAATCAAAAAAATGTTAGAATATGGTATAGAGCAGGGCACTGAAGAGTCGGCTGCAATAGTGTCAGCAAATAATGTCCGGTCACAATTACTGATGCAAAATAATGGTTTTGTTAAGGTATCGAAATGGAATTATTTTATTGGACATAAAACTCATAATTCCCTAAGTACTAATGGTACTAAAATTAGAACTGCACATTTAGAAGATAGTAATAGTATATTCAAATATCTCAAATCATCTGAAATCTTCAAGTTGTCCGGTGAAAGCTATGTCGATATGTGGAGGTGGTATCCTTTAGATTTTACAACCTTGCATCATCTCATCGCGAACAAAATTGTGCTTGTAGCAGAAAATGTAGATTCTACTATTATTGGCGTAGTGGTTGTTAACAAATATGATGGGGAACAATTTCAAATACTTTATTTGGATACCAATGCTAATCAGCTGTCTGTATTGAAGCATTTGGTTATATATGCCATAAATTTGGACTATCTAAAGATTAAAGAACACGAAAGATTACAAATATTTAGTCCAAAAGTTCCTTTTGTTCATTCGGTTATGAAACATATAGGAATAAATCAATGTGAGGAATTTTTATTATATAAAAGAAAAATATGAAGACATATTTGATATTAGATATTACTACTCCGTTCAGTCATCCACTTGATATCAGTACAATTAATCGAGTATGTAAATTTACACTATTTGCAATTTGTGAATCAAAACTAAGATGTATTACCTACAACAATCACTATTTAGATTGAACTATAGCTTTAGCCAATTGGGGCTAGTAGAATACAATCCTTTCTTGACATTCGTACATCGATTCTCAATAATGGCTTTTAGCCAAAAAGAGTTCACTGAGCGAACAATTATGTTAGTAACACCTCTCCATTCAATATGTGTATTTCCTTAATTAAGGTGTCATAAATGTAATTATATGTTAATTGTACAGCTGATTTATCCTTTCCTTTTGCGACAATTTGAATTCTCAACTTTGGTATGTTATCTTTAGTAAACCCACGCGGATGAGTTTTCAGATAAATTGAATCATCAGAAAATGATTGCACCAATTTCAGTAGAATGGGTGCAATCATAGCCTCACTAATACCCGCAATTTCATGATTTGTTTCAATAATATGAAAATCCCCGATCATCGTTATCATTTGTGGAAGAATGTTATCTCGAAAAATTGCTTCTAATTCATTCGGTACTCCAGGAAGACAGATGATCTTTGTATGTATACCTTGATCTGTGGAATTAATATTATTATCAAATTTACTAGTATCTATTAATATTGATGGGGCACTACCAACAGGATTTTGGATTGGAATTGATCCCCTGGGAATTCTTGCCATTTTTAGTCTGACCTCGTTTAATTTGAGACTAGATGAATATCGTGTATAACTTCGCTTTAGCATTTCTATTGCATCATCATCTAATACGAGATCAGTACCAAGGGCCATGGCAACACCTTCTAGTGTTTTATCATCGTACGTGGGGCCGAGCCCTCCAGAAATGATTAACCAATTGGGTTTTCTCGCTAATATTTCCTTTACTATGGAAGCTATTTCATTAATATCGTCTCTAACGACGGTCACTCTTTTTATCAATCCTCCGATATTTGTAATTTTTTTTGAAATCCATTGAGCATTGGTGTTTACAACTGTCCCTGAAAGCAATTCATTGCCTATACATAATATTTCAGATATATTGGTCATTACTAAAATTATATAGTAAATTTACTTTATACTGGTTCCATTTCGTCATTAAATAGGTGTACATTTACAAATATGTTCAACTTGTTATAGACGATTTATAAATCTCTTTTTTGTTATATTAGCTTTATTCATGATTTACACATTTAAATTATGCAAGTTTATAAATTTTTAAATTATCCATTAAACTCCACAACAGTAATAAATATTTCATCACCTTAAGTTATTTCGGGATTTGCCATTCAACAATCTACAATGTAAACAAGAAATTCATCCATTCCTATCAATTATTTTAGCTATCTATCGCTATATAGTCGAGTTAACTTTGTTCAGCAATATATTATATTAACGATCTCTAGAAGATACATTATTATTTCTACACGTAGTAAAGAAAAAGTCGCCTTGCATTCTAACTTTTTATCCCCAAAAATTAGTTTAGTTCTACTTTCTTTACTGATATTGTCTATTTCAAGTCATATTATTCAGTACAGTATTCTACAACAACAGGCTCTTGCACAGACAAAGAAAAGAGCAGACAATACAGATACATCCCCAGGAGATAGGACAGGTGAAAATAATTCTGAAAATTTCGTGACATACAAGAATTCTGCTTTTGGAATTATTATACAATATCCATTTAAATGGGAAAAGATGGAAGAAGATGAAGATCAAGATTCTTCAGAGAGACAAGTTGTTAAATTCATCCCACCGATGAAAGATCATTTTGCTAAATACCCAAGTTTTATAATATCACTTCATAACATGCACCACAATAATATTAAAGATTTTTTCAGACTTTTTGATAAACCAACTTCTGATTCAATTTCGCTACATGGTTTTGTTCTTTCACGTCTAACCACTCTATCTACTAAATTATCAGATTTTAAATTTATTAAACCAGAATCACATGAAATTACTCTGGCAGGGAATAGTTTTGCACAGAAAATTGTATATACATATAGAGAAGGACAGGAAGATGCCACCATGGGTAAAGCAATGGAAGTTCTAATGATAAAAGATGACAGAGCGTACATCATTAGCTATCATGCCAATACATCAAATTATTTGCATTACCTTCCAACCGTACAAAAAATGATTGATTCGTTTGAATTAACAAAATAAGTTTGTCTTGACAGACTATATATGTTCCAATATGGACATAATATCAATTGTACTCTTCCCTGCTCTTTATAGCTCTCTGACATGTTAAACACTATATTCATTCTAGAACAGTACCAGTTGGTATATATCAGTCCGTCTAAATGGAACTCCCTACTAATCATTCTTTTTTTCGATATCTGGCCAAGCGAATCACACCAAACATCATATACTATTATTTTATTAAGCTCATCTTTGAATATTATTTAGCAAATCTCGTATTCATGACGTTCGTAGAAGCAAGCTTGATCTAAAGAGTCAACCGACCGCATCTATTTTTATACTGGTGTTATATCGGTCTGTAGGTCACAATTGATGTTTGACAACTTTTCCAGATCTACGCAGCAATATTTAGTCATTATTGTTATAGCTGATTATGCCTTTGCTGTTATTGACATCGTAATTGCTTTTGCTTTTTCTGGTTTCTTTATCCGTATAAATGATCGTTGCGGCGACTGCTATAAAGTAGGGCAGCGTTATCACTATTAGTGCTTCAATGGGAGCAGTTATGGACATAATTTGGCCACCAGATTCATTATTATCCTAACTTTCCTATTTCCTTTTTGGTATGGTGGGCATGATTACGGCAGTGACCAACAACATAAACCTAGTTTTCTATCTACGTGAGGTTATAAATTGGTGCACTTATTAAATTACAATGTAATCAAGATAACTTCCATATTCAACTGTTCTAGTCCTATAACTTACGGTAATTTAGCTGTAGTACAGCTTACTGCGCGGTTTAGAGCAATAGATAATTTAGTACTTAAGGACCTTCGGCCCCATTTACATGGCAAATGACAACTCAATCACCATATCCCTCACTTAATAGTATGTGTGTTAGTAGCAGAGGTAGTAATAAAGTGATTACAGGTACAAGTAGAAATGATGCTCGACTAGAAGCATCATATTCAGATATTATTAAGGGTCGGGGCGGAAATGACAGGATAATTGATGCAACGGAAACGATAATGTAAACGGTGGTAATGGAAATAACAGTATAACAGAAGCTCACGAAATGATCAGCTTCATGGCAACGCAGGAAATAACGTGATTCAAGAAGATTCCGACAACGACCAAAAAGTTATCTGGAGGCGATGGATAGGACATACTTGCCGAAGGTGCAGGAAGTGAACAGTTTAGTTGCGGTGCAGGTACAGACACAATTACTGACTTTCACCAGGTTTTGCTATAATACAACAGCTCGTGAAATGTTTTAGTATAAATTAGCAGTAACTATTATTGTTACTACTAATGTCATTTATACTATAATTTATACATAGTCTTGGCCATTAATTAATCCCGTTTTTCTGGACGGATTGCTTTATCACACTATTGAGTAATCTTGCCAATATAATGTGACACCGGAGGGCGCTCCTATAATTGACACATGTTGTAAAATCTTCTCTGCTCAATCTCTATATACATTAGAGTGTCAATCTTTACTGGTATTACCAACCTAGAATCAAATTCTGAATCTACTTCATGCTTTTCATTATAATCAACAGTAAGCGAATCATTTAGCATAATTGGAGGCTTATTAATTCAATATCATAAGTCTTGCAGTATGGACAGATATTGTCAATTGGTATCCTTGTCTTATCAAAGTACGTTGCACACCAGTAGCATTTATCATATACTATGAATAATGGCTATGATAAAGAGCAATTATGCGTAATATCAGTTAATTTTAGAATCATAATTAATTACAAATATACCTCCTCTTGGCATTAAGTGTTAAAAATAGGTTATAATGATGATATATAAAACAATAACGCCAACATGATTCCATGTATTTGTACAGACTACTATATTTACTACTTAGGTAACAGCTAACTTCACATCGTATAATATTTTTCTATCCACATTTTTCCATTATCTGAAGCCACCCAAGTGCCGTTGGCTGTGTTTTTATACACCCAATTTATTGCAATCATATAATCTATCCAAACACGTACCAATTCCAAATTATCATCAAAATCTCTAGCGATCTCTTCACGACTTTTACCTTTAGTCAGACTAATCAAGATATGGACTGCTGTCATTAATGCAGATTCACGATAATGTTTTGATGATGTTGTTGTTATTGTTGTTTTGTTACAAAGAATGTTTTTTACACGTAAAGGATCATCTAGTGTCAAACAGAATAATTCCTTATTGTGAGTAATCTACATATTATTTATATCTATATAATATTTTATCACGCTTAGAATATCTTTGTAATTGTATTTATGTTATATTGTATTTCATTTTTAAATATTGAAAATAAAGAATGTAACCTATTTTGATTGATTCTATCATTAATATAGTCTGTTAACAAAATTTCTTAAAAAATATCTCATTTATCTTTATTTTTCTAATATTAATTAGATAATGATTAGTATTCACGGATTGCAATTTCCTATAATTATCCACTGGTGTTTCCAATAGTTTTAATCCACTTAATAGTTGAATTGATCGTCTAGGCATGCGCACCCTCGACTTATACCGCTGTTAGACAATCCTGATGTAGGACTATCCAATGAAATGTCATAAATATAGTATTCATCGTACTAGATATGCGTTCTATGAGTGATTGTAGGCATTGGGGTTGCAATAAAGCAGATAATACGTGTATTGGGTGTAGTACGATAATCTGTCCGATTTGTTTACAAGAACCATATAATTGCAATTGTAATAACAAAGACACATGTTGTAGATAGCAGACAAATTCGTATAATGCCATGATTTAAGGTATCGATTCAAATGGATTGATCTTTGGTTGATAGTGTTACAATTACATTCAATTTGTTTGTTTACATCCACTAATTCCTACCATCTATAGATATCGATTTGAGTACCATTTAATGTGCTTATATTGCACTCGTACCAGCTAGCGTACTTCACATGCCAAAAGTCTTATTTTAGTGCTCAAAGACAGATTCTAGTAGGAGTTAGGTCCATAGTTCCTACTTTCTAATTCAAAGAAACAGAATACATCTAATATGATGTACTAGTGGTCCTGATAATTATGTTTTTTTACTTTACAAGTTAAAGGAAATAGAAAAGTCATCTGGTGAATTTTATCCATATATAGATAGAATGTGCATTGAGGTATGTTCAGAGCAGTTAATACATCTGCGCCACATAACATCATCATTCTTAGAATAAAACTCTTTAACTGTGAGCATTCGCCTTGTACTTCTATTTTTTCTTTATTGCTATTTTTTGAACTTCATCACAACAAATAATGCCTTTGGGTACGGATCTAAAGTTCCTTGATAAACTGTTTCTTTTATATTTACCATTTCAAAGTGCTTATTAAATAAATCCATTATTTCATCTTGTGAAAATTTGTATGGGCCTTCCTGCCTACGTTCTTTGTCACTAAAGCATTTCAAGAACAATATCCCATTATTTCTCAATATTTGTTTTATTTTCGTGATGTATCTTTGTCTATCTACTGGCAAAAGAACATGAAAACAGCCTCGATCAAAGATATAGTCAAACTCATTGGCTTTGAGTTTGGAATTTAGAATATCATCTACTACGAAATCAATGTTTTTCTCATTGGCATAAACGCTATTTGCTCTTTTAATTGCAGTTTCAGACAAGTCAGAACCTATAACATTAAAACCTCTTTTAGCAAGCCATATGGCTTGTGTCGCAGGACCTGTACCAAGGTCAAGAAATTTGCCATTAGTAATTTTTCTGCGAGCTAATTCATCTTCTAAATCAGAATCAAGGATCTCATTATACCATGGCATAGTCTCTACCTTTTGAATTTTGTATAATGTTTCCCAGTCGGGAAAGTCTTTAGACAATTACGAATAGCTAGAATCTCTGAAGTGTATTATAACTTTTAAGGTGGAGTAAAAGATGAACAGTATTCCATAATAAAACTCACTACTAAGATATGTCTATGCACTCTGCAATCAATCATTTCCCATTCTGGTTGAAGTCCGGTGACTCCTTCTTTGTCTAGTAAAGCGACTAAACCCTAATCCATGCTGTAGTACAATAGTGTTTCATCAGATTTACCCAAGTCGCAATGACAGGTCACGAAGATTATCATCATCCAAGATCTAGATCCGCTATTAGCAGCGGATGATTCATCCTAATCCATCATCCCTTAATTTAAAAAAAAATAATCTAACTATGGACCAGAGAAGTTGCAGCAGACCAATGTATGTATTGTGAATTAATTAAACATGTAGCTCTAGTTCATGCTCCTTTTGCTCTTTTTCATTATGAAAATGTAGATCACAGTAATGGCATTTTATATGTGGTATTAGTTTAATAGGATAAGAGTAATCATCACCATCATATCTTTGGATATCCATATTCATACTATCGCTACTAGTCTGATCTTTTGCTACCGTTTCCTGCGATGACGTCGGATTGATTGAGGTTATTCGTGGCCTATTCCTTTGGATATTTTGTTGTTGTTTTAGTGACTTGTATTCTTCAATGAAATGTCTTAGTGCAAAGTCCCAACCATATTTTAGATCTTCAAGATAGTCTGATTCAGCAACAAGATGAACAAATCTAGAATCGGGATTTGTCCTTGCGAGAAAAGAATTTTCCAAGCTACAATTACTATTATCACTAGGAGATATTGCTAACTTAAGAGCATATTCATTTACTTGTTCAGTAGTCCATAATTGCATTTTCTGATGTATCTCGATTTCCGTATCTTTAGTTTTTTGAGTGATTTTTATTTTGTATTTCTCCTTGATCATTTTATCAGATTGCATAATCCGGATGGCAGCAATACTATATTGATTGCAAGATAGATTAACATATCGTTAAACCTTCAAATTCATACTGCATTAAACACTAAGGATGGGAACCATGCTCCGAATAAA
>JBQCDO010000351.1:0-7660 GCA_051961195.1 Nitrososphaeraceae archaeon | reverse complement strand
ATTTAATTTTTATTTAGTATAGTGATCCTTTACCATTAAATCTCTAAATAAATAAATGTATGACAAGAATCCAAATTGCGAATTCTAGAAGTTATTGACCTTACAATAAGTGGTCCACTTATTTGTTCTCTCTGATCACTGAGAATCGATTTAGCATTGTAACGAAGACATGCCCTACTAGACTAAATCTAGATGATTCTGAACTACTCCTATATTTATCTGGTCTGTTTTACTAGGATACATGTAAAAAAACAAAGATTTTCATCACATATGCTTACTAGTAGGAGGAGAAGGTGTCATTATCCCTGCTATTATTACTATTAATCTTCTTACCATTATTGAAATACGGCTTAGTGATTGATAGAGATGATGGTAAGTCTGGAATTTTATTTGTACTATTTTCTCCAACTATTGCCGAAGCCTCTTCTAGTATCTTATTTATTTCTTCGCCGCTATCAGAATAAGACGCCACACCTTCTAGCACATTGGTAGGCTCTGCTATAGTGCCATTCAACAATTCCCCCAATGTATCTGAGATTTCACTAAGGGAGTGATCTGCGTTCGGGATTACCTCTGATAAACCCCCTTTTAGTTCTTTAATTGTAGATGTTGCAGGACCTAATGTGAACATTACATCTCCCAATTCAGTTACAGTCTCTAGTCTTATTTTTACCTGCTCAGTTGTCATCCTCGTAGAATCAACTACTTTATTTATTCTTCGAATTTGAGATAGCTCATTAGATAGCGATCTGGCTTGTTGCATGTTGTGATTTTGCAGTGCTTCGGTAACATTGTTAAATACCCGACGATCCTTATCTTTGAGATTGCTTGATGTTTTTTCCATTTTTGATATCTGAATCTCTAATTTTTTCTGCGTTCTTTCGAGGCGAGATCTTAGAGGTTCAGAAGGTTTGATGTTATCCAATATCTTCTCCTTCATCCCTTCTCCTTCTCTACGAAATGTGCTCTTACTCTTTTTGTCTGACCAATTTGTATAGAATGTTGGCAAGGTAATACCCATACTAAAATAATTCAGTATTGTTAATCTCATAGTACATTAAGAAAATTTGTTTACAAGCTTAACATATACTATCCGGAAAATTTTGTACTAATACAAAAACTAGAATTCTTTGTGATTAATGATATTCGATCCTTCTCATTCATATCTAGGCTCTGAAATCAGATGTTCTGTCTACAACGTCTTTAGTATAATCGGGATGAGATATTGAGGTTTAACTTGTCGGGGCAAATTATCTCATCTATATTAAAGTTGTTATATATACAATAATAATCTCAGAATGACTGCCGCATTTTGTTTCATTAACAAGCTTTACTGATGTGTCCTTTTGGTCAAAGATAATTCAGTAGTTATAACACTTTTTTCTCAGTTTAAACCATCAGCAGCTGCATCATGATCAATTACAACAGCAACATAACATCTATAACGCCAAAAAACAATAACTAGATTTTGACAACCTTACTGGAAAAAAGTAATCGCCGAAGCTTTTGGATGAGTATACCATAATTAAGGAAGCAGGGTAATAATACTCAGTAACGAGACAACTACATTACTCTGGGATCCATTAATGATAGGTTAATCTGGGATAAAGGAAAAATAAATTTCCCATGTAATTCATATATTGAAAAGTTATCCAAACCACTTACTACCCGACCATGAAACGAACACATCACAGTCTTGTCCAGATCCTTTTATTCCTCAATTAATTGTTGATCGACGCCAGTTGCCTGCTGCTAGACGAGACGAACGATCGAACGACGAGTGACTTGAGTAAAGCATCAACAATATGAATTTTTAATATTTAAAGAATTAATTCTGTTCAGTTATGTGGCATATGATATTAACACTTTTTAAACCTAAGCGTATATTAACTATGTTATGAACTATAAAAAAATAGATTATAAAAAACTATATGAAGATATTATTAATATTGATCCAAAGATCCGACTCGTTACTGTATGCGATTCGAATGGTAGAATAATGTATTCTGAACATAATAAAGGTGTAACAAATTTATTGACCGCAGAAGAAAGTAAACAATCTCTAGAACTCGCCGTAAATTCATGGAAGCTACGTAGTGACCTTGAACCAAAGATTGGAAAGGGAAAATATGTCTTGGCAGAATATGAAAAGATTAAACGTATAACTATGCCAGTACCTGATGATGCCGATCATCATCTCCTGTATATTACTATAGAAGTGGAAGCCGATCATTCAAAAATTATTCGTATGATAAGTCAGGTATCAATACGAAAATTGTTGTTATAATTATTATGCGACTGTACTCTATGATGCTGCATTTAATGTTACATGAAATATCGTAAGTTTCAGAATCCACACATATTTTTCAATCGAAAGATTTCAAGAGAAAAATTGAATTAACATTCTTGATGACCTACTAATAAACATTAAATACATAAAGATATAAGGAATGTCATCTGTCGGCAAAGATGTGTTAAACCATTATCATGTATCCCCTAGGATGATAGAAAATAGAATTTAGATGGATCCACTTCTAGGTACAAACTAATTTCAAGATATGCTACCAGCCCAGGGACAAATCTAAATGGATCCTTATATTCGACCAGTATCATAAAGAAATACTGTTGAGTGGAGCAATATTTGATTCGCCAGATAGCTAGGGTGTATGCCCTTAGTCATAGTTACTGAAGCGTATGGTAGTTTTCCTATATGACTTTATTGCAAATTTCTCATATTCGTGCATGCGGCCAGTAATTTGTCGTATAACTTGTAATGATATTCGATTGAAGTTTGCAATGAATTCATCCATGTCCTTATTCTTAATGTCTTTTTCGGCCTCTTTTGTGATGGCTTTACAAATAGCAGTAATCGCTTTGTCCAGTTCTCTACTTGGACTGTACATGACCTTCAATAATCTAGGAAATTCTTCTGATAGTTTATCTATTGACATTCTTTTTGTGTTCATCTTCTATCCTCTTGAATATGCTAGAAAGCGCTTCTAATTTCGCCATATAAAAAATCCATCTTTTCTAGTCACGGTATCTATTGACCTTGACAAAAATTTACTCTTTATCAGCGTGTTTTGATCGCCTACAATTATTGTCTTCCTTTTACTCCTAGAAAAAGCAACACACGATCGAGGAATATTTACAAAACCTATAGCCTTTTCGATATCGGCTTCATTATTTGATCTCACCATAGATACTATTGTAACCTCTGATTCCTGTCCTTGGAATTCATCTATAGTTCCTACACGTATTTTTGTATTATTCCTATTACTAATATGGAACTGCAACATTCTCTCCTGTTGTTTGTAAGGAGTAGTAATTATAATATTATCAATACCCATGCTGAGAAGTCCATCAATGAGTTCTTTGATTACAGAAATCTCGCCAATATTTATAAAATGCTTTTGCTCTTGGCTATTACTGTTTGTATCTACAAATACTATTTTCTTTTGATGATTTAGTATTTTGATTAGGTTGTTACTTGTTCCATCGTAGTCCTTTTTTGCTATATCTGCTGTTGAAATTTCTTTAACCGAATCGTGTGCCTTTAGCTTATATTGATAATTTGGATTTATTAGATCTAAAATATCCTTATTAAATCTGTATTCTGTTTTCAATAATGTAGTTTCATATTGCTTCAGGATGGAACTAAACAGACTATATCCAATAAAATCATGGGATGAAGGAGGCAACTGCTTGCCATCCCCTATAACAAGAATTTTTCCACTATCATGTCGTAGTGATGAGAATAGCATCGCCATTGTATCAAGCCCGACCAGACCTGTTTCATCCACTATGACCGCTCCAACTTTCATGATTTTTACCAAGTCTTTTGCGCTATAGGTAGTAGTAAGAATAATTTGTGCATTTTGAAAATATTTTCTAGCTATTTCAGCTTTATTAAACGAATTCATTTCATTACTATCTATGAAGATATTATCCAGGGTATAATTTCGAAGATGTGGATATGAGAATTCTAGATCTACAGCATTGCCGTATCTAATTATTGGCGCTTTTAGAAAGGGCAACCTCGCTCTCTTAAGGAACGGCTTGATAAAAGTGTGAAGGTTATTTTAATGGATTGATTCATTAAATGGACTATTTTTGCTCAAGCTCCTGTAGTCTTTTGGATATTGCCAGAAGCTGATCGGACAACTATGCTATCGCATCATCTTTTACCTTGTCTGTTTCTCTTAGCGACCTATTTAGATCTTCTAGTTCTTTTACCTTGCTCTGTATATCGGAACCTTGTCTTTCTCACTCATGTAACATTTAAAACTTAAGATAAGGCATGATTTTGCAAAATATCTCAGTTTTCTCAAATTCCTCTTTAACTAATTTTGCCTCATAAAATCTAAGAGCCTATCCCAAAATTATTCTCCTATAGATAACTATACAACAACCTTAACATACTAACACAAAATAGCTTTCTAACTTCTTCTCATATCTAACCAAAAGTTTTCTGAACCTGTTGTGCCAGGAGTTGGTTCTTTCAACGACCAATCTTCTAGAACGATGATGATGAAAATGATTTGTTAGTACTCGTTTTCCTCTACGTCGAACATATGGCAAGTATTCCTTCTTGATAGCTTCAGTCTCAATCTCTCGAAAGTCCTGTACTTTATCAAGATGAAGATTCTGTCTCTCTTTATTAACCTTGGAGGACGGAATACCTTGTCCATCAGTCAATACATGATGACGTTTTGTTCCTAACTAACTTACCTCTGTCTGTAGGATTAGGTCCAATCAGTCATTTCTGCCTAGAGATTCCTTTATCGATATACTATCAAGTGACTGCTGTCTCTATTGAATTCCTACTACATCATCATACACTTTTAGCAGTCTAGCCCATAATTTTTGAAATACCTTAGATGAGGACCATTGTTGGAATCGTCTATGACAGGTTGATCCAGAGCCATATTTCTTTGGCAACATCTAATCTTCTACTGACATCCTGTTCTTAAGACATACAAGATGCCATCCAATACCTTCCTAAACGATATTGCTGCTGGCCGTCCGATGGAATTATTTAGTTTTCTATTGGAAGATATCAACAACTTGGCCTCATTCCATAACGCATCAGGGATTCTTTTGACAGTTAGAAAATACTCGACTTTATCATAAGCCACACTTATAAACAAAACCCTCACAAGCAATCTGTCTATCTATTTCGGGATGGGTCCTAAGTGTTCAAGTGGCTTCTGATAGTCATGTTAGAAAAATAATACTAATGCATTAAGCATTTATAGTATGAATATTAAGAAGTAATAATACAAGATTCTATAATGAAAAGACCATTTCTGAGATCCACTTTCGAATTAGAAGTTAATGCACATGTAAATGTATCCGAGTCTTCAACTAAGGTAATTAATGCAGTTACCAGTATCATATCACATTGTTCCCCTGAATTAAAATATGGTAATCAAGTTATTGGCAAATCAGTTAACGCTAACTCACTAGAGATAATTTATGAGCAACTACGTTCTAGATCTGCTCAGAACGTTTTCCGAAGAATACTAATCTGGAACCGTAACAAAAATACCACTTGGTTTTTTTCAAATAAGCAGGCAGCCAGTGTAGGTGTTGTGGCAATTATCGAAAATGAACAAGAATCTCCATTAGGACCTATACGAGTAACTCTAAATTGTGAAGATTTAGATACTCTTGTTAGTTGGTTGGTTGACTGAAAAGTACATTACATTATATCCATGACAAATCATCTAGGTCGCATTTTATTGTAGCAACTGAAGCATATCGCAAGAAATAGTTTTATGCCAATTTTATGATATCTAATTTCCTATCTTTTAGTATTTTTTGCAATAGCTTCTCACTGCCACTCATACAACGGATGAACGTCAAAATCTATAGCTACGCATGACTAGTGGTTACTAGTAATAACAATTCAAGCGATGGTTACCAGCTTTTCATTTGGGCTATTTCAAATTAATTAGGCTTTCAATCGATTCAAATTTGAATATTGTACATTTTATTGCAATTACTGACTAATTATAGTTAATGAATTATTGTGAACGAATCAAAATCAAATATATTATCAATTGTATTAATCTTCATGTTCGAATGGCAATAACAAAGAAGGTAAAACTTGACATAGAAATTGAAGTAGACATGCCGCTTGACATAATTGAAGACAGAGAACGATTTAAGGTTGTAGAAACTGGTTTAGTAAGAAGCATTTCCAAAGGTCTCTATGAACAGGGGGTCTCATTCAGTATAGGTAAAGTAAAATTTGAACCATAAAAATAAGTGAAAGTGATCACTCAGTGCATTTTTTATTGATATTTGTATTGTCATGCCATGCCATAACACCATGAATTCTATTTCGCACCTTTTATTATAAAACCCCTTGTTGATGAGAACTAGATTATTGAATACCTGTAGATATTAGATAATAGTCAAGAATAGTTAGTCTATATTTGTTCAGACTAGATGATGGAAAGACTCCAATGTGATAGAATCTTGTCTCTGGATGCAAGACACGTATTTGTTGTAATTTGGGTTTAATTGCATGTTCATATAATAGATTAAATGAATATGTATAATAAGAGAAAAAAGGATAGTTGTAGTGATTTCACGGCGATGAGTAGTAATGAGCAATTTCTTTATGGGCCATTGTTATGGATCGGCAGCTCGCTTGGTATTATTTTTGCCATTTTATTCTATATCCCATATCCTTTATCTATAATCTTGGCGATAGCGTCTTTCATTTTGCTGAACTTTTATTTTAGAAAAAAAGTTATTAAAAGAGTAAATACTAGGTTTGGTAATGCTAGCCGTTATCCATCCTTATCCTTAAGCTATTCTTGCATTAATTGTGGAACAGAGCATAATGAATTTGCTTGTCCCAAATGTGGTTCAAAGATGAAAAGAGCAGATTTTAAATTCTAATGATATGAATGATATGAAGAATACTAATTATTATAACTATGTAATATTGGGAATATATTATTATTATCAAATATTTCCGGGCTCATATCTTCCGTTTATAGACCCTCGTATCATCACTTTGCGGGTTTTAAGCAAAATCGTCATCCACTAGATCTGAGTTTTCAGACTCCTCTACTACATATTCCACTAATTTGCATTAATCTTTTGTCCATTTTTTCATCCAATTTAATAGATAGATAACAGATTCTACCAACTCCTGTCCTTTATCTGTTAATTTATATTCTACTCTTGGATGGATTTCGTTGTAAGCTTGCCTTTCTAGAACTCCACTCTTATCAAGTTCCTTTAGCCTTTTCGCTAAAGTCTTATTACTAAAGCCTTTCATTGTGTTCCTGAATTTTATATATCTGACAGGTGTGGTGGTGCAGCATAATGGGATTAGCATTTCAAGGGTTCCTCTCTTTGTAATTATCTTGCGTAGTTTAGCAGTTTCTTTCATAAGAGTATCTGCATCATAACCATGAAAATCGCAATTTTGATTAGTCTGAACAAGTGGTAATTCAGTTCTGATTGTTGTTTTTGGTGCTGTTACCGATATAGATATTCTACTTTTTCTATTTCCTTTTGTTTCCATAACTACACTTACTTTACCTAGGTTCTCTTGACAACTTAAATAGTTTCTCTTGTAAACAGTAGACGTGAAAGATGATATAATTAAACAAAAAGTCAAAGAAGTGTATGGCAA
>JBQCDO010000350.1:0-6007 GCA_051961195.1 Nitrososphaeraceae archaeon | reverse complement strand
CAGTTATCATCACAAGCAGGATATCCAAACCAACCGCTGCATACTACTGAAGGTGTCGTTATTATACCTTATACCTTTCAACAAGCAGGAACTTACGTTATTAACATTACGGTATATGGAATTCTCTACAATCCAATAACGCCTGAAACTTCACAATCTACGATAAATGTGAATTAGTTGGTATTATTACCGATCTTGTCTACTTGCAAAGTACATCTCTTACCAGTACGTAATTTTCTTAGTCGACTTACCTTTGTCAACTGCAAAAGCAGTTATCTGCCATGACTATGGGTTTTACATTGAATTATGCAGCTTGTCAATTATCATCATTAGGCGATGGCATCTATCAGATCTATTTTGTGATTTTTTTCCTGTGCGATAATACCATGCTTCCGAAAGTACAAATTCGCAAGAGCGTTCCGGTTTACTGATTCTCTCTGTAGTGCTTGATGATTACTTGTTCTTACTTTATGCACCTTTAGCATCCACTTTTTGAGATGGAGTTTATATTAGTCACGACATCTATATATCTGCCCTGATTACGGCTTTACAATTCATGTTCGTATTATTTTTCTCAAAATTATCAAGGAAAATCGAAATTTTGGGTCAGCCATAAATTCGGAACTTCATTCATTTGGCGCAATCCGATTCGATTTCATCATGACATGGGGTTCCGCCGTACCAGTGTGGAACCACCTCTTCACCGGCTGGGTCTCCTGGATCTGGTGCTCCTCCTGTTGCTGTTGTATTAGCTGGTGATCCTCCTGTTGCTGTTGTATTAGTTGGTGCAGGGCCGGATGGGGGGCCAGATGGGGGTACTCGTGCAGCACCAGGTACAATTTGTGCCATGGCGAGGTGTTGCTGTAACGGCAAGATATTAGGCCAAATCGCTAATAGTAGCAACGCTCCGATACTTGAAACTATGCCAAAAGAAGCCCGGGATATCATCCCCACAATATAGAGGATACCAGCTATATAAAGAATTGTGCTGATAGGTAATCCTTTGTCTAAAATGTCTCGAGGTATTCCACAAAGATGGCCTGAACATAAGGTAATTGAATTCGTGATTCCTGATACTGAAATAACCGCCCTGAGAGAGGAAACATTTACTCTGCGACGATTTGACCTACTAATGAAGATTTAATTACAAATAACTATCTGTAACAGGATAACAAGATGATAACAGAGGGTAGCAAAAAACAGAAGTTAAAAATTGGGTTGTGTTAAATCAATTCCAAGTATATGTTAACTTCAAAAGCAGAACGAAGGGAACTGCTAGTCATAAAGGCATATCAAGAAGGAAAACCTATCGGGAAGTTGCACAAACGGTAAGAATGTCCCCAAATACCATGAAGGCAATTCTCGGTATGGCAGGACTAGATCAGTACTCGACTGAATCAAGACATTACGAACTCTTCTCAGAAGGTTTTAGTTGATTCTTTGGTAATAGCTAAGCGTTTAGATAGAGTATAAGACATGTACAACAACATACGTCTCAATAATTTCATCTTGACTGCATGCAATGAGTGTTTAGGCCAAACTCAGCCTTGTTGCATGACTATACTGCATGTATTATATGATTCCATTTTTTGTTCTATTTTGCGATAATAAACAGGTTGTATACCGATACTTTTAGTATCGTCTCTTTGCCCATGTTTGGAAATCTCTACCAAGTCTTCCCAACGACTCATTATAGATACACCAGTTAATCACTATATAGCGCAATTTCGCCTAAGGTAATACTACGAGGTCGAACCATATCAACAGAAAGATGAGCTATGCAACATGCATCAAAATCCATTAACTATAGATTTTTTATCACCATAAAGGTTAAAAATGAGCATCCGTAACCCTAAGGAATAATATGAAAAAAGAAAACTATCTTTCTTTAAGTTCTAGTGTGTCATTGGCTATCTTTGCAGGCCTACTTTTATCTGGTATTGATGCCACTTCCTTCCTCTTACAAAAGCAGGCATTTGGATTAGAAAACCAACCTCAATCTACGCCTTTTCCTGCAATGAATTTTTCAAAGCCAATAGATGTATGGAGTAAAAACGGTATCTTGAGAACTACTCTCGTAGCAGGTTATCAAGCAGGGACGATTGACGGCAAGCCATTCACTGCTGAGCTTTATAATGGTTCTCTTCCAGGGCCAACTTTTCATGTCTATCCTGGAGATAGAATTGAACTTAATTTGATAAATAATCTCAATGAGCCTACCAATCTCCATTGGCATGGATTTCATGTGTCTCCTGCGAATAATGCTGATAATATATTTCTTGAAGTTGGTCCTGGCAAGACACAGCATTATAGTTTCTATATTCCAAAAGATCATCCTCTAGGTACTGACTGGTATCATCCCCATTTACATGGGCTTACATATTCACAAGTTAATGATGGTCTGACTGGGTTGATTATTGTTGAAGGGTTACAAAAGCTATTGCCAAAGCCGTTACAGAATATCACAACACACACCTTTGAAATGAAAGATTATCCATGGGACCCTTTATTCTCCACTACACATAATATGAGTAATACACTTACAGGCCATGAAAGACTAACCGTCAACGGAGAAGTTAATCCAACGATCAACATTAAATCAGGAGAGACTCAGTTATGGCGTTTTATAAATATGAATTCTGAAAGCTACATCACAGTCGGACTCGCTGGCCACAAATTCCACATTATAGCAGAAGATGGATATCCGGTTTGGAAGGTACGGGAAAATGATACTCTTTTTCTTCCTTTTGGAAAGCGGTTTGATGTATTAGTGACTGGGCAAGGCAACGGATCTATTCCATTAAGACTCATTAACGACACATATAATGATCATCCGTACGGTACAATCGCAGCAACTGTACATGTACAAGGTAACCAAAATGTGAAACCGGTAAGTCTTCCAACAACTTTACTTCCATTTGCAAATAGTAGTAGTATTAGTAAATGGAGAGACCTGAGTAATGCGACCGTTGCTGCTCATAGAGTCCTTTATTTGCAATCAGACGACAGAGATTGGATATACACGATAAATAACCAGACATTTGATCCTAACAAAGTAAGTGAAAAAGTTAAGCTTGGAACTGTAGAGGAGTGGAAATTCGTAAACCTCGACTCGGTACAATCCGGTAATTTCCATCCAATGCATATTCATACGAATGATTTTCAGGTAATGTCAGTTAATGGAAAACCATATAACGCGGACGGAAGACAAGATACAGTTGTGATTCCAACTCATGGTAATGTGGTTATTAGGGTACCAGCTTACGACTTTGTAGGAAAAACCGTCTATCACTGCCACCTGCTATTCCACGAGGACTATGGTATGATGGGAACCGTTGAGTGGGTTAAATAGGTGAGATTGGCATGAAGACAAATAGTTCCCAAAGAGTTGCACTCGTGGCTTTGCTTATAGTATCAACCTTTGCCGTAGCCGGACTCACAGCAGTAACTTTGCTTTCAGACTCAGTTGTGGTAGCGCAAGACCTCGGGAATGACCCGATTGCGAGTTGTATCAAGACAGTTGGCGAAACGTGGGTGGGGAAGACAGTTGGCGATAAGCAAAATTGGAATGAAACTAGACAGAACTTCGTCTCGTTATTAACTACCGACAACACGATAAAACTTATGAATCAAAATATCGCTCATAATGGTTATCCCGAAGATCCAGCAAAACCAATAACCGATACAGCAGGGATATGGGGTTTGCTGAATAATGGAAACATGACTCAGTATGATAGATTTCATTTGTTTCTGACCAGGGTTATTCTTAACATGGCAGCCGCCAAACCAGGGTTTACTCAAATACAACAGAATTTTCTAGGCAGATGCATTACTGAATCGGTCAATACTTTAAACCCGACTCCTCTATATTAGGCCAGCCGCATCTTTACGAACGAAATCCACTAATACTACCTTTTAATTTTGAAAGTCACCTTTCACTGGACGTACCATGATTCCTTCTGTGATAACAGCAACAAATGCTTAACCAACTAATCAACCAACAGCTGGATGACAATTAATAACAACTGCAAAACAAAACAAATCAAAGATCAGGTTGTAAAAGGTGGCCAAAACGTAGTGAGCCAAACTTTAAAGGGAGGAGTAGGCTTTTTAGAGTCTTAGAACGCTTTTTGGAATCCATAACATAGCAGCGATTACTGGTTTCATTAATACCCATAATCCTATTAGGCTAGCAAATTTGAAAGTCCTCGTACACTTCTGGACATATAGTCTAGCTTCTAAGGCAATTAACCTTAGAGGGGGAAATGTGTCTCCCTATTTGTTTTTCCTTCTGGTTTTCACATAATCGATGAAAAATGATGAAAATGATCCCACAGCCCCGGCACAGAGAATTGATATAAAGTCGCCGTACGAACCCCAAAAGGCCGCCAATTTTTCATTAAAAGTTAATGATGGTAATACATCTATTGTTATATTTGCCGGACTATGTATATAGCCAATCGTTGGATATTTTTGTGATATCTGAAATTCTGGATCTACAGCTCCATTTACTTTGTCGACATTATCAGTGCTATTAGTAGTAGTCCCTGTCGGAGCTGTTATTGATATTAACATTGAAGCTTCCATAAATATTGTGTATACTCCCACCGTTGTTTGTGGAGAAACCTCTACTTTAAATAATAGAGGTTGAATTCTTTCAGCTGATACATGTAAGCCGTTAGAACTGAAATCTGTGCCATTATCGAAAGATATACTAGTAACATTTTCGATAAGATCTGGCGTATTGATCTCAGCCGGAATTAGGTGTGTTTCTCCTTGTCGTATTACTATATCCTTGGGATGTGTTAATATGTCGACTATATCCTTGGGAGGAACGGTGACCCAGTTTGTAAAATCTCTAACTTCATTTGATTTGAAGGATTCTGCGGTATAAAATGATAAGCCGTATGCGCTAGGATTGTCTATAGAATCTAGATCTAATCGTAGTTTAACATATCCTGGCCCTATCGTAGTACCATTATAGGATTCTGTAAAGTTTTTCTTAGACACTACAAGGGCAGAAGAACCTGTTGCTGATAACTGGTAAAGATATTCACTCCATTTTCCATTAATTGCCTCTATATAAAAGTTGTAATTGGCTCCATTATATCCTGAAGATGTAGGCAAGGAATTAATTGCAATAAGCATGCCATACCTAATCTTCTTGAATGGTTGACTATATGTAGAAGCATTTTCCAAATTTGATTTTAACCAAAGTGTAACATTTAGAGTTTTCCCATTACTAACATAATCTACTGCCAGTATGTTTGCATAGTCAGACCTCAAATGAGTGCTGTCATTACCGTAAGTTTGAACCCAATCAGTTTTGCCCAATTGTGCATCAGTTAGATAAGTTTGATCAAACGCAGGTGACGCAGCAAAAGCTCCATGAAAAAGCAAATTTGGGATTAATAGTAATAGTAATAGTAATATAAATAAAAAATCAGTTGCAGTAACTGTTAAGGATAAATATTTTTGTGATTTCAATTCCTTTTCATGTAACCATATACCAAATCATATCAGACATAGTTAAGGTTTTAGTTGTTTTTTGGTAATAGCTAAAAAGCAAGATTCATGCTTTAATGGAGTCTATGCCAGCCAACCTTTGCTCTCCCCCTTCTTCAACCGTTATAATTGTTTTGGTTTTTGACTTAACATTATTTTAGCTTAACCATCCGTGAAATCACGCCTATTCCAATCTCACTCCGCCTGCTCCAAGACGAACTCATAACCCATTAACAAATACGACACAAAAAGATAGAGACCGGTGATATAGCTACAAAGATAGTGGACCTATCTTTGCTCAGATTGCAGATGGCAGAAGAGTAATAGCCAATATAGATGATAGCAATTACCTCGTCAATGTACACCCTCATGCCTCTGAGATTGTATTGTCTATATTTGATACAGACTTGCGTGATATTTTTGTACTTATTGTTTATAGTTCATTTACTCATTATTACCATAACCATTGGGTCTTGAGTTGCGATTCATGCATTCGTAATTA
>JBQCDO010000349.1:0-7016 GCA_051961195.1 Nitrososphaeraceae archaeon | reverse complement strand
TATAGAATATTTTGTGTCCATTCACATTTGCTACTTTATATTCATTCTTTCCTATCACATATTTTCCCAAGTCAAATTTATTCAATTAATAATAAACTACTCTATTATTGAATTAATATAAGGATTGGTAACACGTGTGTGCTGATTTGTTAGATTAACAGATCTGGTAAATCGTGTATGTATCTATCATTCAAAATAGTGTGTTCTATAGCGGAGTAAGACTCTAGCGGTACAATTAGAAAGATAATGAGATATTTAGTAGGCGCTCCTGCTCATCATGTCATTACCGATGAATTCAGCGATACAATACAAAGCCAGTCTGAGCATAATAATAACAAGACTAGATATTAGAAAAGTCATCTACTTTACAGTTAATACTGCACAATGAGCATATCTGACAACATCCGATGCAACATCCCCGAGTAATACACTCTTTAGTTTAGACATATCTCTAGATCTAATAATAATTAATTCTATATGTTTATCTTTAGCATAGCTTACAATAGCATCAGCAATTCTAATAGAAGCAATTATTTCTGTTTTCATTCTTACAATACCTTCTTTGTTGATATCATCATGTATTTTTTCTGCTATTTTGTTAAAATGAGCCTGAGCCTGTTTCTTCATCTCCATTACATGGCTTGGAGGGTCTATACTATACAGATTAACATTAGTTCGTATGACATGAAGAATAACTAACTGTGCGTCATAGTCTTGAGCAATTTTTATTGCATAATCGACTGTTGTATCGACAGATGACCCTGATTCATGTATGGCTACAAGTATTTTAGAAAATGTTTTTCTCTTAATTAGTTTATGCATTTTGTTATTATTTCATTTATTATGATGGTTTCTAAAAAAGTGATTCGACTTACGCTTCATACTATATTAGGATATTGAAATCAAATAGACCATTTGAGTTTTCAAAGCTCGAGTAAATTTAATTCTGATCCATAGACAATTTTTTATCCTCATCACCTTATCATCCAGACCTAATGGTTAGATCTTGAAGTATCAACTTATATAATTACAATTCTTAATGTAGTGATAAAGAGTGAGTTGTGAATAATTGATAATCTCCATGAAAGAGGAAACGGAATGCCTTTATCCATGTCAAAAAAATTAGAGAATAGAGTAGCTGTCATTACAGGAGTGACCAGCGGTATGGCGCTTGCTACCGCGAAATTATTCGTCGAGGAGGGTGCGTATGTCTTCATCACCGGCCGCAGCTAAAAGGCTTGACAATGCAGTCAAAGAAATCGATAAGAATGTCACCGGCGTACATGGTGATGCCGACAACTTAGCTGATCTCGATCGACAGTTTGAAACAATCAAAAAAGAGAAAGGTCGTATCGATATCCTCTTTGCAAGCGCAGTGTAGGAGAGCTTAGCAAACCGCTCGGCTCAATTACCGAGAAGGGTTTTGATGATGCGTTTGATGTCAACGTTCGCGGGACCCTGTTTACCGTGTTAAAAGGCTCTGCCGCTTATGAAGGACGGCGGGTCAATCATTCTGAATAGTTCTATTGCCGGAGTGAAGGGATTTCCAGGCACTACCGTCTACAGCGCCAGCAAAGCGGCTGTCCGTTCTTTTGCCAGAACTTGTACTGCCAAGCTCAAAGGAAGGATCAGAGTCAATGTCATCAGTCCCGGTACGATAGACACGGCGATATTTGATGGCACTCCTCAAGAATTGAAAGACGGCTTCGTTTTCATAATCCAGATGGGTCGAATGGGCCAGCCAAGGGAGATCGCATCTGCTGCACTGTTTCTCGTGTCAGATGATTCTAGTTTCGTTTCAGGCATTGAGCTGTTCGTCGATGGCTGCACAGCACAGGTCTAACTGAAAACACAAATCTAACGCCAGGGATTTATTCCATTTTTAATCCTAACTGGTAGTCGACATCAGATTTGGTCTATATGTGTAATAACTAACGAACCATTTGTTAGCTTCAAATCTCATTCTTCAAAACGATAAAACTTCGTTACGCATAGAATTCTAAAGAGTGGGTTCTGACTTGACTACTCTTAGATTCAAAAATTTAAGTGCGATTAGACAGATAAAGATGGAAGTATGGGTGATGATTTATGAGCAGCAACTGCATTAGAAATGACAACTATGAGTGATGCACGTAGGGGTCTTCCTCTAACCAGCTCTCGTATAGAGAAGATATTTCCGAAGTTAACGCCAGCTCAGATTAGTCGTATTGCAGCGCATGGACATGTACGTTCAGTGCAGTTTGGTGAAGTACTAATAGAGCAAGGGGATAAAGCGGTACCGTTCTTTGTCGTAATCAATGGCGAAATCGAAATTGTACGCCCCTGCGGTGCTCGTGAAACCCTAGTGACTGTCCATGATTCTGGTGAATTCACAGGAGAGGTTAACATGCTTTCCGGCCGTCGCTCATTAGTCAGGGCACGTGCTATTAAGCCAGGTAAGGTAATCGAATTGGGCCATCAACAAATGCTGGCTTTGGTACAGACTGATGCTGAGCTTGGAGATATACTGATGAGGGCATTTATTCTACGTAGAGTAGAGCTAATATCTGCTGGTGTTGGAGACATTATCCTCGTAGGGTCAGCATATTCTGCAAGTACGCATCGAATCAAAGATTTTCTGATGCGTAATGGACATCCATACTCCTACATAGATTTAGAACGCGATTCTGACGTACAGAATCTGTTGGATAGTTTCAAAGTCTCTGCCAGTGAAACACCAGTATTGATCTGTAGAGGCCAACTGGCTCTCCGAAATCCCAGTAACCAAGAAATCGCAGACTGTCTTGGCTTCAACGAGTCTATAGACCAAACTCAAATACGCGATCTTGTCGTTATCGGAGCCGGCCCCTCAGGACTGGCTGCCGCAGTATATGGTGCGTCAGAAGGACTAGACGTTCTAGCACTGGAAACAGGTTCGCCAGGTGGTCAGGCTGGTTCAAGCTCAAGAATTGAAAATTACTTGGGATTTCCTACAGGAATCTCGGGCCAGGAGCTGGCATCTAGAGCTTCCCTACAAGCACAGAAGTTCGGTGCAGATATGCTTATTGCCAAGGCCTCACGACTCACCTGTGATCGCAAACCGTATATCATTGAGCTTGAAAATGGGGCTAGAATTTCTACTCGTACAGTTTTGATTGCCACCGGTGCTCAATATAGAAAGCTACCATTAGAAGACCTGTTCCGATTTGAAGGTGCAGGTGTCTACTATGGTGCGACCTTTATGGAAGCGCAGTTGTGCTCAGGAGAAGAAGTTATTGTGGTTGGTGGAGGAAATTCAGGCGGCCAGGCTGCTGTATTTTTGGCACAGACTGCAAAGCGTGTACATATGCTAGTCAGGTCCACTGGTTTGGCTGCCAGTATGTCACGCTACCTGATTCGCAGGATAGAGAATACTTCCACAATCACATTACGGCCACAAACAGAGATTGTTGCCGTTGAAGGAGGCAATCATCTTAAATCCGTTTACTGGCGAAACAGTCAAACAGGACAGACTGAAAAACACGAAATCAGACACATATTTGTCATGACTGGTGCCGATCCGAACACTGGTTGGTTAGATGGCTGCGTTATGCTCGACTCTAAAGGATTCATAAAGACTGGTTCGGATCTGTCTCCAGAAAATCTGAGCGCAGCAGGCTGGCCTCTCACCCGTCAACCATATTTGCTTGAAACCAGTTTGCCGGGTGTTTTCGCGGCGGGTGACGTGCGAGGTGGCAGCATCAAACGTGTCGCATCTGGAGTAGGAGAAGGATCAGTCGCAATTTCATTTGTTCATAAAGTACTCCAGGAATAGGAAACAAAATAACATACAGTACTATTTTCATGTCTAAATAGTAGATTCACCAGGGTCTACGTATTGAGTAGCTATTATTACGTTTAGTTTAATTTAGCAACCAAGGAGGTGAACCATGCAAAGTTAAATCCTTCTATAAGATAACATAAATATGGCCCAGCCTGTTCTAATCGAATTTCCCATAGAAGTCATGGTATTGGTATTATCACCTTATTTTACAGCAGTCATTCTGACTATAATTTATGTGCATAAGAAATACAAATTTACAAAGATAGAGCCCCGTAACGACTACGACGATAGCGGTAGCAACAATAACGAAAATAGCATAGCTAACCCATCCTAAACATCCGGTGCCGCCTCGGCCGCATGCATATGAATAAATGCGGGTTTGGAAGGGAGAAAGCAATTGTCCTCAATTAACGAGAAGATAAACATATTAGCTATATGTTAGTGTGTGTTACTTATCATCGCTGACTTCTATAAGAAATGATTCTAGACGTAGGGGTTATGGTCATTGCTGCTGGGTTTATCTGGTGTTAGGATCAGTTGGTTAGTGGAAGGATTATTGATTTAACTTGTCTCTTATGGATCTGAGAGGTTAGGCAAAACTAAAAACCTGCCATATGTAGAAACCTAAACGGATCTCTTTTTGAATACACAAAATATGCCCGTTCAATTGATATTTAAGGAATGACCAAGGTTATAAACAAAGGCCTCAATAATTATTGATGCACGGTGATGTATAAGACGGAATAACACATCCCATATGGTGAGACCATAGATAATGTGTCCCCTCCACTGGTTCTATCTGTAAATGTTGCAAGTCGCAATATTCAACGAGTACTAAAACACAGCTGGACCATAGTTTGGTCAGTTGAACTCCTCAACCTTGTGCGGCATGTGGGACTAAACCGACTAAATAGTTACTAACAGAGTAAACAATGTCTCGGTTTGCATGCAATATAGCATTATCATTACGGTATATTCTTTACATACAAGTGATTACTCATTTCATCGTATCCAAGATCTTTCATAGTCATTACCTTAAATCCGTTATCATGTAAGTATTTCATCTCTGCTCTAAATAGCTCAATGTTTGTGCTTGATCTAGCCGTATTGTTATCTATATTATGGTATGCAATTAACGGAATCGCGTTTATTACACCGCCATTATTACTATTATATTCAGACTGGCTATTTACTACTTGTATAAAGTTATTGAATATGGTGGTGCTATTGTGATCAAATTTCATATCTTTGGCATTATGATTCCATTCTCTAATGGAATATCTATTTGCGTCAGTAATGCTTCCATCATCAAAAAATGTTCTGCAATCCGTCTGATGTCTTGGAGTAGTAATTAATGCGGCTAATTCACCTCTTCCTACCTTCTGTGGATTGGGTTGGTCTTCATATCCAGTACAATTTAATCGCATCAAATTCGAAAAACCATTAATTGCCATATCGTAGTATTTTGCAACTGTATTTATTACCGTAGAATTTGACACTGCATTTCCGTGCCGAACTGCAAAAGTTGTAATGGTTGCAGGATCAATTTCATGTTCTGATAAGCATTCCTTTGGTTGACTAACTTCAGAATCCAATTTATCACGAGATAGACCAATCAGGTTATCATCGCTTTTAGCTTGAATGTCATGTCTTTCATTGTACAACGTCTTTATATCATTCCAATCCATTCGAGAATCCTCACCTACCATATCGCACGGTACAAAGAAACTGCCCTTAAAGCCGTATTGATCTAGTATGGGCTTTGCATTTGTAAATTGACCTTTGTGAATGTCGCCAAAAGTTAAAATGACTACCTTGTTTGTAACTTGCTTTTCATTTTGTGTTACTTTATTATTAGTAATGACATCATTTTCTGCTCTGTTGTCTCGAAGCGTGTTTGCCTTTCCTTTAGCGTATAGGATATTATAAAGACCATTATTATTAAATTTGAGATTAGACGTATGGAAGAGTAATAACATGAACAGAATCAACGTAAAGATTATTGATGAATGAGGCTTCAGTGATCTGAGTAGATTAATTCGTATTTGCAAGTGCCATACTCATTCCTTAATATGTTAAGAAATTAAGCGTATAAAATCTATTTTAATCTTTGTGAAGTATATTCTATAAACAGAATAGGTAATTCGAGAATCAAATTCGAGTGTTTAGTGAATTTGTACTATGAACTTCGTTTAGTGAGATCATAGTGTTAAAGCTAACATTTTCTGATTTACTCGATGCAATATTCTCGATGTTATTATTTCTCAGTAATTTATAGAGTTGCTGCTGAAAGAATGTAATACAACTAAGAGACTTAGTCGACCGGGCATTGGCAATTTAGCAATTTCTACCCAACTTCCAGCGGTGGCCTTTTGATGTTTTATACCCTTAGTGGTGACGTTAGCGCTCAATCAACGTGGAGATTCAGGTAATTCAGTTAAATAATATTAAGTAATAGTAACAACAATCATCCATAGAATTTGATGAAAACAAAATTCTAGAAAGACAAGCATATAATGAAATATTAGCAAGGGTAGAATATACATTAACAACTAAAGGGCAAGAATTAGTCGAATCTGTCATTTATCTATTAAACTGGGATGAAGAAATGGGCAAAAGAGTAAACTAAGGATGTAAAAGTCCTTAATGACTATTTTGTTTCTGCTATTAATCAAGCCTCATAAACAAGCGGCTATGTGTGATGGCATAAGTATTAGAAACAGGGTAAAACATTATCTATTGATAAAATATCTACGATATTGTTTGTCTTCTCTCAAGTTCCTGCAATCTGTTTGTTATAACCATAAGTTAGTCAGATAAATGTGCTATCGCATCATCTTTCATTTTATCACGGTCTCTCATCGATTGATTCAGTTGTTCTAATTCTTCTAACTTAGTCTGTAGGTCAGCACCTTGTCTTTCTAATTGATGAACGTTTAGAAATGTAACTTCGCCATGATTTGGTTTTAGACACAACTAAGGAGTTAATGGCATCAATAATAGTACTTGCGTTCAGTCCTTTTATCTTGGGTATCGCAGTAATAGTATTGCTATAGTTTCTTTGCTATATCGTAGTTGCGTTTTGATTTTGGACATAGACAATTGTTGTCGCCACTGCCTCTGCTGATGCAACTACAATGGCAATAATAGCAACCATTATCATTAGAATGGTTACGAATTTTCTCACGACTAACCATGAGGTATTGACTATTTA
>JBQCDO010000348.1:0-3011 GCA_051961195.1 Nitrososphaeraceae archaeon | reverse complement strand
TGCTGCGGTTATAACTGAATTAACTTTTCCTGATCTTTTATCGACTAATTCCATCTCATCTGCTATTATTGGAAATGTTGTTCTCGAAATTGTATCGCCCATTCTGGCAAGTGTATCTACTTGTTTCATGCTTACGACATAGTCATCGTCAGTTTCATGACCATCTAATGCTAAGGCAAGTTTAGCAGAACTGGTCTTACTAGCATTAGGGCTACCATAATTATGCATCCATCCAATCCATGGTGCCTTCACTTTCTTAAAGACAAACGAGCATGGTGCAATCAGCCCAAAAAGTAAAGTATGCGATAGTAAGTCCAGCCTATCCTTGTATGCAGTAGTACTAGCAAGCAGATCTATGAAGTTAAGCGCTGTGTTAATCCCCTCGACATCGATATTTTCAGGAATAATTACATTGCTACAAATTATCTCCCTGTCGTCTATTGGAAAGAAACCTGTATAGTCAAGATCATCATTTTCCTCTAATAGTCCTGCCTGCTCAAATCCCTTAATCTGTGCTATCATGGCATTATCCAAGTTCTTATCTGTCAATGCCTCTGATTGCTTTAGTTGTGCTATAATCTGGGGTAAGGATTTGTGTTTTATCGTAAAGTTACCACTTGGTTCTGATCCCCTAAATTCTATGGTAAATTTCTGTGGAATTTCCAAGAAAGATAACGGATTTCTATGTTTGATTATCCTAACAGGTTTGCAAGCAAGGAACGTTCTTCTGATGGATTCTTTTTCTATCCATTGGCCATTCTTATCTTCGCTCCAGGTCCGCTCAATTTCTACGAGTCTATTATCAGGTGTACCAGTGATAAATTCATGAGGATTGATCTTGTAGGACACACATCTGGATATGCCGCTTTGTGCATTATTCCGTTCGCCTCTTATCTTCTCATGTAATTCATCCCGTTTTGCTCGGAATTTATCTTTTGCCCACTTACATAAGCTATCAAACTCTTCCCTTGATCGTGGAGGATTACAATGTTCCAAATGCCATTTCCATGCTCTTTCAAATCGTTCTTCATCCGATAGTTCTAACCATTCACCGTTATACTTCCAATAATAATTATTGATAATGACTTTAGTTGCGTCATGTCTTCCCTGACTAACGCCCAAGATCGTTGTAGGTAGATGTAAAAAGTCTACGTATTTTCTTTTGTCTTCATCTGACATGTAGCCTTCGCATAGTGTATTAATATTCGCCTGTAATCCAGTTAATTGTGAATCAGTCAGTTCTGTTATGGTTTTATTATCAATAGGTTCGTATCTATTGCCTTCTCTGTGAAAACTGGGATATGCAAATAATACCTGTTTTTCGCATCTAATTTCTAGATACGCATCTTTGATCAGTATCTTTCTATTAGGAATTGGCTTTTTCGCTAGCAGAAAATAATGAATCCTACCTTCATCTTGGTGCCATTCTATCCTAGTGCGCCTTGACGCTTTAACTACATTATCCCAACTACCGAACCATTCAATAACAGCATTCCAGCCGTCAAAATCCAATACAATAAGCCAAAGTCCTTTAGAAGTCTTACCTGTTCGTATAGCAATGCCGTTATCATATACTCCATTGATAAGGTTAGTTCTATAGTCTATTTTTGCAAAGTCTATCTCGGACCAGTCCTTAATGTAGAGTCCTTTACGTCTAGTGTCTGCTGGAAATACTGGAACTCCTATCGTCTCGGTCCAGTATAATATTGCCTGTTGTTCTTCTTCAGATAGCCTTGAAAGACTGTCTTCTCCTACGGTAGTCATTCTACCGCTTTCCCAGTTCGGTCAAAAATCTGATTTATTATATGGTGGATAACGCCAGGATCGTACTTATGCCCATGAATACCTTGAGTATCATCTTGTGAGCAGCCCTCGTTGAAAAATAATGCAATTAATTCAGGAATATGATCTATACTAGTTTGGACATCAATAAAGCTGGGTTTGAATCTGTGATCCTTTCCACACTGGAAACAAGATTGATACCGCAAATAGTCTTCATAATATAGTTCATCATCGGTTAGTTTTTGAATTAACGAATCATTATAGATGATTTTTCCATCCAAAGATTTAATTTGTAGATTATTGATAGTAATATCGTCAGTCATTAGGAGATATTCCCTTCTCTGAGGACGATTGAAGACTGGAGTTAGAATTCCTTTGGTACGGCAGTTCTAACTCTTTTTTATGTGACAATAACAATTACACCTAGCTTGAAATCCGAGACCCTCCCAAAGTTGAATGCATGCTGAATGTAATGAATTCCTACATTCTCTGCTGAGGAATTCAACTATAGTTGATATCAATCTAGGAATTATCCCCTCCTATCACCTCTGTAAGTAGATTCAATAATGTCTAATGCTGTTGCAAGTAGGCCATTAACTGCGGAATTCAATGATAGTTTTTGAATTGTCGCATACTTCTTTACTTCTCCCCACGTACTGAGATCTACGTCAATTAGGGTTTTCATTTATATCTTATAATAGATTTAAGATTTATAAGCGTGGGGTTCTGAGGGTGAATTGGATTGCAAACCCCACTTTCATATTATGAAGATTGGTATGATTCTAAACGGAGGAAGCCTAATCTAAAGATAAGAATCTTGAAAGTGATAGCAAATAGAGGAAGATTAGCAATATGCGAAGCTGAGTCCTTTCTTGGCGGCCAGCGTATTCATAAAGAAGTTTGGCAGTCCTTCAAGCATCTAGAAGAGAAAGGACTGATCGAGGAAATACGAGATAGGAATCCTGGACCAGGTCTGCTTATGGGTAAAGGTACGCCTAGGAAGTATTATGCCATAACAGAGTACGGACTAGGTTCATTAATCAAGGAAGGCCTTCATCCATCACAATTCTGGGATATGCTCATAACTTATTCTTCTGTCAAATCAAAGCAGGATCAGGGGTTAGATAGTATAGAAAGGATCTATGAGTCATACTTGCAACAATATCTAAGATATTCAACAGGATTTGATTACAATGTGGTTCTTCAGCTGGATCAATTCAATAATATGT
>JBQCDO010000347.1:0-4091 GCA_051961195.1 Nitrososphaeraceae archaeon | reverse complement strand
TTTGTAAGAATATCTATGCCACTATCCTCCTTCACTGCCTCGGTGTAAAAGACAGGAATACCCATACTTCTGCAGAATTCTATTAAATCTTTAATCTTTGGAATTATCTCTCTATACAGTGTTGTGTTATACCCTATTTTATCATAAGATCCACCTTTCGCCACGAAACCATTCTGCATATCTATAACAACTAAGGCAGGGACAAGAGTACGACCACTAGGCAAAGTGACTTTAAACATATGTTAATTCTGAATACTAATTCGCTTAAAGATAAACTTTTACTTATAGACATGCTGGGGTAAGGCTGATTCTTGTCCTTGTTCAACATATGCTTAGTGTACATTGAATATTCATATGTTGTCTGTACCTTCTGTCTAGATTCTAATCAAAAAGATCGGATTAAGTTTTGTGATAGCAAACCATTAGCGAACACCAATGCACTTCTGGCGATAGGATTTGCCTTTTGGATTAATGTCATATTGGGAGGTAATGTAAGTGGCGCATCCATGAACCCAGCACGTTCTTTTGGTCGTGTACCATTCGTAGTAAGGAGTACAAGAAAATGCCTGCACACTGTAAGCAGATGCTAGAACACATCTATGGTACATTAGCTCATATACTCCAAATAGTTTCAGGGATTTATTGTTCAATTAATGAATACACAAAAATAGTATCAGTACAAAACTATGAGATTAACCAAATCAACGTTCCCAATGCTATCAGGATTACTGCGTTAACGCCTCCGCTCCTTTCTTGTAGATCTTCGAGTTCATCATACAACTGCAATTTCTCTCTCATCTTTTTAGTTGCGTATTGGAAAAATGCATGGTAGCTAGAATCATCATCTGTAATAGCCTGTTGACACTCTAACTCCCATTTATGCTCACCCAAATACTCTAATAATATTTGCTGAGATTCTGGCGTTACCCCATCAAGTTTAACAGGCAAATTATACTCAAGCCGTCTGCTAATGAGTATCATCTCGACTCGAATTTCTATGGAACGCCAATCTGTCGTCGTCACCATCAGCCTATTTTTTGCAAGCAATAGGAGAGTTGATGTCCAAGATGATACGAAAGCGTTCAGGTTCGTTGTTACGACATCCAGTGCCGAGGCAAAGATCTGTCGCCCCATCCCAAGAGAAATGAATACAGCAGCAATTAGTATCATTACGTTTTGAGTAAATACCATTACAATCAAAATTGCAATAACCGCAAACGATAAGCCGATTACGGCGGCGCCAACTTTAAAGTAGTTAGTCGGCTGTCCAATTAACTTGGTGTTGTACTCTGTTCTTGATTTTGTTCTTTTGCGAACAAAGAATATGAATAGACCATTGACAAATAGCAAGTTAGCAAGGTGCTTTATCATCTCTTTTATGACAAAAGTTACTCTGGAAGCATTTTGCATAATGACTTATTTTGAGCGATTCACTACTTAAAAAATGTTGTATGTAAGCATGAGATGATATATCATGGTTGAAAATCCAATCCAATCATGTCTGCTTTCGAATAATGGTTCTCTCATCTAATAAGCAATAGTTGATAAAAGCTCGTGATCTTCCAACTCTATGATCTATATATTGATGTAGTAACTCCCTCATTGGCAAACCCTGCTAACCATTCAAGCCCATGATTAACTTCTGCATGTAACAATCTAGGAAAGAGCGATCAACTGTCCGATCTTGTTTCATAAGGATACATCTGATATTGTTAGAGATTGCAAGAAAACTCTTCACTGATGAGCATCTTAGTTGAGTTTTTGTTGTTGTTGATCCTTTTGTTTTGAAGCGACCATCGTTATCAGCTATCAGCTTTAACTGGAATTATACTTATTGCATCAGAGAGCAAGAGAAGGGATGATATAAAGAAGGGTTAGTTCGATTTATAAATTGCCATGGATGCTCCAAATTTTCAATCAATTAAACCTGAATTGTGCCTAATGTTCCAAAGAAATGCCAGATCTGATCAGAAATTTCTCTGGACAGACACTAAGTAAGATCAAGACCACAGTTGCTGCAAAATTTAGGCTTACTATAATAAACGTTACCATACCTTGAGCACTTGTATAAGATCTTGGACTCTTCGAGTAAGGTACGACGCTGACTTTTAATCATGATAATCAGTGTGTCAAAATCTTCATAAGTCAGCATCTCAATCCCATTAATTTTATTTTTTATGTCTGTCTTAATCTCATCACCTAATAATCAAGATTGAACTTTAGTCTTTGACTTTATCCTTGACACCACACGCTGCATCCTTCTCTGCGAAAGCATGCCTATTAAGGTTATAACGATACCGATTCCCGAGAGCATTACTACTATCGCTAATATGCGTCCGGCTGACGTTACTGGATAGTAATCACCATATCCTACAGTTGTGATTGTAATTACAGCCTACCAAAAGGTGTCACCTAAGTTAGTTATATTAGCACCTTACTGTTTATGTTCAGCTAGATATACACCAATACTGCCAAAAATTAGAATTAATATAGCAAGAGTTGCTGGAATAACAAAACCCATGTTTGTTTTTAGGAATGTGAAGAGGCGGCCACTTCTCATAGGTAGCACTTTTCTTAGTATATCTAAGTATAAATAAATAACTGATCCGAGGAATGAAAATGGTGTGTGTGTCAGCAGACAAAATCGAAGGTATTATATTGCCACCTATACTATCTTCAAAGAATCTATTCTGCATAAATGATATCTCTCCTGATTCTGAAAAATCAAGCCTATATCTGATCCGATATCTAAGATCTCTTTTTGTAGTATTAGATACATGAATTAATCAATTCAGGAATTGTACTTTTGCAAAATTATCTAAAAGTGTTTTGGTAAACTTCAACCTACAGACACTAATTTCAATATGTTCTGTCTATAATATACATGCAGCACCTTATATCCTGACTATAAAAAAGCTATGGCGTTTGCATATTGGAAAGATATTGACATTGTCTCTTGTAAAAGGTATTCTCTATTTTACTCTTTGGTACATCCCTTCAATGATGCTATGTCTTCAGTGTAAGAAGATAAAAATTCAGTCTAAGAGTTACTCCGTATCAGACAGTTCTCTTTTTAAATTGGCGAGAATTTTCGTATTAGGATACGCCTTCCTTTATATAGTGTTGAATGGGTATGTTTTTGAATGTCATCTGGGTCTGGCGATAATCATACGACACGTCATTCTTCCGAGCATTATGATATAGTTGGTGCAGACTTGGACTGGTTTATAATTCTGGCCACATCATGTACCATATTTTTCGGTTTTTTGCTGAAAATCGCAGTAAATCCTCCTTCATACTTTAGATTATTTGACAGCATAATACTCTTAACAGCACTTTACGCAGTAACGGTAGCAACGATAATGTTTTTAAAACCAATTATTTATCATGCCACTAGTTATCGTCGACTTGATGTGGAGAGATTTCTCTCGCGAACCAAGCGATATGTTTTGATAGGCATCATCTGTGTGATGGTATCTATTTACTTGATTCTGGGATTGGTCTTGAATTCCAAGCTGCCAGTTCAGATTGCATACAGTTTACCATCCTTGCCATTCATTTTTATTTTGTATCGATATATAAGGTACATGCGTAATTAGATAGGAAGGATAATTAATACAAAGCATGTATTGTAGGAGCAGAGACAGATTAAATCATGGTAAAAAGTGGTAGAGAAAACCAGTATAGAATTGATTTTTCTTGTATCTAGTATCATTAGATGATTTAAATTAACAGGTGTTTAAGTGCTAGGCTACGTTTCTATTATGAGATTTTTGATCTGGCTGGACATAGATAAATAATTATGTTAGGTATAACATACATTTTATAAAGAGACATAGTAAAATACGCTTTATATACTGAAAGTCAGTTATAGTTTCCAAATGTCATCTAATCCAGATGATGATCCAGTAATGCGCTCTTCTACCGAACGTTATGATAGAGTTGGTGTCTCTTTTCGCTGGCCTCAGATATTGGCCTCAGGTTCTTCAATTTTTTTTGGCTTTCTTTTAAACATTGCAGTAAATCCTCCTTCATACTTTAGATTATTTGACAGCATAATCCTCTTAACAGCACTTTATGCAGTAACGGTA
>JBQCDO010000346.1:0-11180 GCA_051961195.1 Nitrososphaeraceae archaeon | reverse complement strand
GCAGCTAAGAAGTCGGCTAGGATCATCAAAGGCGCGAAGGAAATCTACTATCCTGGAGCACCACACGGTCTCACTGCTACGCTTCAGGATCAGATCAACTCTGACCTACTGGCCTTTCTAAAGTCCTAGACGTCTCGTTCCTTCGTATGAGGGCTTTAGCGCTTGAGGTATGTAGGTGGATAATTTTTCTGATGTGACTCATATTTTGTGATACTAGAGAAGGTACTGGACACCTCCTTGCAAATTTGCTTATGAAGTATCCTCACTTGAGGGAAACTGTGTTAGACTTAGAGCCCATAACTAGTCGAAATGACGCGTTATAAGTGTGTAGAGTAGCAAACTCACTTTTATATCCTATAACGTCCCAGTGACTGTAATGAGTAACGAGTATGAAAACATGCGTACTGCTGATATTGTTGCTGAAGCCTTGCTTACTAAGTCTTCATTATTAGAAAAGTAGCATAGTTATTGATGGTGAAATTAAAGTAGTGATATTCTAGACTTTCCATGGATATGTAGAGACTATCTACATACTAAACTAGAACGAGATTATCACATGTAGTATCATCGGGACCAGAAATTACTTAAAATATTCTACTGTGACAAATATTAATTTTAACTTAACCAATTGTAAAACGCTCCTTCATTTAAGAGTTTAGTCACCATTATTCGGGGTTCTTTCTTTTCCCAGTGTATGTCTATAAAATTATTGAAACACAATTAGTTAATACTTGTTCCCATATATTGTAAGTGGATTAAGGCAATCCGTCTAGTTGGTTATTTCCTATAATATCCCTGTATATCGCATAAGCAAATATCGATACTGTTTTCCTAAATAGGGCTGATGCTTTTCAGGAATTTAGAGTGTAAACTTTGTAAGGTTTATCTGTTCCATAGTTGATATATTTCCATCGACCATCAGAGATCGATAACTCGCGAAATTCTCTCTGTACTTTGCGATCTAATGATTTGTATACATTCTCTCCTATGGATACTTTATTTGCACCTGTTAGAGCAGTTATCTTTGATGCTATATTCATACTATATCCCAATATATCAATAGGCGAGAGCTGTTCATAACCGAACTGAACAATTGCGTTTTCTCCTGCGTCTATACCTATCTTGACTGAGAGTTCAGGATACTTGTATATTTTATGCAATATTATATTAATTTCATCCTTGACCGCATTAATCATCGATTTTCCACATTCAACTGACATATCTGAGGCATGATATTTGTTATTATTATTAACACGACCTGGAAAAAATGAGATTACTGCATCGCCTACGTATTTCAAGACATATCCTCCATGACTATCTACAACGCGTGATATTTGATGGGCAAAAGCTCTAATTAATGTAACAAGGTTATCTACGGGTAGGGTCATGCTCATATTCGTTGAGCCAACAAGATCGGCGTATATGATAATGAGTGGAATCTTGGAACTGATGTGATTAAGAAGAAAATTTTGACCACGTCTTATTGAAGTATGAATCATCTTTGGCCATAGGTTGTCAAGTATCAAGGGTGTATGTATTTTGTACCAATATGCCATTGATTCTTCTTCCTGCATACTCTTTTCCAGTAAAGATATATTCTCATGCTTTCGCAACGTATTCGTCATTTGCATTGTCCGGATCAGCGAATCGTAAGCCACCAATTCATCATGTTTTAATGTAAAATCTAACCTCATTTGTACTAATTCGTATTCTTCTGGTATAGAATTTTCTAGACCATTATCCTCTGTTTTTGATTTTACATTCTTTGGAAGATTATTTCCCGCCGACATCGTAGTAGATACGAATGATAGTGATAAATTTGCTTTAGCATCAGTTGGCTTTCCTCCTAATCGTCTAATTATTCTTCTAAGCCTACTTTTTTGATTATGAGTTTCTTTCAAGTGTTGTTTTAGTCTTTGTTTTACTTCTTGTATTGGTGTCTGATCTATTCTTGATAGTATTCTATCTGCTGAAGCATTTTCAGTGGATAACGCTTCATTTAGTTTTTCAACCAGGTCTGAGAGCAACTGAATTTTGTTATTATATCTCTTTCTAAAATATAAAGATAGGACTTCTCATGTTCTATATGCTATTTAAGATTGTTTCTCAGAATCTGCTATTTAACTACTAATCTCCAGTTTTTTTAATCTAATTGTCATTGTCATCATAAGAATGAAAAATATAAAATTTTTTGGTTTACTTTGTCTGAGCATGATTCTAGCTCTGGGCTTTTTGTCACCCGCATATTCTGGCTCCGCTACAGCTGCTCGACAGAATAGAACATTAATGCAACCTGAAGGGTATAGGATATGGAAACAAACGCTACGAACATAGTTTTAGTCCATGGTTTATGGGCTGATGGATCTTCATGGAGTAAAGTAATTCCTATTCTAAGGAATGCAGGACATAGAGTTATTGCGGTGCAACTAGCTGCGCATTCTCTTGCAGACGATGTCAAAGTGAATAAGGACTATGATGGCGGTGACGATATTAGTGACTGAACTTTACTACAAAAAATCAAGTAGGGTAAAATGTTAAAAGTAATGACCAGGACGCCTCATGACAAAATGACATATCAGACGAAAACATATAAATTTTTCAAGGATTATTCTAGCTATATTAATTACAAATAGAACTATTAGTAGACATTATGATATAAGTAGCGCAGAACATTTAAGGAACAAAGTAATGGAATAATGCCTACAATAGAATTTCGGTGGATAAGATGACTAATGATATATTGAAAGGAATGAAGAAAAATAGTAATGACGTTAAAAGTTAAATCACTGAAAGAAAAGACTGTAGAAGAATTTGACGGTCTTAGAATATTAATAGCACGCTACAGGCCAAGATATCTCTCCAAATCTAATGAAACCTGGAATGAATGGTGGAAAGAACTGGCACCAAGTAAAAGTCTGCATAAAGATTACATGAAGGATAAGAAAATTGACTGGACTGAATACAAAAAGCGATTTCTAATGGAAATGAAATCTACTGATGCCCAAGAACGAATTAGGAAACTAAAACAATTAGTAAATGATGGTAAAGATATCACGCTACTGTGCTATTGTGATTCCACCATAGTTGGTGACCATTGTCATAGATACATTATCAAAAACCTTGTAGAAAATATGTAGCAGTAATAACTTAGAATCTATAACACAATATTTCAGTGTGTTTGAGATGATAGAAAATTTATGTTTATTGACTTTATCTCTCCAAAAACAGTATTCTATTGAAGTATATTCGTCTCTACTCCTAGATACTATCCTCAATATATTTAATTAATTGTAAGTAGTAACGGTACCAATTTCATTTGATATTAGTTATACTTTTCTTGTTTTCTTGACATGTCAATACCTTTAAACACCTTTGCGTAATTATCAATCTATATCTAATTATAACTGAGGACATAGACCTAATTAGTTATAACTCTAAATAAAATGAAAAGGTAATTTTCTATTTTAATTTGGAGAACTGGACTTCAAGTCCACGAGCAGCATTCATTGATATAATATAGCTTTCATTACTGTTTAATGGAATAAGTGAGGGTGTGGTTTTACAGTAAGGGCAAATCAAAACCTTACCGAAAACATCTTCCGAACTTGATTTGGGCAAAAAATAACTTGCGCACCAAAAGCATGTTTCACAAAGCGCAAAATGGCAATTGCACTCATGTAGAAATGGTTTTATAAAGTTAATGGAATTCATCGAGTCTTATACCTTTAATTAATATAATTTTTTATGATATTTATAAATGTTATTAAAAAATCTGTATAGTGTGATCAGAGAATTATATAGCATATAGAATTTATATAGTTCAACTAACCTGTTAGCAGTCGAAGATAAAAATGTCTGTCAACTAATGACTTGATTTACCATTGCAATCGTAATGAGCTAGGCCTAACCCGCATTCGAGTTACTAAAAACTAGGAAGTGATAATTCTAGAGCCAGAAGACACTAAATAGATTTTATCTATTTTGGTCTGTGCAAGTGCTATATTATCATCATATAACAGTATGAACAAGTGTATTTACGATGATTGCGATAACAGAATGATAGCAAAAGTCTATCTTATTTCGCTCTTTCTACTAGCCGACATACCAAAGCCAATAATGATGCCTCACGGAACGCACGGATCTGGGAAATCCATATTTCAGGAGTTTAATAAACATATAGTAGACTCAAGCGCTGCGCCAACTACCGCATTTCCTAATAAAGTTGCTGAACTAACACAATTGTTAGATCATTCCTACCTCACATTCTTCGATAATGTTTCCGAGATCTCAACGGTTACATCGGACACTTTATGCAGAGTAGTAACTGGCAGCGGACTAGTAAAGAGGGCTCTTTACTCAAACGATGAAGATTTTATCTATAATATGACCCGTGCGGTTGGTTTCAACGGTATAAATATCACGGCTACCAGACCTGACCTGCTAGATAGGTTGCTTAACTTGCACTTATATTCAATTGACAGACGACACCGCAAGAGATTGAAGGTTCTGCATCAGGAGTTTGAAGTGATATTACCCAACCTATTGGGATATATATTCGACATACTAGTTCAGATATTATCCAGAATCGGTGAGGTAAGATTACAAGAATTACCAAGAATGGCAGACTTCGCGGAAATTGGTGAACTTATTGCTAGGTGTTTAGGATATAAACGAGGTGTCTTTACTAGCTATTTTTTCCCTTTTTCCTTTCAATCCTATAATAGTTCGATTCAAACACTATGAGGTGTCTTTACTAGCTATTTTTTCCCTTAGAAGCCTCCCGTCTTTGGCTTCACAATCCAGCAATAATGGCACAAATAACGTTAATCCCTTGTCTCTTCTAACCGCTCTCAGAATAGACAGTGACTGTACAATAGCTACTGCAGATTGGAAGCTACTACAAATAGTTAGAATGGGTCTGACAGGTATGCTGGGTGGTACTAGTAATGGGTCAATAGCTTCTACTACTGATTTTATAGTAGTAACAATAATTCCATACACAGATAAATCGACTGGTCAGGCCGGAGACTAGACTAATCAGCGTGGATTATATTCATATTTTTTTACCTCATTATATCTTTTACTAATTACTACAAAATGATGGAAATTATAAACCATTCTATGATTATGTACAAATATATTTGATTCACTAGTAACACTAACTAGTAACAGACATCTCTGGTTTAGTTGTAGGATTATGTATTAGCCAAAACACATCAACAAGGTCCTCATAGGATACTTCATTAGGATCAAATTCTTACTGTAATGTCTCTGTATGATCTGTTTTGCGAGAACAAACGTCTTTTTATACAAGTATATTACAGGAATCGCCATGTCAAACAACCCACCCATCCTTGTTACAGGAGCCGCAGGAAATGTTGGTTCCGTAGGACGAGGAGTCATCAAACTTCTTCGAGAACGTGATCTTCAAGTCAGAGCGCTTGTACATCGCCTCGACGAACGATCTCAAGTGCTGAGCGAGATGGGTGCCGAACTTGTCGTCGCGGACCTGACAAACGGTGCTGACGTAGTGAGAGCATTGGCCGGTTGCAAGCGGATGTATTTTGGCATGAGTATCTCGCCATCATACCTTCAAGCTACGGTTATTGCAGCAGCCGCAGCAAAAGAAGTCCCCGACTTCGAGATTCTCGTGAACATCTCTCAAATGACAGTTTCCCAGATGACTCTAACCGAAATGACCGAATCCCCCCAGCAGCAACTACATTGGCTCGGCGAGCAAGTCCTGAACTGGTCTGGAGTTCCTATAGCGCATGTGAGGTCGACAATCTTTCTGGAACCTTTGTTCTCTAGCCTGGCGGCCTCATCCATCACCAAAGATGGGACAATTAGATTGCCATTTGGCTCGGCGCTAATTTCACCAATTTCTGCTAGCGATGTGGCAAGAGTCGTTTCCACAATTTTGGAAGATCCCATCGGTCACCGAGGGAAGGTCTATGAACTGACTGGTCCTCGATCAGAAGATATGAATGAGATCGCAAAAGAATATGCGATCGCACTAAATCGCCCAGTGAAATATTTGGACACACCATATGACAAGTGGCTGAAGGAAGTGATATTGCCACTTAATTTTCCTCAACACCTTTTTCACCACGTTTCCAGTATGGTCAAGCTCATTGCGGAAAATCGTTACGATCGGTTAACATCTGACGTGCAGAAGTTAACCGGAAAACCAAGTATGAGCGTTCGAGAGTATGTAATTGCGCATCCGCAGGTATTTTCCAGAGCCGCGGTCACGAGTTAGATAACAGGTAAACATTCTCGACACCACAAACTTTCAAAAATATCTGTACCAGCTTTGGTTGTAACAGGAAAGTGAAGATGTTGCAACACCAGAAGCTAATTCTTTAATTCATCCAACAAATATCCTATAGCAATTTCTGTCCCTGGAGACAGATGGTGTCATGGTCAGCTTTAAAGATATACGGCTTTACAAAGTAAGCAACGCATGAAGAGTTTACTTTTGAATAGTTTGTGTGTTATTTACAAAATATCTCTCTGATTGCGGTAATAGCCATTTAGTATTTGCTTAGTTTTTAACTCTCCATCTCTTATAGAAGCCTTTATAATATCTACCTGAAAATCTGCATTCTCATAAAGATTAGGAAATGGTTCATCTCTTGAGATATAATATAAACCCTTAACTTGTGCACCATGCTCCTCTGATATTTTATCGTATTCTGCTTTGATCTTTTCAAATTGCTCTTTGTCTAGTACGGATGATAACACCATAAATGCAACTACTTTCTCTATCCCTATTGGTACTAATGCCTTAGGGCCGCCAGCTATTAATCCGGCACCTGTTAATCCCCCAATTAACGCATGACTGTTTGATGATGGTAATCCGAAATACCATGTTATCAAATTCCATGTAATGGCCCCAACCAGGCCAGCAAGTATAACAATTACTGTTGAGAATTCTGGTTGTAAGATATCCTTACCTACTGTCTCTGCTACTGAAGTACCAAATAAAAATGGCCGAGCGACGTTGGCTATGGCAGCCATTCCAACGGCTTGAATTGGCTTTAAGACCTTCGTTCTAACCACAGTGGCTATCGAGTTTGCCGAATCATGAAACCCATTCACAAAATCAAAGAATAATGCCGCCCCTATCGTAATGTACACAATAGTTTCAGTCTCTGAGATCATCATTTTTTGCTAAGACCTCGATTCAATAAAACATATTTTAGTGCTATATCATCAAGTAGTTCGTTAAGATCCATGCAAAGATTTATTGCCCGCTGAAGATAATCATATATTTCTTTTGAGCATAAAATTTCAATTGAGTTGTCGGTTCTAAATAAGCCCGAAACTGCATTATCATAAATTTCTTCTGCCTTATCCTGATGTTTATCTATACTTCCTCGCTCAAGTATGGTACGAGCCTTTTTTAAGTGTCTTAATTCAGAGAAATAATCTGATATCTGAGCAGCCAACTCTTTAACTATTATCGCAAGTTCCAACATCTCCGAAGATGGTTTCCCTACATTGAACAATACGAATTTGTCGGCAACTTCCGGGTATGATTTAACACTTTTTCTATATGATTACTCAATCTAGAAATGTCTTCTCGGTCCAACGGAATGATAAAACTTTCATCTATCGTAGTTATTAATTTTCGAAAGTTTTGATCTCCATTTCTTTCAAGGTCTCTAATCTGGTACTGATATTTCCTGCTCTTCTCACGATCGCTTGTTTGCGATCGCAGAAGTTCTGATAGTATTGATGCTGCATCAACTGTCATTAGCTTGCTGTTCTAGTAAAGTCATTTTATAAGACTACACCGTTAATACTGTGATGTCCGTTCAGTCTAGAGCTGTTGAATCTTTTCCAGTAGCCTCATCAGCAGCTTTGTCCCCATACTCTAAATTCAAAATGGGCTCTGAGGTCAAAGGAGGTTCAAAGACAATATCCAAATCTGTTGAAAAGATTTCTCGATTTCTGTAGGTTTGAAGGTGCTGATGTAGAACAAAAATCGCTCGAATTCTTTCGTTTTACCAAGAACAAATCTCAATATGCGGTTGAGGATGTTATTATTAGGTTCGTGATATCACAGAAGGAAAGAATCGATAGAAACGAGATAACAGTAGGTACTCTTAGAAATTTACATTAAGGCCGTCAAGTTATTTTGTAGGATCAACCGTGTTAACATAAGTTTGGATATAATAGTCAGCTAATGATAGGATACCTACGGTCAAAGAGATAAGAAAACTGATCCAACATCCTGACAGGAGGATCAAGTTAATTATATCATTATCCGTGTCGACAGGAATAAGGGTTGGTGCATGGGATTATATAAAATGGTGGCATATCAAGCCAATACAGAATGAGAAGGGTGACATTCTTGCAGCCAAACTGATCGTATACCCAGACGAACCTGAACAATACTTTACCTTTCTGACTCCTGAAGCCTGTAATGCAGTCAAAGAATGGATGGATTTCCGTGCCTCCTTTGGTGAAGACATTACAGGTGAGAGTTGGATTTTAAGAAATACGTGGCAAAAAGTCAAACCAAAGTACAGTTATCGTTTTGGTTTAGCAAAGTATCCGAAACAGTTCAAAAGTACTGGGATCAAGACATTGGTTGCAAGAGCATTGGACATTCTTTAAGTAAAATGAAGAATAATCTATATTATTGGTAATAGGAAAAATTATCAAGGCATATGGATTAGAATGTACGTTAAGATAGACCAAGTGCAGAGGAAACAAGTCTATGTCAGCTAAGAAAGGTGAGGCTGCTGATACTCCAACATTAGAAGTGAGTGATATACAAGCGACGATCTTACGTCCGCGTCCATCTCCTTACAAAGGGGAGTACGTCGTTCTTCGCATAGACGATGCTGTACAGGGACGCGAGATGTTACGCCGCATTATCCCATACGTTGCGCCAGCGGAAGAGTGGTGGGTACCAAGTATTCCGGCCTGGTTGGGAATCGCTTTCAGCTATCAAGGACTCAAGGCACTTCGAGTACCCCAGGCATCTTTGGATAGCTTTCCTGAGGAATTCCGTCAAGGCATGGCAGCGCGAGCAGAAATTCTCAGAGATATAGGTGACGACGCTCCGGCTAATTGGGAATATCCATTCGGTACCTCGGATGCACATGTGGTGTTAGGGATTTACTCGAGAGACGATAATAGCCTAGAAGCAGTTCTGGAGCAGGCTCGCAAGTGTCACAGTAACCTGCCTCAAATCTCTGTCGTATACCGCATGAAATTTAGTGAACTCCCAGATGGCCGTAATCCTTTTGGATTTAAGGATGGTCTACACAACCCACATGTAGAAGGATCTGGTGCGAATCCGCCTCCAGGCTATGACACAACAGTAAAGGCAGGCGAGTTTATCATGGGGTATCCTGACGAACTTGGGCATACTACAACCAGTCCTGGGCCAGAAGTGTTACGTCATAACGGAACCTTCATCGCAGTTCGCAAATTCCACACCAAAGTAGCCGCATTTAGAAAATTTCTGCGAGAGCAAGCATCATCACCTCAAGAAGAAGAGTTGATCGCCGCCAAGATGGTTGGCAGATGGCGCAGCGGAGCGCCTTTGGTTCTTGCTCCACATCATGATGATCCCAAATTAGGCACAGATCCTAATCGTAATAACGATTTCAACTATTCAGAAGATATGCAAGGATTGAAGTGTCCCTTTAGCGCGCATATCCGGCGCCTGAATCCTCGCGATGCATTGAAGAATGATCTGGTTGCAGTTAATCTTCACCATGTTCTTCGACGTGCAACTAATTATGGTCCTCCTCTTCCAGGAGGCGTACTTGAAGATGATGGCGCGCAGCGTGGCGGCGTATTCCTTCTGATCGGCGCACACATAAAGCGCCAATTTGAATTTCTACAATCTCAATGGGTTACTGATGGCGATTTTATCGGTCATGGGAGAGAGCAGGATCCCATCATAGGCAATAGTCAGGGTGACGGTATTTTTACGATTCCTGAACGCCCAGTACGTCGCCGTCTTCATGGCCTACCACAATTTGTTGTAGTAAGAGGTGGAGAATATTGCTTCATGCCAGGCTTGAATGCGTTGAAATGGCTGGCCTCATTAGGTGGAGGTGCGACTTAATGAATTTTGTAGTTGTCCATTTATAGTGAACTTCATAGAACTATATAGTTACTGTCATAATGTAAAAACCTTTTACTTGAGCAGACTTTTCATAAAATGCCTAATAGTATCAATTTGATAACACTGTAAATGAGTAAAGCAAATCAAGCTGAGTCTCGACCAGGACTAAGGGCAGGGCAAGCATCGGAATTAACAATAATTGCGCCACTTAAGGTAGGTGGTGCTGAACGTCTTCGTAAGAAAATGAGCGATACTTTTGGAGACCCGAACCAAAAGTTGGTCGATCGTATAGGTACTATCCATGACATGCGCTACGTAATTTTCGATAACGAAACTAGGCTGTTGTTCACATCGACTTTTGATGGTGCATGGGATCCTTAGATTGACGATTTTGCAACCAAAATTCCAGACCAAATTGATATGATTTTTAGTGAAGTTGAGGGCTGGCCCGGGATACGCAGCCCTAGTATAAAGGACTGGATTGCCAAACACCAAGTGTCTGCACAATACTTTTACAGCGCCTATCCAAGCTCGTCGGTACGGGATGTTTGGAAGGCATTGAAAGTCAAGGGTGGGCTAGACACATTGCTTGACCAAGCTAGTAGTTAGATGCTAAGGCAAGGAAACAACAGCGTCCAAACCCATAGCCACTATATTTGCCAAAGCCCGGCTGATTAAATTATTTGATGACAAAATTCTATGACTTGCAATATTTGACCACTTTTGTATTGTAGCATGATGCAGCGATACCATTCATCACTATATAGACGCCTATTACAATATACAGCGGACTAGAAGTCTAATTGGCTCATAAATGTTTATAATAATCCAAAATGATCTATCACTATGTCGAACCCTGATGTAGCCCAAAGGAATGTTCGGCCTGGGTTAAAGGCAGGACGGTCAAATGAGTTCACTCTAATTATGAATCTCAAACCAGGCGGTGCTGAACGCTTGCGAAAGAAGCTGGCTTCTAGTTCCAAATTTGGAAATCAAAATCAAGTTTTTGCCGATCGAATAGGTACGCTTCACGATCTTAGGTTCGTTATTTTCGACAACGACACCAGACTCCTATTTGCGACGA
>JBQCDO010000345.1:0-2170 GCA_051961195.1 Nitrososphaeraceae archaeon | reverse complement strand
ATTGCACAGTGATTTGGTTTGATAAAATAAGTGCAATTGTAACAAAAATAGCCCGTATGTAGATCTGCATGCTTGAATTGATCAATTTCTAAATAACCCGATGTAGCCTTTGATAATCTTGGATATTGTTTATCAGTTGAGATATTGCTAGTATTACCACTTCCCAATGATATTAGCGCTTCCCTAAGTATATAGGATCTTATGATATAAAAAGTGCCGCCTGTAGTTGAATGCAAATTGCCAAAGTCTAATGTGCCCTAGACTAATAGAAGCTATCTATGGTAGAGACATTTATAGATAGAGCTATAAGCATTTGAATCGTAGCGAAATGTAGCAAAAGGTGAGAGTATGATAGTGCACAAACAAGCTTAGTATCGTACGTGGCAAAAAGGAGAAGTAGTTGCAGCAGTAATGCGGGGTGTATCCTTGCCCACACTATTTGGAATAATTCTCATATATAGTAGACGCTCACTACCAGGTTTTAATAACAAAAGAAAAGGGCTATTTTTAGTAGCTAGAGCTGAATTTACATACATGCTTCACATGATAGGTACAAAGTCCTCAAACAAGAAGTGAGTTTCTTCCATGTGTCTGAAGATATCCGTTACTACACGGATTCCCATGATATTATGATAAAAAACTATTTGGGAGTCTAGCACAAATAAGTAATAACAATAGACATGAAGAGAATAATTGACTATAAACCTGACGATGGTGCTGATGATCTCAATAACAATAACAATTCTCCTACTTTTCGTTATCTTTGTACAATTAAGGAGTTGCCGGCTGGTAAATCAAGACAATTTTTATTAGGCAATCACAAAGGAACTAAAAAAATCCAAGTCGCTGCATTCAATGTTGATGGCAAATTCTATTGTATATCGAATAAGTGCCAACATCAAGGGGGACCATTAAGTAAGGGCATATTAGATGTGGAAAAGAAAATTGTAACCTGTCCGTGGCATGGTTGGAAATATTCTATTATTGATGGTATGGCTCCGCACAAGGGAGGAGATAGTGTTGACTCTTATGAGACTAAGGTAATCAAGGATAAGGTCTATGTGAACGTAATTCCCACTAATATTGGCAGGAGAGTAACACAGCCAGATAAAGGCTACTTCGAATTGCAAAATTCAGTAAGAGAATATTTGAATCATATGGAAAAAGATAGCAAGCTTCTTCATTTCACCCGGCACGCGGAAACGGAAGCTGAAAAGAACACAAGAATATTAGGAATATCAACTACTAACTTAAATGATAATGTTGCCCCGCGGAAAAGTACATCAGAAGAAGCCTTAAGCTATGCATTAGATTATGCAAAAAATGAATTTGGTGCTGAAACTAAGATGATAAAGCTTAGGGACTTGCATTTCAAACATTGTGAGGGATACTACTCGAAAAATGCTAGTGCATGCATATTTCCATGTTCAATTTCAGAGATGGATAAAGATGACCAGATGATAGAGATCTATCAAAAAGTTATCATATGGGCTGATGTCGTAATCATCGCTACTCCTATTCGGTGGGGCAATGCCAGCTCACTCTATTATCAAATGGTTCAGAGGATGAACTGTGTACAAAATCAAAGTGTCACTCGCGAGACTTATCTTATTCGAGATAAAGTTGCCGCGTTTATAATTACTGGAGGTCAAGACAATGTACAACATGTTGCTGGAGAATTCATGACATTTTGGTCGCAGCTTGGTTTTGTTTTCGGTAAATTTCCGTTTGTAGGTTGGACGAGGGGCTGGTATGCTGAGGATACAGAAAATAACTTTGATAAAATGGAAGACAATAAACATATGCGGCAGGATATCACAAAGACTATAAGGGGTGCAGTAGAGATGTCAAGATTGGTAAAAGAAAATCGATATGATGAATCCGTTTTAAAGCAAGCCCCTTCATAGATTATGAATAAATTATCCTATAACAACAACAATTTTTTCTTTGCCTTTCATTGAAAGACTTGAGTAGCTAGAGTTAATCCCCAAGTCAAAGGGTTCATCGTTAAGTATAACATAGTGCAAAAGAAAATTTGATTCATGATTTTTCAGCCAGATAAAAGATAAACTGAAACTGGATCTTCATACTCTTCTTTTATACAATTTTCATTTTGTAAAAAGGATATTTTTTATGTAAATCTCCTGTCTTATTGTTTCATTTACTATTT
>JBQCDO010000344.1:0-21086 GCA_051961195.1 Nitrososphaeraceae archaeon | reverse complement strand
TGTCGGAAAATATAAAGATTCCACGGCCTGGTCAATAATTTTTTGATAAATGGTTTATCCACCTTATGTACTGTTTCGTTCTCAGTGAGCTTCGGAAAATTTTGTAATATATAATAATATTATACTGTCCAAAGAGACTGTCAGAGGTTAATTTTGAGACAAATGTAGTATTGGCTAGAGATACAAACAACCATGAATCAGGGCTGGTATCAGTAGGATATATACACTTGCCAACATTCTTGGACGTCCATTCTATCAGGACATTGACTGAAGAGAATCTCATAAAAGAACAGAATGCATTAAGAGATGAATTAGGAGTAAAGACTCAATATTCTCTATAATTTTGAAGTTGGAACGATTTACTGTTTATTAGATGCACCGAATAAGGTGGCTGTTGAACAACATCATAGTAAATTAGGCATAAAAAGCGACTGGATTAGGGCAGTGCAAACTACACAGAAAATGTGAGGAGCGTCATCAAACAATATTATAATGATAACAATTCTTTATAGAGCGCGCCACCATCACATTGACTAATTACTACATAGAGTCTCAATATTTTAAGGTATGATCCTATTTCTTTAAATGAAGCACAATTATAGTCATTCATATGTTCAAACACTCGATAAATATGATACCCATCATCAAGCGGATTACATTTATTGCTTTTACTTCTAATATGGATTATTATTGATGTTGGTTCTTTATCTAAAGTTCCATCATTGTCCATAGCTATTCTTGATGCAGTAAAATTAGTATGTCAAACCCATCTGGTCAACTATACTAACAATTATAGTTTAATCTTGCTTGATTTTTTTATTTCATTTGATATATGAAATCTATTAAACCAGAACAGTGCAGCAGCCATAATTAAATAATCAGTTATAAAGAACAAATCCCAAAACAAGAGGTTATGGGAATTTCCACTTGCAACATCGTTTGCAAAGCCATCGTCTGCTATTGCATTGACTAGAAGAGATAATGAAGTAAGAAACCAAGGAACCGATAGCTCATAATCTTTTCTTAGATTTACAAGTACTAGAACAGCAGGAACAATTAGTATCAAATCTAACATAGGATAGGTAATGTTTACAAATAATGGTACTGTATCACTTAGACCATGAAAATCAAATGATATTAATGTACGAGTTATTGAGTAAATGAGAAATGAAACCGAAACAATAGAAGATATGATAATAACAATACGATTTTTGATATTATCGAATCTGACCGGTATAGCCTTTAATGCCATAACTAAATGTGCAGAAAGAAATCCATAACCTAAAAACCAGAAAGCATCTGCAATAGATGCAACTGGATGTTCTTTGATTCCTAGTCCAAAATAATAATATGTAAGTACAATATCAGCACAAAGCCATGAGATTAATCCCAACGTAAGGAAGAGATATGATTTACCATGATATCCTTTGAGTTTATGTCTCGAAACAGCAATAACGCCCAAGCTTGAAGCAACGATAGCAGTTACGTCTAGCTCTATTAAAGCAAAAGGATGCTTACTACTTGAATCAGCAAAAATTATAATGGAATTTGCAATTATTGCAGATGCTATCAATACAAAAATTAGGTTTCTTAAAGCTGCTTTATACTGAATTGATTTTTCTGTCATCGTCATCTTTATCTTCCTTTTCTTCTTCTTCTTCGATGCCGCTTCGCAATTAGAATAAATCTGCAGAATAAAAATTTTTCGTAATCAGTCTATGGAATACAATTTTAAATTTGCAATTGGCATTATTTAATTCCGCACTCCATAGATGTACTATACCGTATGTAAACTAAAGGATTTCTGCGTTTCAGAACAAGTGTCCTAAAATCTTGAGATCAATAGATCTTTGAAATATAAACCGGAAATAATAAGACTGCTCCTACTTACTCAAGACCAGCCGATCCTACTTATAGGTAAAAACTGTCAGACTTGATAAGATTGTAAACAAAATCTGTCAACCACACAAATTGATGATATCTGTGGATAGTAGCAGAAAGTCGATGGGAATCACTATCATAGATCAATAGATGTTTCCATCTCGGTAACCCATAATTTCAAAATCGAAGATAGATGTAGAAAAAAATTACAACTCACAGCACATTTAATGACAGAAGTGGAAATAACTCATGAACTGAATGTAAACTAATCAACTATTAGCAGAGATAAAGTCCTTAAAGAATTATCGAATAATTATGTATTGTTATTATTATTCGATTCGCTATCACACAATACGGATATGCCAATCAGTCTGAGCTTGAAAGTATTTTTAACCCTACCGCTAGATAATCACATAATATAATATATGTTATCAAAGGATGAAATAGAATCAAAAATTGCAGATTTAGATAATGGATGGGAATTAAAAGACGGAAAGATAGTGAAATCTTTTCAATTCAGTGGCTTTATGGATGCTATTGAGTTTGTAAATGAAATTGCAAGGATAGCTGAGAGGCTTGACCATCACCCAATTATCACCATTAACTGGAAGACTGTTAAACTTTCTTTAAAGTCATTTGATGTTGATGCTATAACAAAACGAGATATTAGTCTGGCTGAGGAAATAGAAAAAGTAATTAAAAGTAAGTAGCAATTCCAATCAAGAATACTGCTATTAATATTGAAGACAAGCGAGTCATACCAATAAAAGTGCCTTTGGTCACTTTGAATAGAATCTGTTATAAAATGTGGAATCCATTTCTTGCACCTGTGGCTCATGTGCTATCTCCACTTGACTTAAGCCCCTAGACTTCATTTCAATAACTTTGACCCTGCGCCATTTTAGTTGTTCATTCTTCCTGCTCAAAGTTCAGCCTGGTGTCTGATGATGATGTCTGATGAAGACAGATAGATATTGTGGTTAAAGACCTAGAAAATAGAAGTTGAAAAATGCATTATGATAAAATATATTGCTAACGATTTCTTCGAAAACAGAAGGTAAATACGTTTGAAAGCAATATTGTTGGCAGGAGGCAGTGGTAGTAGAGCCAGACCCTTTACGGACTATGCTCCCAAGGCTATGTTTCCATTGGATGGACGGCCCATAATAGATTATCTCGTGAAATACATAGCGCAATTTTCCCAAATTAATGAAATAATCATAGTATGTAACTTCGATAGTTATGGCAAACAGATAATTAACTATTTTGAAGGAAAACAGTCTATTGTGGGTAAGCCCATAACATTTGTTGAAGATAAAAAGAATGGCACTGGCGGCTCGTTATTAAAGATTGAAAAATATGTTATACAAGATGAATACTTCTTGGTATGGTTTGCAGATAACCTGTGTGCACTAAAAATAGAACAAATGGTACAAAATTATCATCAGGTAAATATGAAAAGTGAAAGAACAGGAAGCATAGGTATGGTTGTAGTTCGAAAGCGAAGACGCGAGGAAACAGCTCGAGTTATTTTGCAGGACTCCAAAATCAAAGAGTTTATGGAAAAGGAGAGAGTAAAGCTCGAACAACCAGAGGCACTTGGCATATACCTATTTAGCAAGAGAATTTTCGGATATCTACACAAAAGATCAAGGAAAGGAACAGCTAACTTTAATCTATCTTATGATAGACCTACTAAAAAGGTCAGCATATCTACGTTTGATTTGTCTCATGATGTATTAAGCAAAATTGCCGGTACTGCAAATCTATTTTCCTACGATATTGGTGATGACACAGAATGGTTAGATGCAGAATCACCAGCATATTTAGATAGAAATAGAGATATGGTAGAAAAAATACTATTTCAAATGCATTCTGTATAGTATTGCCACCCACCATGTCACATTCTTGGCTTGCTGCTATCTTTTATGGTATCGGTATACAAGCAGGGTCATTTGAGTCGATGCGCTGACATATACCACTTACACATTTTTGCCCCTATTGCAGGGCAGGCAGTCCTCTATTTGTACATTGCCATTTTAAGTAGAAAACCTAGTCTTGGCTTATAGTTCTAAGCCTGTTGCAGCAGATAAGAAAAAAGTGCTATAATCTATTTAGAGAATGTGGCTTTGCTATTGTAAACGCTATGTAAAACTACAGGCATTCTTTCCCATAGTTTTGATGACCATATTTTTTAGTCAGATTATTCTTGTTATTACAATGCAAGCTTATCATTAAGCAGTATGCACAAATGCTACTCCATATAGTCTAAAAGCAATGCATTTGTAATTAACCTACTAAGCCGTTTGTTTTAACATCTTCTTGCTTATGCTCTTCAAAATCCCATATCCAGAAAGGTTTGCCTTGCAGCCTCTGAAATATCTACTTGTATTTTCTTTTTGCTACTGCGAAAGTAGCTTTTGTAGATCTTTGAATGTCATGGTCCATTCCATGTATTTTCTGAAAAACTGCCGTAAGTTCCTTCATAGCGAAAGCTAAGGTAACCATCACCAGCAATAAGTTTCTTCATAGATGCCTGTTCCATTCTGCTTGATTCAAAGGCTTCAGGTATCTCTATAATGGCTCTATGTACTTTGCCTGTTACTGGATTTCTTATAGGTTCAAGCCATGCTTCTGCAATATTTTTTCCTACTTTCACATAACTCCTAATGCCTCGTGATTGGAACTTTACACTTGCTCTCTTTGGTTCTTGAAAATCTTCTAAAGTGCTTGCATATAGTGCAAAAGGCCCTCCGCCAGCTTTACCTGTAATGATATTTGATAAGGCCTCAAATTGTTCTTCATTTGTTCTATTGTCTATATAGTAGGATGCTTTTCCACGACCTTCATGGATAGGACCCGGCCAAGAAGCAATCAATGCCATATTAAACCCATCTAATTTAACTCTCTTACCATTTTCATAACTACCATTTTGTATATGGTAACCAGCAACGCCTTCACAATTACCATGGGTAGGTTTAGCGTTAAACTGACAAGGACATCCCCAATCACAATTACACGCATCCAGAAAATAGGCATGTATTTCCCATTTTGGTTGTTTTGTTGATACCTCCTTCTTTTGTCGCTTTAGGTTCAATATAATGCTGGCTGACTGCAATAAGTGGAGTTTTCTATATATGTATAACCTTTATCTCAAACTCATGTGCTATTTCTAGTTGATTTAGGCCTCTGGATCTCATTTCAATAACCTTAGACCTGCGCCATTGTAATTGTTCAGCTTTTGTGCTCAAGGTCCAGATTTTTTCCTCGTAAGTATTGCGCGGTTCAGTTTTTTAGCTCTATCGTATCATGAACGAAAAAACGTAACGCTATGAATAAACACATAGAGACGGATGGACCAGGAATAGGTGAAAACTTTTGTCCTAGAGCTACAGTATCTCACGACAGATCTATAACATTTCTGTCCAGGAAATTGGAGGCAACGTACAAGGACAAGTGAAAGAAAAAGGAAAAAGGATCTGATGCAAGAATTAATGTTGATGGTCTGTTTGAATTGGTTAGCATGGCTTTTGCTGTAGAAATTCCTTTGACCGTAGCCAGGAAAGACACTTCTGCTATTCAAATAAAAAATAAACAAGATCTTTATCAAGTATTAACAGATCGAGAAATGTTTGATATGATTCTTGAATAGGGATTTGATTATGTATTATCTAATAAAGAAACATTCGATGATGATACGTCAAGGTTCAATCAATTACAGAAAGGTGACAGGGATGAAATTGTGGATTATTTTATAAATATTAAAGACAAGATAAAATTGGATGAATTCTTTGATGACCTTTGCATACTACGCATCAAGTCATTCTTCAAGTGGTCCTTTCCAGTATGGTAACCAGTCAGGCAATAATACATGAAGATAAAAGTCCTACAATTAAGATATATAACCACTTTAATAAGAACAGATGAAATGGTCTATAAAGACGATTTTAGTATGAACACTTACCATAAGTGTGACTATTGTGATAATAACAAAGGGACTTTCATGACTTGTAATATCTGCGCTAAAACATGGTGTGCTCCTAATCAACATTGTTATGATAGTCATTTCCTAAATTGTAAGGGAACAGAAAATGATGATGTATCTACATAAATACCGCTTCTAGTATCTCCTCACAGTGTTTACAACCTTCTTTATCTGCATGTTTCTGGACTATTCGCAATAAATTTATCAAAATTTCCATAGCGTCATTGCTGCCTAAAGCCTGTAATGGAGCTATAATTTTTTGTTCCTTCGTTGTTATCTTAGTTGTAGTCACTTGATTGAAACTTTTATCTAAATTATATAAGTACTAGATCCCTATTGGTACAGTCTCCCCCTATTGTTGTAGGGGCAATTCACATCATTTTTATACTAAAATGTTCTAGACTCGATTCAAACCTTAAATACGTTATACAAAACGCGTACACATGAATAGCACTAGAAGAGTATAGCACAGACGAGACAAATTAGGATAATTGATTAAGATCGCTATAAAATTATCTACTTGATTATGCAATTCTTAACATGGTAGACAATTATTAGAACAACAGGATTAATTAATTATTATAATACAATACGCAGAATTCAACACACTAAACTTAGATAATATAGTGATATCTTTAGTTGATATTGATCATATTATCATATCATTAGTAGATTGATTGTCCAAATATTACATCGAATTAATAATATATATAAGAACAGCTTATCTGATAGACAGATCAGTATATTGAGTTGATTTAGCCTAAATTTGAGATCAAGACAGACGATAGATATTTCATTATAATTGTAGTTCTTGCAAATCCTCTGTCAGCAGTAAATATAGTATCTATAGTCATTTCTATATCTAGTCTATCTAATCACTTTCAGTCTGGCCAAAAAGTGAGTCTTTTATACGGTACACTTACAAAATTTTTAACACATTACCTATATCTGTCGAGTTAGATGGAATAGTACAAAATAGCAAAAAGATGTAGTCTCATCCGAATGTAAAAGTGTATAGCTGAAATCCTTTTCCTTTCACATTAATAATTATTGAATGTACCCCATAGCTATCATGCAAAGCCAAATTATACAATCTTTGACCATTTAATATGAATTTGCCATCTTTGTTTAAATCTGTACCAATCGATTTTATTGGGATCTTTGAATTACCATCCTCAGTAACTGTTCCAGTTTGCCCCTTTCCTGACGCTACTATATTGACAGCCTTGGCATAATATGTTAGGATTATGCTCCCACTATTACCCTGAAGTTCTATATTGTCACGATTGTTTTTCCATTGACCATCTAAATATACACTATTAGGCTGTAAATTAGTATTTGAAGGAATAGTGTATGTTACGGTTTGTTCTGGCTCAAAGTTTTGACTATTACCTAAAGGAGATCTTGCATAACTATATCCAAGGTATAGTTCAGGCGTAGTTTGCTTCGATAAATCAATATATTGAAGACTCTTTGAATTGATTGTTGGTGCTGTTTTAGTGCTAAAGCTTATTTGTTTAAGGCCGTCTAGAGCTGCTCTTTCTGCAAGCAGGGATTGAATTGTCTTCTCTGTTTCAGCATATCCGCCCTCACCTATATGGTCTTCTCTTATATATCCTTGTGCATCTATGAGGTAATGTCTTGGCCAATATTGGTTTCCGTACGCATTCCATGTACCAAGATTATTATCTAACACGACAGGATACATAATTCCAAATTTTTGAACTGCAGTTTTCACGTTGTCATAATTCTTTTCAAATTCAAACTCTGGAGAATGCACTCCAATTATTACAAATCCTTTGTCAGCATATTTTGAGTACCAATCATTCAGGTAGGGTATTGTTCTAATGCAATTGATACAACTATATGTCCAAAAATCTATTAGTACTACTTTACCCTTATAATTTGCAAGATGTATTGGTTGATTGTTGTTTGGGGTATTGAGATAACCAGAGATCTGTGTCAGATCGGGTGCTTTTTGAAACTGTGATTTATCAATATTCGTGAATTTATTCTTATCAAGGTTTATTGTTATGATATTTCCATTCTTTGAGGTTGCTGCAGAAATGGCTTTATCTATTTTTTGTTGTTGTATTATAGAGGACGATTTATTAAATGATGGATTATTAAAATAGATGGCAAAACCTACAATTAAGGTTACAACAGCAATTGCCATTATTGCCGCGCTTATGTTATCCTTATTTTTGAAAAAAGTCTGCTTAGTCATTGTCCTCAGAACATCTCCTACTACAATAGCTGTATCCTATCTTTGACTGTGATAGATTGAAGCATCATCATGGTGATCCCTCCAATTTAATTAACTGATCAGCAAGTGGTATATTGGAGAGCAAAGTCAATTGATTTGTGAACAGGAGTATACCTACTATTATCAAAATACTACCCATAACTAAATTAAAGTATTTCAGATGTTTTACCATTTTTCTAATTATTCCTGTAGCCTGAGAGAAAAATGCTCCAGTAATTAAAAATGGTATTCCCAGACCCAGGGAGTATGCCAATAATGAGTTATATGCTGCTCCTGGTTGCGTAGCAGCTAATGCAAAAGTACTCCCTAATATAGGACCTACACATGGAGTCCATCCTGCTGCAAATGCGGCTCCAAATACGAATGATGTGATATAGCTTGTCTTAAATCTAGGTATCTTGGTCATCTTTTTTTCAAAATTTAGGTTTCTTAGTTTTGTTGAAAGTATTAAATACGCTCCAAATCCTATAATCACAACTCCTCCAATGAATGTTAATGAGTGCTGAAAACCATTAGCTCCAACAGTTGATACAAGTACACTATTTAGTATTACTCCCAGTACTGCAAATATCAAAGAAAAACCAAGGACGAAATAAACCGTATTAAGAAATATGTTAAGTCTTGTTCGTCTTCCAAGCGTTAGCGTTGGTGATGATGATTTTATTGTACTATTATTGGTTGTCGTTGTTGTAATTCTCGCAGTTCTCCCAGCTCTGTTTTCATCAATATTGGTTATTGTAGAAGTACGATTATTGTCATCATTCTTTTCTAAATCTTTAGCTTCGTTAGCAGCTGAACCTGAGAGATATGATATAAATCCAGGTAATATTGGAAGTATGCATGGAGAGAGAAATGAGGCTAAACCAGCAGCTGCTGATACGATTATGTTTGCTTCATTTATCATTTCTACTATTAATCAGCTCCTGATATAATGATCCTAAACAGAAAGAATAAAGGCGGTCATTATCCATCAGGAAAAGTTAGCCTTATTAATATTAATACTTATTTCCAATTATATTCCAGATTATTTCCGGATGGTTAACAACCAAATTACTTAAATTTCATCTTTTTGATCAGTTCAGGTTATGTTAAATTTGTAAGGGACATTAGCAGTAATATTAAACGAGATAGAAGAATAACATTTTCAAGATTCGAATGTGTTAAGAATATTTATGGAAGAACAATTTTTAAACAATACTGGTCTGATGTATTTTATGTTAACAGGTTCTCCTATTCAGATATATTTTCTCCTGATGTGCCTTTCTACGCTCCAATGCCTTATAGGCGACAACTCCATGCAATTAGGGTAGACCCATTTGTTTTCAAAGACTACACCAATTACTTTTATATCCTGAATTGCAGTGTTACACCGGTGTAGCACCAAGGTAATGAATAACTTGATCTAAGATAGTAAAATATTAACTTATTGATGACTTATTTGGCCCTGTTAATTAGCGATAAATCTATAGCTGTAAACAGTATCTCATATTCAATGAGTTTATTTGAATGTGACAGAACATTCATAGAGACAATATTGCTTGCGTTATTATAATTATATTTTCTAGGCCTAAGTAAGTTTCAGAAACACATCTAAGGCAATCCAATTACTTAAAAGAGAGAGTGGGAGTCATGCTGCTATATGGAAATGGGTTCAGAGACTCAATCCCAGATGTTTATACTGTTATAAAAGAGTAGCAGCTTTTCTATCGATGGAACCATGATGCAGATCGGTTCTGACTAGGCTTGGTTATGAGTTGCTGTTGTAGAACCAATGCACAGACAAATTCTTGGAGTTTACATCTCAAGACACAGGAATATGATTGTAGCTGAAGCATCATTGCAAACGTTGATCAAGATTATGGCAAACCATACTGTATATTCAGATGGTGGAATATGGTATCCGAAATCATGTATATCATTGAGACTAGAGCATGATTACATTCGCCATATGAGAAGAGTATAGTTGAAAGAACTGTAGAATATCTAAAGGGTAGAACCCAAAGCATTTGATGATTATTATCCATGTATGAGAGCTGGATTATGCAACCTTAGACACGTCCACAAATGGCTCATTCTGTTCATATTTATGCAGAATGGCGTTATAAAATCTAGTACTAAATTTGACAAGCCAAGGAGGTGGAAATATCTCTAAGTTAACAGGACCATTTCTTCATAGGAAGAGAATAAACAGCAAATTTTGTGAATGCAACTAATTGCAAATATGCGCGATTTAATATTATAATTTCTATATACCGGGTAATATGAGTAAGGCCCATTATATGCCAGACTATCTGTCAACTAATTGTTGCGCCTGTATCTAAGTAGGGATGAAGGTAAGTAGGGATGAAGGGATTCCCTGGATAAATCTCTAAAATATATTTATTTTATTTTACTTTTTCAGCTTGTAATAAAGAATAGGTCAAAGCAGTTAGAGATACAGCAGTTAGAGATACAGCAGTTAGAGATACAGCAAGAAAGGAGATGAATATGACAAGAACTGACTCCAACAATCAGATCATCATCGATTCAAATCATTTAGGAATTCTTGGTAAAGTTCTGGATAATGTTTTCAAGTCACAAAGAATAAAAATCATAAACAATAGGCATTTCCTTTTATGTAATATTTAGCTGAATTGCTTTTAACAAAGATACAGCGTTATTCTCTGCACCTACCATCAACGTATATTTTCCTGGTTTTAAATCTGCTGAAGGAGTAAAAATTAATCTGATTTTCTCTACATTCTTCTTTGAGGTATCAATTGTAAATGAATTCTTGCTAAAATATGCCTGTGAATTCCCAAGATCTCCAGTTGATGTGAAAGTTCCAGATACGATCATATGGATAAGATTATTATCAATTTCATCTTTAGGATAAAATGAAGACTGCGATCCTGTTGTTTTAATTTTAATATTGATCTTCTCACTTTCTCCTCTTTTAACTGTTAACTCTTTCATATCTGACTTTGAAGAAGAAACTCCTACAGAAAATGGCAGGTGTCTATCAGAAACATCTATTTTACCAATCTTATTTTCTGACCACTCTGTAAACCAGACCTGCATAGCTTTTTCGTTATTATTATTGTTGCTGTTGCTATCACTATAACTATTGTCAGTAGAAAACTGCAAAACATTAGCAATACCGCATGTTCGTCGAGTATTATTGTTACTATTAATGGCGCTAGAACTTACTGTATTATCAAACGAAGAACATATGCCCCACAATATGTTTTGTGATGGAATCCAATACTCTACTAGCGTTCCATGCGAAGGATCAAATCTGGCGATCTTGTTTCCTTCCCATTCGTTAAACCACAAAGACCTACCAGACTTTTTAATCCAGTATGGAAGAGTATAAGCATGTTTAGAGATATTAGCAATATTATCACTATTATCTTTTGAACTGGATATACCATTAATGCCACTAAAGATCCTAGAAGATGCATGTGAAGTAGCAAATTTTACAATGCTAATATTATTGTTATCATCGTTAAGTCCATGTGATTTGAATCTATAAAATATGCTTGTGCCTGCATTTGTAACCCATAGATCTCCAGAATCTGGGTCTACAGTCATTCCTAACGGCGAGCTTATTTCTTTAGGTAACTCGAACTCGTTGAAAGTTCTCGTATCTAATTTATACCTTATTAAGTAACCTTTCTTAGAATATGCCATTACAGAGATCCAAATGTCATGCCTTTTACTATCATATACGAGCGAGCCAATTGTAACATAAATAGGATCGATTCCTTTAAAATCATTCGCAACAGGAAGAGCAATTTGAGAAATTCCTTCTGACGTTCCATTCTTCAGTTTAGCAATGTTGGCATACCAAAGTGACTCTGAATATGTGCCTACAAAGAATATAATATCGTCGTTATTATTACCAATATCATCGGAAGCAAATTCCATAGAAATTGGGTATGTTGTACCGAAATACTGTGAGCTACCAGGGATCTTGTATATTTCAAATTTTTGTGATGACTTAATAAATCGCCAAATTGCATTTCCTTTCTCGTCTGTAAACCAAACATCTCCAGTTTTTCCATTAACTTTCATATCCCATATTTGAGAAAAGCTATGAGAATCTTCACGCGGGCTCCATTCTGGGATGATGTGCTCTTGATCGAATCTCTTTTCTTTAATATTATAGCTCCCTAACACACCATTTTTGGTCGATGCATACCAGACCTTTTTTGCATCATAATCGAAAGCAATTCCTAGAGGCATTTCACAAGCCTGCGGAAGAACATATTCAGTTACATAAATATTATAATTAGCTTCTGCATTAAGACCGCAAAACTCATGTTGAAATTTTCTGAAAGAGTCATTATCGTAGTTATTACCAATAATGGTATTCCCTTTTTTGAAGTCTACTTGATTTGTAATGGAGGACTGGTTCTTATTATCCTTCTTCATTTGCAAGGTTTCTTCAGTGTCTAAAATTTTTATATTTTGTTGATTCGATAATAGATTACTGGTACTATTATTAGATTTTATATTGTGAGTAATAATTTCTGGAATGGCCATCAAATTTTTTTGTTCACAAAGATAAATAATTGAAATAATTAGAGACACTCCTATCAGAGTTAGAATAGTTAGAATAGTTTTTGACACAACTAACACAAAAGTGGTTCATACTAATTAAATCTTATTTGTCATTGTGATGACAAAAATAATGCTCTTATTAAGAATCAACATTTGGAATGGATGCGTAGATATTATGAATATATCGTATTAGATATTAAAAATAGACTATATAATATTAATTCATTGTTCAGTGAATGTCTAAATTAGGAAAAAATTGCTCGAGTTTTATATGGCTCAATTTATTGTCGAAATTATGAGTAATCAGATAGGAAGCAATAAAATAAATGGAAAATATTTATCCTCATATCTGGACTTGTATGCAAAAAATAGTCAGAAAATAGATGGATTATTTTTTATATGTTTAGTTTGCCATAGTTGCCATTTGATACCCACCCTGAGGTCGTAACAACTTCCTAAAATAGCCAAAAGAACTGGTGTATGTATGGATAAATGGTCTTAAATTCCACCAGTAGTAGCAAACTTTCCTAGTGATAGTAAAGCGTTACTACTAAGATTATACTATATCTAGGGGTGCTATTGCTGGAAATAAGGATTTGACAGTTATCACATGATTCTTTCGCAGTGTGTTAGTAGATATGAATAGATGACTGTCCTATTAAACCCCTTGTTATACTAAAGGATTGACTGGATTATCCGCTTGTCTATAAATTTATGCATGGAATGCTTCTACGCTTGGATCCTCATTGACACTAGACTATTACTCATGTTATTTTTACTCATATATGATAATCAAGTAATGGAATTCCAAATTAATCACGTTCATGCTCGCAACCAACGCAAATACAGTAGCGCTTCATAGTTTTCAGATCATTTGTTTACATGACAACCGCTATCTAGAATCTCGCATGTACTCGTCGCGCCGCCTCAACCACGACTCGGTCTCATTGCGCCCCTTGGGTGCCCGGTCGAGCCACTGGTACATCCCCCAGAGCACGTCGAGGCCTCGCGCATAGGCTGAGTAAGTGTGGTAGATGACGCCGTCGGAGAGCGCGAACGCGCTCATGCCCGGTGCCTCGCGGGTGTAAGTAGGGACATCGGTACCGGTCATGGCAGCGAACACTTTTGGCGTCAGCGCCAAATCATCTTGACGTCGGTCTTGACGGCCCTCTGAATCGGCTTCCGAACCTGAGGTTATGCCACCCTTGTGATAGTTATAGTACAGGTTGCCGGAGCGCTGCTGCTCCTCTGTGAACGACGTGTTGAAGTCATAGTTAAAGTCGCTGTCCAGTGACGACGCCCACATGAATGTCCAGCCCATGCGGCGCTTGTAGGCCTGAAGCGAGGCGATCGGGGCGCGTGAGACTGCAATCATCGTGACGTCGTGGTGCTCAAGGTGCACGGCAAAGCCATTGAAGCCGTCAGCGATCGCAGAGCATGCCGGGCAGCCGCCAGTGTACTCAGGGCCAAACATGAAGTGATATACAAGGAGCTGCGAGCGTCCTCTGAACAGATCGGCAAGGGATGCCGTGCCCTCGTCGGTCTCGAAACGGTACTCCTTATCGATTCGAACCCACGGTAGGTTCTGCCGCCACTGCGCCAGTTCGTCGTTATGCCGCGTCAGCGCCTTCTCGGCCTTGAGCAGCTCCAGCCTGGCCGCAAGCCACTCTTCACGCGTTCCGATCTTGTGGTCAGTCATTGTTTCTCTCCTTCTTGCTGCCAAAAAAGCCCTTCTTTTCTGCAATTACCACGAGGCGCTGCGAAACGAGGCCGTTTACCACCATCTCCATGAGGGTCTTGTCAAGCCTCGTGACCTTGGCTATCTTGCCTACCGACTTCGTCCCCCTTCGAATTACGTCAAGCATCATTAAGTGGTTCGAGCTATCGTTCATACATGGCATGACATTATTTTAATAAACACAGCATTTAAGTTATTTGCTAGACTGAGTCCTGTGATAGTGCAGCGTCCTGTAGAGAACTATCATGGTCGCGGCGTTCAATATCCTGCCTGAGGAGCAGCTTTTTAACCTTTTTTGCGCGCACAAACTCCAGTCTGATATCTAGACGATATTCGTAAGATTGTGCTATTTCCATTTCCTCCTTGGTATCTCCAAGAGCAAAGTACATTAGGATGTTCTAAGCAATTCCTGTGCTATTTCAGTCTCAATCATTGACTGTACTAACAGAGTTGCAACTTTATTCGCCTATCTTCAATTTGTATTTGTATTTATGCATTACCAAGGTTACAATATGCGATCTACTCTTTTGTGAAGGTTATGTTTACGTATTTGATGGATTGACATGAAAAAGGTCCCTTTAAGAAAAAGATAATTCATTAATTAATTCATCTAGAACATATGAAATGCTCATCTCTAAAACAGCCATAAGCAGATCTTTTGGTATCAGGAAAAAGATCATAGAATTGAGAAATTGGAACACCAAACTTACAGGAAAATTCTTGATACATGCTTCAAAAATATCGATAATGGAAGATCGGAATCCTTAGGTATAGATTACAAGAAACTTGTGCAAGGAGCGATAATAGGAAGGCTTTCCTAAATCCTTACCAATTGCAATAGAGCGGTAATTCAAAAATTGTTAATACACTGCTTTACAATTTGATGGAATCTGATCTAAATGTAAGGTTTAACAAGAGATATGGAAGGTGGACAGCTGGAGTTAATACACCGTTTAAACTCTACAAAAGTCCAAAATTACACTATAAATATTATACAAACATTAAATGTCAGACACTAGTCCTTGGAGCTGATAAAACGATCTATCAGGATCGGATTCTGATACTACTAAATCGTCATCCCCATCAGGGTTTGATCTTGCATCATCACATACTGGACATCATCAGCATACAACGTCACACAAAAGATCCGATCACAAATCATGCGATCCTACTTTAACAACATTTTCAACCTTTTTGGATATTGTCTTCTCGCCTTAGAAGACTTTGCATACACAAATACACATAGTGGGTCTTCCTTTATTACTTCTATCTTTACTTGTTAGGGATAGCGAATTTGACTACATATTAATAAAGCGTGCGATAATAAAGGAACAACTTTTTTTAAATTCATTATCGACGATGGCGCTATGAATGTAGTAACAGAACAATGGGTGGGGACACAAGATATTGTAAGATGTCTAACAGGAATATCTCGATATTATGATCAGTGGGAGCCCCCCATTACAATTCAGTTGTGCCTTATAGCCTCAAAGTCCAAATCTTGAATGCGATACTCATTTTGACAGTATCCTTATTAGATACGCTCTCTCACATGAGATAGAAAGGTATGAAAGATCGATGAATCTCCGTCAATTAGTTGGTCTTAATAGAAATTGGCATATTGGAACGAGACAAGAAAAAGACAAGATATTCGAAGAAGTTATAGGATATGATGATATAAAAAAGGTATTCAGGATGGCTCTAAAGTCAGATGAGCCAATCCATGTATTGTTGGTCGGTGCACCAGCTAGTGCGAAGACAATCTTCCTCGAAGCACTGATGCATAAGTTGGGTGATAAGCAAGCCTACTTTGCTATTGGAAGTAGTAGTACGAAAGCAGGAGTAGTCAATATGCTATTCATGAAAGAGCCAAAGTATCTGATGGTCGATGAAATCGACAAAATGTCTGCAAGTGACCAGGCAAGCCTGCTTGGTCTGATGGAAACAGGTGAGATGGTAGAAACTAAGATAAATAAAACTAGAAGCATTAAACTGAAGACATGGGTATTTGCCACCGCTAATACAACAACAAGATTATCGAAACCATTACTCACAAGATTCATGGTGTTTAGTCTTAAACCGTATACATACGAAGATTTCGAAGAAGTAACCGTCCATGTTTTAGGAAGACGATACAACGTAAAGATGGACTTGGCTATTGTAATTGCCAGTGCAGTATGGCACAAAATGGGTACACCAAACATAAGGCAATGTTTAAAGATCGCAAAGATGACTAAGAAAAAGGAAGACGTTGAATGGCTTATCGATACTATGGGGAAGTATCAAGATAGGGGAGAGGATTGGAACGAGTAAGGTTATAGTAAGAATCCAACAAGAATTTTAATTGGATTCATATAGGGATCTTGGCAACGATGGCAACAAATTGGGAACACCGAAGACACCAAAGATAGATGAACTAGATATAGCATCAGATTAAACATAAGTCATTATCTTTGATCGGTAAAACTGGGCCTGATTATATTGAAGCTGGAGTTGTCCTTGGAACGGTGGGTCTTCGTTAATTGCAGATAAGACCAATGCTCCGACTGAAGTAAGATTGTCGGCCTCCATAATATGTTAAATGAACAAGGTTCGAAGTAGTCAAAGAAGAAAAATCTGGTGTGTTTACAAAGCGATAAAAAGTACCGTAAATTTTTTGGCATAGCCATAGCGGCCGTGTTATATTAGGTCCAGACAACCAAATCAAATGGCGTCCATCAATATCCGCAGTGGTTGAGACTTTGTCCCCACCATTGGACTAAAGTATGTTGACTACCTAACAATATGCTTCAGTTTATTAATTATTCTTATAGTCGTGTAGATATCTCACTGTGGTGAGTGTAAATCCAAACACTGGTAGAAGACTACAATCAGGTCTATCAATTCCAGCCCTTCACCAGTTTCTATTAATTCACCACTTTTACTAGGTATGTGACTAGACCAATTTCTTTTATCAGGTTTATCATTGTGCATGAATCTTGTATTTATGACTCGTTAACTCCTTCTTGCTATCAAATAGGACATTACAATTATACATTTAGACTCAAAATCACTTGGATAGGTGAATCGCTTTTCTCGATTTGGAGGGATCAGGGCATATTAACAAAGTTTTAAGCTAACCCTATCCATAAACTAAATTAATAAATCTCAGCTATCTTTTGTCCTCTCTTTTCTTTACTACACCACGGCAGTATCGAAAAGGTTCCAGCGACGCTATTGGCCTATCGAATTAGGAGTCTCTAATATACTAATCTGGTTTAGTTATTGTACCCCAATGTTATCTTTAGAAGCCACGATTTAGCCTCAACTAAGAGAGATGATAATAACTAGAAGATCATGACGCTTCTAAATAATCCTAATTTATACAGTATTTGGCGCGCCTCATGATAGATATGGTTTATTATTATTGTCCATATACTCAGTCTATAGATTTGATCTCTCAATCCAGAAAACTCCTTTAATATGATATATTTCATAACGTTAATAGACGACACTCTTTTCCGATATGACTATAGCTGACTTCAAAATCAGATATTGTTCGATTTGATAGAATTTACCATGTGATAGAATTAAATACATGTTCACTTCGACTAATGTGCTACTACCTATAAATTTGTAGAGTCAACAGTTTTGTTTGATAATCAATTCATTACAGGCCTTCATGGTTAGAGCTCAATTCTTATATGCTATCCACAGTCAAGTTTATGAGACAAAATATGGCAGATTCAGTAGAAAACTGGGAATCACTAGTTCAAAAAACTGTCAGATCAAGTGAAGGAAACTTAATATGAAATGTTGATGCAGTGGATGAAAATTCTATATTGGTGTCCACAGAAGGCGGAAGAACAAGATACAAGATACCAAAACATATTGTTCAGGGTTTTGATGGTCATCAAGTATCACTCAATGTACAGAAAACAGAGCTAGAAGGATTCAAGGGAGCCGAAACTGAAGGCTTTAGAGAAGTAAAGTAAAATAATGGTAAGAGCAGTAGCCTCCGCCTACTAGCTAATGGACTAATCATTATTTCTTTCATTATATACAAATAATAGTATTGAGAATATCCTATTACCACATATTTCCAAACTCATATCTCAATCGTCTGTAGACATATCTTATTATCCTACCCGGCCTGGGCAATCCATTATCCGATAATATTGAGTTTTTTGGATTCAAATATATCAATCTACACATACGCATTATTTTATGCTAGTCTTTTGCCCATTTTTTCATTCAGATTAACAAATGGCTGACTGATTCAACTAATTCTTGTCCCTTATTGGCTAATCTATTTTACTTTGGGCGGGATCTCATTGTATGCTTGTCTTTCTAGAATTCCCCTTTCAAGTTCCTCTAGCCTTTTCGCTAATGTTTTGCTAAAGCCCACTTTCAGTGTGTTCTTGAATTTTAGATATCTTACAGGTATGGTAGTGTAACATCATGGGATTAGAATTTCAAGAGTTCCTTTTTTGTAATTATTTTACGTAGTTTAGTAGTCTTTCGTAGTCGTATCCGCATTATATCATTAAAATCACAATTTTGAATACCTTCAACGAGTGGTAACTCTGTTCTTGTTTTCCCTCCTGTAAATAAAACAGCAGAATTTAAGCGAAGTCGAAGTTAATGTTATTACACCAAAGATCGTAATCAGAGAATATATGAGTAAAGGCAATAGTATACAAGATAAGGAAGAAGGAAGAAAAGTCAAACAGTTGAACCAAGAAATCATGTTAGTTTTTGAGAAACATGCTGCGCCCTTCGGACATGCCTCAGCATCGTTACTTAGCGTATTATATTTTATTTCAGAAAGGTATGGAAAGTCCCATCCAGAGAACAGAAAGATACTTTCGGATTATTTTAGAACAGAGTTTGACAAATTTTTGAAGAAACTTGCTGAACAGCAGCAATAATACTCCACCGGCCACTACAAAAGATAAGAGTTTTTTCGTAATTCTCTATTGTGCTTTTCCAAATTAGCTTGTTCTAGCATGTTTATTGTATGATTTAAGATAACGACATCACCAATTGTCGTCATGGTAAATGCTGCAATAGTAGATAGAGAGGAAATACTAAATTTTATATGTTAAAGTTTTTATTTATTAAAGTGTAAACTTTTCCTAGCGAATTTCGTCATATAATTATTCTGCAGATTTACTGTGTCATTTAATAGTAAAGCCATAACACATAGGACTTGGTTACAACCAACCTTTACATACATATTATGCACACACTTATTACACATTCAGGAAAATGTTGGATTTGTCAGAAGTAACATGGAATGATATTAAAGTGCCGCAAACTGAAAGAGCATCTGGTAACATGAAACAACTAGTCTATCAGACTTCTAAAATGGAGTTTAGGAATGAGGTAGTCAAGCAGTAACAGTAGAATCTATGTCACTATGCATCTAACTTCGGTTTATACATACGAAAGTTTTCTAGTTTCAGATTTCTAACATAATTCTACCATCTCTTTCTTTAGCAAACAATGCCTGCAATGCCTCTTTTGTTTCATCTAGCTTAAACTTTTTCCATACTCTGATCTTCAGTTCTTTAGACATGTCTATGATTTCCCTGAAATCACTTCTAGTTCCGCCAGTAGATCCTATCAACTTGACTTGTCTTGAATATAATGATTGAACGTTTAACTTAACATCTGCACCTGTTAGTCCTCCAAATGTCACTAACCTTCCATTCGCACCAACAGATTCAAAGCTACTCTCCCATGTCCCAATTCCCAACGAATTTAGAACTACATCAGCCATCTTTCCATTAGTAATCTTTTTTACTTCTTCTATTACCTTGTCATATTCATTGATAATATAATCAGCACCAAAATCCTTTACCCAGCCGTCCTTAGAAACAGCTATGACCTTTGCTCCTATTCTGTTAGCAAACTGAACTGCCATAATTCCTGTGTTTCCCGAAGCACCAAATACAAGCAAGAATTCATTCACTTTAAGTGCTGCTTCTTTAAGCGCATGATATGGGGTTATGGTGGTTACAGGCAGACTCGCTGCAATCTCCCATCCTATATTATTTGATATTTTAAACACATTTCTCTCTGGAATAGCAACATATTCTGCAAACCCTCCATTAGTCATAACACCAATTATCCCACCGCTTCTGCATAACATTTCGTATCCATCAAGACACATATCGCATACGCCATCAAATACTCTAGCGTAAACTACAACTCTATCACCTTGTGTCAAGCTCGATACATGTTTTCCAGTCTCTTCTACCACTCCGGCTATTTCAGCTCCTGGTATGTGTGGTATTGGCTTAATCTCCCGGGCACCAGCTATTGCAAAATGATCTATTGGATTTATACCGGCCATCTTAACTTTTACAAGCACATCATGCTCTGTTATTTTTGGTTCTTCGGTGTCTTGTTTTATCCTTAGATTTTCTAAACCGGGTTTTTCGAAAATGGCAGCTTTCATCCATTCAAGATGATTTTAGTTTTATATAATAATATGCCATAGACAATATTACTGACTTGAGAATTCATTTTAATGACAGAATGTCAAAATTATGACGATGGTGAATCATATGCTACATATCTTGAAGTTAACTTATATAAAAATGCCTTTACATCGAAATAGATTTACGGCTCGTTCAAAGATTTCCTAAATACAACTTATCTGATTTGGATATACTGGCCATTCA
>JBQCDO010000343.1:0-5488 GCA_051961195.1 Nitrososphaeraceae archaeon | reverse complement strand
GGCTTGCCTTACATCATTAATCGTCATTTCATGTGATACATGGAATGTTCGTGCGGCTAGTGTCTGCGGCTGATCTGTGTTTACCGGCGCATTCCAGTCATTAAAACCATTCAATGCTGCTGCAGAGTGTGCTGCCTGTGTTCCTACCGTAATTACTAGTCCTAATCCACCGACAATAAGAGCCACGCTCATGGCTAGTAATTTCTTTGCCATTGTATAGCAACACTGCGTATATTATATATCGCTTGACAAAAAGACCAACACATTTTTACCAATAATCAAGTTCATCACCTGTCCTACTCTTATCATTCTACATCATAAGCCGATCCTACTACTTTCAGAGGGGACAAGAAAGGATGGACCAAGAAACCATGATAGTCTAATTCTATGCACGTTAGAAAATGAGTTTAATTGATAACTGTATCTGTATTTGATATATTATAATCTATGCTATTGCAAAAAAGTACTGAACGTAAGAAATATTGGTCCTTGAAAATACGAATTCTATAAGAAAATTCTGAATGTAACTCACAGACAAATAATTGGTTATTGTAATAGTTATCGGAATATTGGATTAGATTATAACATGTGGTTTTGCAGGTAGTAGTAATAATAATAAAGATAATAATAATAATAATAATGGCAGAGCAACTTCGGCTAACCTTTACTTTTATTAATAACCCAGCTCAAAACTGGAGTGTTCTTTCAACTGTGTAACTAGTCTCGAATTCGGTGCAGTGATTCTTTTCATTGGTAGGATCCGAATCATTAGCCATGCGAATTCTTACTTCTGATTTAATAATTATGAAATCTTTGTTATCAGATCCTAGAATGCCAGTTGATGATATTGCAAAAGAATCTTTACTATCATCAAAGACTGTTAGCGATAGAATATACTATCTTTAAATCCCTCGGTCATGCTGGTATTGAAAGCGAGAAAATGATAGGTCAACGGCAAGAACAAGAAAATCATTTCTCTTGAGGTAACAAGTGAAGAGGTACATGATGGTAGGATGTTAAACAAGTTAGTAGATAATGCTTTTGAAAATAATAGTGTAAAGGGGGCGTTAGCAGATGGTATGTATGACAGTAATAAGAATTTAGATACCTATCAAAAAACCATATTAAACCGGGTATAAAGACAAGAAGCAATTCCAAAGTCAGGTCAACTAACTATCATGCTAGGAATATATCTGAAACAAGACAACAAAAAAATCTCAGAAGATCGAAATGTAGCGTGAGCTATGGGTACAGGTGGATAGTAGAAACTGTCTTTTCATCCATTAAAAGAACGTTTGGTGAACATATAGCCGATAGAAAATTTCCCAACATGAACAAGGAATTGATTCTAAAAGCGTCACTGTATAACATGTTTGCTACCATGATGTAGAGAGATACAGATAATGTACTAGGTAGATAAAATGATTTATACAACAGAGCTATAACTATTAAAAGTTCTTTTATATGTAATTATAATCTCAACCAACTATGAACAAAAAGATACTAATAATTATCACTATATTAATATCTGCAATAGTAATCCCTCTTGGTCTATACGCTATTTCTCCGTTATTTACAAGCAACACGGTAAATGAATCCTTACCATCGACTGCCGCTAATATAAGTAATAATAATACAGCATTACACGACTATCAAAAATTTGTTTCAATGAATGATCAAGATAGAAGTAATGCTGCTAAGCAGATGAGCCAAAGGGAGAAAAATATGGTTATGATTGGAGCGGGTCAAATAAACAATACTATTAATGAAAGCACTATTACCCTAGATACTATAAAACAAAGGCAACAACAACAAAGCAATGCGATTACAGCACCTCGAATAATGATAGGTTCTTTCATTGGAGCTGGTGATGGATTTCATAATGCTGAAGGATTGGTAAGAGTAATTCCATTAGGAGATGGACATACTATCCTCAGATTAGAAAACTTCAAATCAACTAATGGGCCTAATGTTCATCTCTACCTTGCTACTGATAAAGCTGCATCTAATTTCATAGATCTTGGAAGGTTGAAAGCAAACAACGGAAATCAAAATTATAATATACCTTATGGATCTAACCTGGCAAAATACAATATGGCCTTGATATGGTGTAAGGATTTTTCTGTACTATTTGGAAGTGCACAGCTAAAGACATGATAAAACCATTCTTCAAAACTTAGTTATAATAATCAGATGTTTATGTTTAAGTACAAACGCAATATGACTAATTACAATGAGTAAACACGTTCCAGTATATGGACTCTTTGAGACGCACCTAACCGTAAGTAATCTGCAGCGATCTATCGCATTCTATCGAGAGGTCATGGGTCTTCAACTAGCGTTTGAGGTTCCTGAGCATAATGCCGCGTTCTTCTGGATAGGTGATCATTCCTGTTATTCTTCTAGACACTCTATGCTGGGATTATGGTCAGTTGGTACTATACCACTAGGTCTTAATCTTCACGTTGCATTTGAAGTGGGAGCAATTAAAGACCTTTTAGATGCGCCAAAACGACTTAAAGACTAGGGGATCGTACCGCTATCTTTCTTTGGTACAGAATCAATGGAACCTAGTGTTATTGGATGGATGCCAGCTGCTGCTATTTATTTTAAAGATCCTGACGGGAATCTAATTGAGTATCTAACAATGCTAGATGATAATTTGAGAAGACCAGAGACAGGAATTATTAGCTGGTCAGAATGGATAGCTCGCAACAAATAAAGCATACGTATTATTCAAATTGTCGATTGTCTTTAGCGCATAAATCACTATTATCAAATCAAAAAGGTGATTCAAGTCGAGATCGAATTTCTAACATAGTAGTAAATTGAATCATCCTGAAAGTCTTGGTTATTTCATACCAATTGGGAGACTTTTACTCGTAATCGAGGTAGGAGCTCTAACAAGTAGACCTATCTTAGAAATCTTATATAAGATAAATACTGCAACTGGACATGAGAACAAAACAGTCTCCAGTTTTCTCATGTAGTAAAAAGCCAACATACAAATAAATCTCCATGATTTCTTTTATACTGCCATTTTACGACACTCCGAAGCACAAGCACGACATACTTGGACGCATTGTTTACACATATCCATGTCAAATTTATCGCATTCTACAGCACATGCATCACAAATATCAGCGCATTGTCCACATATCTTATAACTAAACTCGCTATTCCTTGACATATACTGTGAAGAGAGGACACATATATCCGCGCAGTCACGACAAAGTTGAATACATTTTATCATACTCTTGACATCATCTGCACGTAGACAGCATTCACTAACACAATATTCACATGCTTCGAAGCATGCATTCGATGCGTCTATACAGCTTTGGTATTTTTTATTTTGTAATACTGTAGCCATATACAGCTAATAAGTGTAGAAGATTATATATCTGCTGTTGTATCATCTAATAGTAAAGCCGTAGTATATAGGACAAGATTAGTTACAACCGACCCTGACATACCTATTACATACATACCTGTTACTCAATACTTGTCTATAATAAACACATTCAGTTGACATGGAATGATGTTAAAGTGCCTCAAACTGAAAGAGTATCTCATAATACATTATCGAGAAATAGTAGGAAAGTCAACTCGGAAGTATTCGATAGATGCTCCCATCATATGTAAGTATGTATAAATAACCGTCCCCTGCTCCTACTTTGATATCTGTTATTACACCGAATCCTTGTCCAAATATAATTGGATGGAGTTCTTCTCTAGTATCCGCAATCTTGTCTGAAAGGGCCCCAGCGAGCTGCAAACCATTTCTATCTGCATTCAGTTTGAAATTGTAAAGATTACCTGTATTGACATCTCCAGTAAAAATCGTGTTTTCATACTGCTTTCCCAGTTTATCTGAGTTCAAGAACTTTAAAGCTGTTGGGCCAATTGTTTGTCTCCATACAAACTGAGGATCATGGTACTTGCCCTTATCACCAAAGGTTACTAATTCAGTATTTGGATCAAAGTTTGGAGGTGCCATCCACTGCATTTTCAGCCATCCACTGTTAAAGCCCGGTGCCACCAAGTTTACTTCATCGTTATCATCTGCTCCATTTTCTGTATCCCAGATATTGCCTGTTATAGGATCGAAATCAAAACCAAAACTATTCTTGATTCCATATGCATAATATGTCCTAGTAGGATCTTCTCGTCCTAATGGGTCAGGTATTACTGGTTGACCATCTTTTGTAACTCTTAATATCACGCTTGTTCCGTCTAGTCTTGCACCGTCCTTATCGTTCTGTGCTTGACCTCTATGTCCTCCTACGTCACCAATTGCAGTGTAAACATTGTGATCTGGTCCAATCATTACTTTATCTCCATCATGATTACTCTCCTGATCCGGGTCGGGCGAGGTCGCTGGAAGGTTTAACAACAACAAGGGATTTACAAGTCTGCTCCCATCAGAAGAGAGTTCATATCTATATATGTGGTTTCTGGCTCGTTCTCCACTATCAGATCCCTTCTCAGTATAATATAGAAAAACGTATGTAGGACTTGAACTATCTGTTTCTGTCTTATCAATCGCAATTCCAAGCAAGCCCCATTCAACTTCCTGATTGGCAATATTGGGGATTTGTACCAATGGTTGCGGCAAGAGCTTTCCATTTACAATTCTATCAACTACACCCTTGTTTTTCTCTAGTACCAGAATATCATTGGGACCTAGAAAAGCCCATGCTTGTAGGAATTTGAAGATCTCCCGCGAAAACTCTTTCAATCTTCAAATTAGGATCATTAATCGTAGGCCCAGTTGATGATGGGGGTTGACTTAATATAGGCAGCGTAGACCATGTGATTAGTAAATAATGCAAATCCGAGAGATATACCAAAGATAAAAATCATGCATATTGGTAACAATGATAAAGTCAGACTAGAGTGGGATTTCGATACTTTTACGACTATGTGTATTATAGATGTTTCATTTTTTCTGGTCATAATACGGCTTAACCTGCTGTGTCCAAGTTGTGGTACAGCTGCTATTACTTATTATTCCGAATTGTCACTGGAGTCAATTGTAACGAGTCAATCATTTTCTGTACTAATGGAAGATCAGAATCAAATTGTGATGGCGAATTTTCGTATTGTATAAAATAAGCCTTATTCCCAATAATTGTTCCGGTTTCTAGTCCTTTAAAGTTTTCACCTTGGTCGGTATATGAATATATTAATTTGTATGCGGGATTTCCTGCAAGTGTATTACCACTGGTCGAGGATTCACTAACTGTGAAATTCTTTAAATCTGTTTTGTCATCAGATATGGAATCTGAAGCATATTGCTTTAAATTCTCGCCAGAGTTAACACTATCGACTAATATATCCAATGTAGCCGAAGAATTGGAATCTTTGGGTGAAAAAGAGACGATATCGGCACTGGAATCACCACTGTTGTCATTTCCCTCTCCCGGGCTTGAACTCCAGGTTGCCGGATATTGTATATTTAAACCATAGGAATTGTTTTTGTAGA
>JBQCDO010000342.1:0-5519 GCA_051961195.1 Nitrososphaeraceae archaeon | reverse complement strand
ATTCGACTTGTCAGTACCGAATCTGTAGATACTCGATATCCCAAAAGCGTTATCCGTAGTCAAAAGATATAATGATCAAGACGAATATAAGCAAAACCTTATAGCGTTAGACATAGTTTGGTCGCACCTACAGGATAGATTTAGTAAGACGCACTATCAAAATATAATTGGAGATAATGACAGCGGCAAGAGGTACCATATTTGAAGCATTGGCCTATAGATGTGTTAATACCACAAATCCAAGCACGGCAATCGTGTTCCGAGTTTTAGGAACAGCCGAGCCAGGTCAGTGTACCGTAGTACGTGACAAGTCGAGCAATATTTGATGAATCAGAAGATATGATGGCTATTAAGTACTGGATATGACTTCTCAAAAAAGTTCCAAAAACGAATATAAATACATGGAAACAAAGAATTCTTCACAAATAGTCTGAAAATACTAATCGGCGAAAGCTCGCTTAACCAATATAGGGCTAGGGGGATCTTCGATAAGACCTTCCAATCCATTGCATATCGGTAACCCACAAGGAGATCCTTATCGGAAAAAAGAATTGGACGAATTGATGCATTTCAGAAAACTGATGCTGATTTATCGTCTAGTCCATTACAAGGATATCATAACCGAAATACATATTGGTATCAAGAGACGAAATAAAGAGCTCTGTAAATCATACATTCAACTATTCTATGGAAGTAATGTCCAGCAGGAGATAGAAGATACATTACAGAAATTCTTGTACTCTAAGAATAACAGAAAATCTACAAGTCAAGAATCGGTACTGCTTCAAATCGTAATGGATCTCATATCATCTGGGAATTTAACAATATCAGTATCAGCAATATGGTATAAGATAACAAATACATTAGAAGGTAGGGAAGATGATTGAGGAGCATTTCATACATCTGATTGGATGTTTTATGGGAACACAATTACAAAACTGATGTGCAACAAGTTTGGAGCTATCAAGTGCACGCGAATAAGGAAAGTGTATCAACATTTAGTCTGGATAAACTAGAAAAAATACATAGATCGTATAAGGCAGAAATTAAGATAAAAACTATACTCAATCATTTACTGGAAGCGAAGGCAATAGCACAATTGAAATATCTAATAATTATGATGTAAATCCCGAAAATATGGTTACGGCCAGTGACTGCTGTGACTACTCTAGAGATAGTGCCAAGGATATTATTGAAAATGATGCCATAATAGTAACTGCATCAAATCAACCAGAAATTAGCACTAACATCATGGACAAAGTACAGGACACTACCCTAGAAGCCGTCACATCTGCGGAGACTCGGGATAATACTATTGATACACAGACGTCTCTTCCTTCTAGGATAGCCCTTCAACAAACAAGGTCCGAAACAATTCAAAATGCCGGAGAAATTTATAGATCTGATGCTAACTGGTATTGTAGGCATTGCAAGCTATCTGCTGACAGATTCTATATTGAAGTCCATGTTTGTAAATGGTGCGTACCTATGTGATAATAAAAGCGTTCGAAAAGTGGCATTTGATACAAGACGAAACACCTCAATTCTTTCCAAGAGATGGAAATAACCCGGGTGTCTAGGGTGTTGATGATACTAGATCCAATTCTATGGATAAGATCTTCTGGTTATTAATTCGATCTCATGCTGGTAATAGCACATGATGCGCAATGAATAGAGGGTATGCATAATAATATTCTTATTAATCTCAAAGGCTTCATATTACTCATCTCAATTGAATTTCTATTTGCTTTCAATGACTATACAAGTAAGTGGTATTTGCCACCAAACTACTGATTAGTAAGTATTTCCATTTCCTAGTGCCCCTCCAATGCATCTCGGTCCCAACAAGTATTATTATTCCAATTAACTTTTTGCTGCTTTTTCTTCTATTTGCTCTTACAGGTGGTCAAGCACCCACGGCTGTTGTTCTTGAAGATAAAGGTCCTTACGCACAACAATTACTCTCAGCTATGGAACATTCTCATTCCTTTATCATCCAACAAACTACAGCTTCAAATGCACAGAACCTGATGCAAAAAGGCCAGATTGTGGCGATAGTAACAGTGCCTGCTAGCTTTGACGCTGCGTTGGAGCATGGTAAAGAAATTGAGTTACCAGTCGTAGTCAATAACCTCGATGTAGACTTTACAAATGACATACGTAGAGCAGTGCTATTGGCTATTACCTCATTCTATGCGAATGCTTTCCCTAATCAGGTCGTTGTTAGAGCTCATGAAGTCGATACATACTTTCAAGACACAGGTTATATTCAGTATATAGTTGTCAGCCTTATGGTTGTCAGTATAATGCTCGGCGGGCTGCTTCAAGCAGGATCAAATGCAGCCAGAGAATATGAAAAAAGAACAATCAAGGAATTGATACTTGCACCTGCCAACCCATTGGCTATCCAAGTTGGAAAGATTCTCGGCGCCCTTGTACTCAGTTCATCTTCGGTAGTAGTTATGATAATCGTCATCGTATTTTTGATTGGTGTTTGGCCATTACACTGGGAAGAATTAGTTGGCTTTGTATTGTTACTCATGGTAACATTTGTAGCTGCCGGAACACTCATAGGTACTTTGATTCGTAGGCGTCAAGCTGTCATCCCACTTAGCATTGGTCTGTCAATCCCAATCTTTTTCATAAGTGGAGCCTTCGGCCCAGCCATATGGGGAATCCGGTCACGGCAGCCATAGCCCAGTTGCAACCAATCTATTACGGCATTGCCATATTTCAACATGCGTTTCATAATTTTACGACTACATCTACAGGTCCTGGAGTTGATGAATTCATCTTGATAGGGTTTGCTGCGGCCATGGTGGCCATAAGTGCTATTGCACTAGGTAGTAGTAGAGGAAGAGGTGTTACACATTAACTAAGATTATGATTATTACGTCTTCGATTATTCCTATCTTTGCTATAGTACGAAAAGACATTGGAGTCTGGCTAAGACAGCCAACATCAATAGCTCCCACTGTTCTTCCAGCAATTGCGTTTATGATTATCTTGTATTTTGGAGCTCAAGCAGTAGGACGTAACCCGGTGGCGCTAGTTGTACAAGATAATGGTCCACATGCACACGAACTAGTTAAGATTCTTAGTCAGTCTGACGCCTTCAAGATTGTTATGACAAGCTCAACGCCTGAGAAGGCTGATAAAGCATTGAAGCAACTCAAAGTCGCTGCTGTCATAACAATCCCGAATAACTTTGATGAGGATTACAATGCTAAAAAATCAGACCCAATTACTATCCACATCAACAATCTAAACCTTGATTTTACAAACGATCTACGCCGGTCTCTCCCAGCCGCCATCACAGAGTTCTATGCTGACAAAACTGGTAGTAATGGAAACACTAGTCCAATCCAGATCCATGTCAAAGAGACAGATATAAGAACTCAGGACATAAATCTCATGAGATTTGAGCTAGTACCAAATCTGGTACTTCTATTGACTACAGCAGGCATAGTCAATGCAGGACTGGCTACAGCAAGAGAATGGGAAGATTATACTATCAAGGAACTTCTTCTCGCACCCATCTCTAGAACGATTCTTATCGTTGGTAAGCTACTATCAGGTTGGCTTACGACGCTACTTATCGCTGCAGTTGTCCTTCTGATAGGTGCAGCTTCAGGTTATCTGAGACCTGAAAATCCAATTTATTGGATTTCTACTCTAGTGATAATACTTCTAATAGCACTGGCTAGTGCTTGTCTTGGAGTGGCTATAGGCGCTGCCGCACGTCGATTCCAGAGGGTTACAGCAATCGGTATCCCTCTATCCATAGATCTTTTTTTCTTAGTGGTGGCATCACGGTGGCAGCATTCCTACCAGGTTGGCTTCAGACGATTGCTCATTTTGTCCCTACGTTCTATGGCACTCATGCGCTACAGATGGCGATCTTTTATAATTCTACTGAAGGACTCGCAGTGGATATATCTGTACTCGGTGGAACCGCTCTTGTTGCTGGAGTGCTTGGTGTTTTGTCGTTACGCAGAAACATGCTTGTATAGGAGTCGATATCTTTCTCTAGTTTGGCTCTAAATCTTTTGTAATCATCATCTACTTCTATAGCTGATGTTAGTATGTTCTACTGCTATTCTTATTGAAATCGTGGTTAGCATATGATTTTACCTGTTCAGAGCAATCCATTCGGACCAACTAACAATTCCTAGATCCGGCCTCCTTACCTTATCATCTAGCATTGTTAGATACTCAATTAGGTGACCATTAGGATCTTGAAAATAAGAACCCATCCGAAATAGGATTATTAAGTTACAAGCAAAGTGTGTTTGATCGATAAAGCTAAGCTGTACTGCAAGAAGTATATTACGATACGTTGAAGAAAGATTATCCTGGGTTAAATGTTGGCTGGTTTATCAAGAAGCCAATAAGTACTCAACAGATAGTAAAGGAGATCAAATCAAAGCTAAATCCATGAGCTTATGAAATATTACTATTCTTACAAATGTTGTATTTTCATATAATATGACTAATTTGTGAGGCATAAATCTTTCCAAATATCCATATGCTGTACGTTAAATGTTGGGGAACAGTTGGACATACACCGTCATTATTTAGCTTTTCTTGAATCCAGCTGCATTACAAGCTCCACTAGTTCTATTGTCATCGCTTGCTTGTTATGACTTCAATAAAATATTGATATTCTGACTGCAGGCCTGCTCTTCTATTTGTCAGGAGGCGGCGAATTGCAGCTGTGGTAGTCACATGCCATTCTGAAAGAAGAATCTCTAATGTATCTTGAACCAAGTCACAAGAAGGAACAAGAAGTGGACTGGAGTGTGTTAACGCCTTGATTTCTATCTAGCATTCAAGAGACAGAAATACAGCAGCCAACTAAAGTTGGTCTACATGCTATCACCGGATATAAGCAAGAAGCTTCTTATTTGTCAATGATGAAAGGTATCGATGGATGGCAATCTATTCTTCGTAATTCAAACTGGGTGTTAGCCCAAGTCGTAACGCTACCAGAAGAAATCTCATTATGATCTATAATGATACCAATAATAAAGATGATCTAGGCTACTTGAACATTGTTATTTGATGGCCGCCGGCTTTTGATCTAGACTTATGATGTTACAGCGGTCGGCTTACTGAAAACGAATCTAACAAGAGTATCCTAGCCGGCGAACAGACCAAGAAAACAATGAAGTCTCGTGAACCATCCGGTAATGGTGATCAATTATTTATTTCATGCACTAATCCAAAGAAATCAAAGTCAAATAAATAACCAAACAAATTAAGGATTTGCCTATACTACATTGAAAGCTTTTTGTAACTTTGAATCATAACTGTCTTTTTTGATTTCGAGATTAGTATTATAAATTCCACTACTTGATCGAGGTCCTATTTGTACAGTAAATGTCGCATGTCCATCTTTATCCGTATATGCCGTTTGAGTTGTTGTTGTTGTTGTTGTTTTGTCTATGGATGGATTGAAATTCGGTGGCTCTATAGTCAGTAGAACAAGTACGTCAGAAACAGGTTGATCCGTATAT
>JBQCDO010000341.1:0-7181 GCA_051961195.1 Nitrososphaeraceae archaeon | reverse complement strand
GCATCGAAGCGTACGTATTAAATCCTGCCCTTGCTAGCATGAGTGAGGTTTCAAATCCTATACCGCTTGAACTACCCGTTACAAGAGCGACTTTATCACCTTGCATATACAGACTAACATAAAGCGCGGGTATATACTTTGATAATCATGATTTGACCCGAGACAATAGGAAAGTTTTGGGCAGATTATTGTTAGTTCCTTAACATTTTCGTGATGATTAGTATCTATCGTCAACTAATTATGTTTTGGTTCTTTCAGTTATATAGCAAGTTGCCGTTAATAACCTACTAAATTATATCTATCCACGTCTAGTATTTACTTTAATTCTATTAACTTTTTTTACCTAGAATGAAATCGACTGAATCTCTAGCAAAATGGTGAAATTGTGGATGCCGGCACCTCTAAAATTATTACAAATTGGTTCGCGCATATACTGCGTAATCGCAAATCTGTTTCGTTTAATATTATCCTTAAGATTACATGCTAACCGTTAATTTTTGTCTTATCTGCCATAATGCGTTTGGCTTTCCAGCACCTATCGTCTGTGTAAATAACACGACGGTAGCCGAAAATTATTATCTACTCTCAAACCTGTGCTTGTTGTAGATCATACAATCGATATGGAATTGATATGAAAGCCCATTCGGACAAATTAACCATTTGAGTAGATAATTAGAGGTATTTCCATTAGGACTATACTAATTTGTCTGTGTAGAATATAATGGCACTTCTGAGATGATTGTCATTTATTATTATCTCTCATAATATCAACGCTGTCTAACCAGATCTGTCAACTGACTGCGTCGCCATATAGCGGACCACGTCCTTATCATAGCTAACAGCGGTATTCCAAAATTAAAGTCTTAGCTGCTAATCAATATACTTACTTAATTGGGTAATTTTGTCTATTATGGCGCCAAGATGCGGTTATACAACCTCTCGCCTCTGGGCATCTAGATTCAGACCACTTCCTAAATGGACAAGGCGCTAGCACTGTATTATTATACAGGCGCTACGATATACTATTATGAAGTATAAAGGGATTGTCTAATTCAAATTGGTAAGTCAGCACAGACGAGTAGGACTATATTAGTATGGCCGATATAATGCCTTGGAACCGCAACAAAAATTCTTCTAAAATTTCAAAAAGTGCTGACTCCATTTTTGACAAGCAAAAACAAAATGAATTTAAGCGCATAAATTTAGGTGAACATCAATACAAAACTATTCTAATTATTGATGACGAGCCGGATATTCTCTATACTCTAAAATTGGCCTTGGAAAATAGCAGCGAAAAATATCGAATCCATACATACAATAACCCCCTTTTGCTGTTATCTGAATTTAAATCAAATTATTATGATCTGCTTCTCGTTGACATTAATATGCCTTTTATGAACGGATTTGAATTGTCCAAAAAGATCTTGGAATTAGACCTCAATATCAGGATTTGTTTCATGTCTACTGGTGAGATAAATCTGTCTGCTCTTCGAGACGTTTATCCTGGAAGAAGCATGGGATGCTTCATAAAAAAACCCATCAAGATAAAGAATCTGATAAGACTTGTGGAAACAGAATTAGATTGAGAAAAAGCGAAGGTTTAGTATTACCAAGCGTAAGTTACTGTCATTTATGTTTACAAAGAGTGTTCAAATATTTTTATATAATGAATGGAGTAGGGATTCCTATACATAAATGGCCCCACTGACCACCGCAGCAGGAGAACGGGATGCTGAGAACAAAAAGGTCGATATGGATGTTACACGAGTTTTTTATGGTGAAGAGGCCACCAGCAAGTCTTTGGAAGTTTTTTATAACGTCAAGGAAAAATTTGATGCATGTGGAGATTCCATCTCACCGTCCGTTTGCATAGGCTTTGAACCGCTAAAGAAGGCATATCTTGACTTTAAACGAAGAGGAGTCAGGGTACGTTTTGTTGCCGACATTAATACGATCAACGTACATTATTGTAAAGAGCTCTTGAATATTGTAACTGAGCTACGACATTTAGACGGAATCATGGGCAACTTTGGAATTTGTGATAGAAGGGAGTATCTTGCTGCTGCAACTATAAAAGAGAGACAAGCGGTCCCTCAACTCGTATACAGTAATGTAAAGGAAGTAATAGAGCAACAACAAAATATATTTGAAAGTTTCTGGAATAGGGCCACCCCAGCTGAGCAAAAGATTGCCGAAATAGAAGAAGGTATAGTTGTGGGTACAACAGAAGTACTTCAAGATCCACAAATTACAAAAGAAACATTTGTAGATATGATAAAATCCGCCAAAAAGGAAGTCTTATTGTTCTGTCCCACAGCCAATGCATTTCTTCGTGAGCAACGCATTGGGGTAATCGACCGGATGATCGAAGCGGCTACAACTGGGGGAACTTCCGTAAATGCGAGGGTCATAGTACCTACCAGCGAGATTCTTAATGCTACGATTAACCAGTTAAAAAAAAGGGAATACGGTAATTTTGATATTCAATGTATAGATTATAGTGAATTTGCTGCAAGTGCAGTTACCACTATAACTATTCTAGTAATCGATAGAAAATCAAGCTTGGTGATTGAAAAGCGAGATGATTCTAAAGAAAATTTTGTTGAAGCTATTGGCTTGGCTATTTTTTCCACGAGCAATCCAACGGTCATGTCCTATGTTTCAATATTTGAAAGTTTATGGAATCAAGTAAAAGTCTATGAACAATTAAAGTTAAATGATAAAATGAGGAAGGATTTCATTAATGTAGCAGCCCATGAGCTGCGAACTCCAATCGTGCCAATACTTGGTCTATCCGAGATCCTTTACTCCAAAATAATAAAGGATAATAATATTTCTACTTCTACTGATGCTGCGGAATCAAATACGAAAAGATATTTAGAAATGTTAGACACGGTAATCAGGAATGCCAACCGTCTAAGCAGGCTTACAGAAGACATACTCGATGTAACGAAAATAGAAAGCCAGGCTCTTAGACTGAAAAAAGAAAGATTTGATTTAGACGATGTCATTGTAAATATAGTTCGAGATTTTAAGGATCAGATAAAGAATATGAATACGAGCAGCATCAGGAGAGAGATACAATACGAGTCGCTTAAAAGCAATAACAAGGATGGATGCGCTTTTATTGATGCCGATAAATCTAGGATATCTCAGGTGCTGTCCAATCTTATAAACAATGCGATCAAGTTTACAGATGATAAAGGAAGAATCAATATCAAATTGGACATTGTAAATGATCAGACAAAATTCGGAAACGGAACGACTAAAGAAACAAGTGAAGAAATTGAAAAAAATGGTAACAGAATTCTTATCGTAACAGTAGAGGATAACGGTCAAGGTATCGATCCCGAGGTATTTTCTAAATTATTTGTAAGATTTGTCTCAAAATCATATCAAGGAACAGGATTAGGTTTGTTTATTTCTAAGAGTATTGTTGAGGCTCATGGCGGGAAAATTTGGGCAAAAAATAATATTAATGGCTCTGGAGGTGCAGCGTTCTCATTTACGATCCCAGCTTCTAGCATCGGAAAAAAATCTTTTCAGGACGATCAACTGCAAAAATTTTTACTCGAGCAGCAACAAGAACGACAATAACATTTGGTAAATTCATTATGACTTCCAAAGATAAGGATAGTAAGACGAGAAGGAAAAGAAGTAACATGATTCTTGTAGTTGATGATGAACCTGATGCCAATATGACCCTAAGGACTCTTTTAGAAGAGAACGGTTTCGAAACCAATGCTTACACTGATCCTGTGTCAGCATTAGCGGGTTTTAAACCTGGCAAATTTGATCTTTTACTCTTGGATATTAAGATGCCCAAAATAGGCGGGTTTGAATTATATCAGAAAATGAAAGAGATCGATAAAGAGGTCAAAGTCTGCTTTGTGACGGCCAGTGAATTATTCTATGAGGAATTTAGAGATAATCGAGAAATAGACGAAAAATATTTCATTCTCAAACCTATGAAAAATGAAGAAATGATGAAAAGAATCAACAGTATATTAGATGAATACGAGTAGATCAATTAAAATAGCATCGTATCGTACATCATTAAAATGGCATTTTTTTACAAGAGCTTGCTCAGATTACTGAAAAAATGACAAGAGAGATAACTTATATAAATCTCACACAACAAACATTTAGCCATATTTATAGCAAAAACACTAGCTGGCTTTCCAGAAAACATCCTCAATATTATAAGATTAGTCAGTCTATGCATGCTGTAGGTTACGCATCTAAAACGATAATTCCCTGTTCTGTGTCAGTCAGTTTAGAAGTCAGATGTTTCCTAAATAATATTTTTTAGGGATTTTATAATTTCACCTTTGGTTCGTTGATTGTTTACCATTTTGGAATAACCACGTTTCATCTGCTTCTTTTACTTACCGCGTGTTCATATCGGTACAGGTTCATACTGAGCTGAGAGTATGTCAGTACAGGTAAACTTTCTTACTAAAATGTGATTATCTTCATTATCATAGCCCTTATCAACTATAACTACCGATAACTGAAGTATACGGGATGTCCTTATTATGATTGGCTAAAATCTATGTGTGTCATCATGTCCTATTGGAGCTGGTCTTATATTAAGCAGACAACAAAGTATTGTTTATCCCAATAACTCGTTTGATACTTAAATTTATTTAGTCAGAAAGACAGATTTAAGGTTCCAGGATATTAACTATTAAACTAATAATTAATTTGGGACTTGAACCCGATCGATTGCATACAAGCGCAACCGCAAGATAACAATATTAAATAAGATATAATAGAGAATTTTGATAATTTTAGTAAATGGCATAGATGCCAGCACTAATTCCTAAAGAAGTAGAAATACAGAGAATGAAAAAGGTACATAATGGTCATTATGCTTGGTTCAATCGCAGCATCAGTAGTAGACAATTTCGTTGATGGATCACTACATCAAACGGCTATTAGAGATAGCGCATTTATACCAGCTCATTGGTGGTAGTACAGTCATTTTATCGCTCTCCCACTAGGATGGGGATTTGTGGCAATGTACGACAGAAAAGTGCCTATTCTAAGAGGTCCTAATAACTAAATGAATACAGGTTTGAAGATAACTATCATAGGTTATCTAGCAACGATGTTTACGATTAGCATAAACGAAATGAGGCACTTCTGGTTTGTCGAAGAGATATTTTCAGTACCTAACCACTGGATGTTTAACATGGGAGTAGTAGTTGCTTTCATGGGAGCTCTTGCATTTGTAGTACTGGTATATGCTAGACTGGTAGAACCTGGTGCGGAAACTCCAGCAAGGAACCCCTATGTAGCTGAAATGTACAAACTAGCATTAGAAGGAAAATTATACAGTAGATCAATACCTTAGAAAGGTAAGGTTCAGTAAGAAATCATAGAATCATAAAAACACATATCACTATATAATAGCAATAAGCCCAATTAAAGATCATTTAGGGTGATGATCTTCCTTTTTCTATCTAAAGAGACATTGAGAAATCGGATCCTAGATTGCTAACTTCCTCTTTTAATAAGAATAAAGAAAATTCCAAAAATGATATTATCTTAAAAATAAGACACATTTTGAGACGATGGGCTTCAGCAAAAGTGTAGCAAAAAATTTGCTCAAAACTAGATCATGTATTATGATGAAATGCCTACGATAAAGCATGACGACTGTCTATTATCATTGTGAAGGAAGTGGATATGTATAGAATTTGAGGTAAGTGTGTTTAATTAAATTTATGAACAGACTAATTATAATAAGTCCAACAGTTCCTGCCTCCTGTCATTTAGATAAATGTGAAACCTGTGAGGCCAATTTTTTTAGATCATGAATTCCAATCATGTCATGTACAAGTGTTTGGCTTCTAAATAACTGAATATCTAGAGCAGAACAGGACAGGAATGGATAATAGGCAGTTGTGTCCAAAATTCTACCGTGTCCGTTTATCCCATTTTTGTGTAGAGATAGTAATGCCTGGCCAGGTCTATGTCCCTTTACATCAGTACCACACACTATAATATGATGCAAACTTGGATTTTTTATACTGAACCTTATTATCTTATCTATTCCCCTATTTTCTGATAGCAATCTGCCAACAATTAATATTTTGTTCATCAAGTTAGAATTCTTCGCAATTTCTAATAGTAAATTCATACTCGAAAGAGTACAAATGGCAATAGAAGATCCGTTTCCAAAGTAACATTTCTGTTTTATCGGTAGGATAATCTCGCACGCTTTCCCGGCGGCAATATCAATTTTCCTTTTTATTATAGTGAACACGTCTTCACCAATCTGTTGCTTAGAATACATACTATTTCCATAGACCTTTGAAGCTAGTGCCAGCTCCTATTATAAATTCGATATTTATACTACGATATCCTAAATTAATACAAATGTCTAATCTCTTTCTGGCTGGCATTTGGTGTGATGTAATGAAATCAAGTAATTAAGTATTCAGCTTAATAAAGTGCGAGATTCGCGCAAATTTTGCGCGAAATCAAATGTGGGCTGGGCTAGAAACTAAATAATTCAGCCCAAAAATTTGTTCGGGATAAATAATAGAACACACTCATAAAAACGACCTGAAGAGTAAATCTATTATGATAGATTTGTAATTCAGATGCAGGAAAGTATGCCCCAAACCAAAATAAGGCTGATCAAAAGAGGTGCAGAGGCTGACATTTTTCTGATCAGATGGTTTGGAGAAAGAGCTATCTCAAAAATAAGAACGCACAAGCCCTATCGAAATCTATCATTGGACAGCGAGATTCGCAAGAAAAGGACAGTTCATGAGGCCACTATGCTTTCCGCTGCAAAATTAGCGAATGTAACAACTCCGTTCGTTTATTTTGTTGATCCCAAACACGCAGAGATTGTGATGGAATGGGTGCAAGGCGAGAACGCGAAGGATATAATTGATTCTGAATTAGCCGCAGAAATTGGAAGGTATGCGGCCCGCCTGCATTCTCGAAATATTATTCACGGGGACCTTACAACCTCAAACTTTATTTTTAATAAGAAGGAGTGCAAACTCACCGTAATTGATTTTGGGCTATCCTATTATTCTCAGCGTTTTGAAGACAAAGCTGTTGATGTGCGTTTAATCAAGGAAATTTTCATGAGTGCCTACGCAAATGACTATGAACGTCTTTATTCTAGTTTTTTGGTAGGATATAAAGACATTAAT
>JBQCDO010000340.1:0-3098 GCA_051961195.1 Nitrososphaeraceae archaeon | reverse complement strand
TTGAGTCATGCATTCCTGTTCCCTAACAACCGAACTAAAGATATCCAGTATTGCAATTAATCGCCAGCGAAGTGATTAGATGGGTTCTACAAAATAGATGATTCAGCCAAGCTTGTATCTATCTATCCTTCGGCAATCTGACCGGTTTTCCGCAGCGTAGCACGAGATAGTTCTCCTGGGTCATTAATAATTCCGCCGCGTGACACAATGTTGGTTTCCTGGCTAACCAATGATGGTGGTATCGGAGTCAGGGTTACTAAAGCGCCGATCTCGTCCTCCAGCACCGGACCTCCGGGGTCTTCGTTCAGACTGCTGTTTGATATATTTTTTCACGTATAAAAGTAAATTGACCTTGCGATGATGTAAATGTAACGATACCATCCCATATCTTCCCCTCGGGATCAGGGATCAGTTCTCTTTGACCACCTTCCTCTCCATCATCCCCGAAAAGCTGGACCTGTTCACGATAAGCCTGCTCGTATTCTGCATCGTGATGATCAGCAGTGATTGTGTAGCTGACCCGAATCTGAGCCCTACTCTGGAGTAGTAACAGGCTGGCCTTCAAAAATTTCCAAATCTACGGTATTTATGGATGCCGTGTTAAACTTCTCCAGATTGACTCGTGTTCATCAATTTTCGTAAATGCCATAAAACCTTATTTGTATCTGTATTCTATAAGTATCGATAATAACAGGCTTTTAAAAAAAATAAACAGAGTTTATTTTTAAATATTGAGAACTTCTCGGCATTTCAATATTCATATCGTCTACTACTTGTCGCATTGATAGTTGACATCCCACTTGGGAACTCATTGGAGCACCTAGTGATAAATATATTCATTTCTATCATCTTACCAAAGACGCTAGCATCATTAATGCAAGGACAAGTGTTAACCTTTTTTTATCGCGTTCTGCCAACCAACTAATGCTAATTTAGGAAGTACTGATTTCGTCTAAAATATGAAATGATTTACATTTAATATTCCTTATAAGAATCATTTCCAAAATGTTACATTGTAACGGTCAAAGAATCACGATACGGAATGGGTGACGATGATGACAGTGACAGAGGCGCGCATTACCTATTATTCTAACCTTAGCATATAGCTGGAAGATAAGGGAAAATGTCTAGCCATTCTTCAAAATCTCCATATCAACCAGGATAGTTTTTCTTTATAGTTTCTTTTATTATAGGCGGAATATAATTTTGAGTTGATCTCTTAATCGTCAATCCTATTCTGTAATCAATAAATCATTTACATTATGTTTAGTTTCCTGAGAGTTTATTTACATTATTATCAAAGTTACTTGTTTCTCTATTTATCATAACATTTTAGTGTGACCTTAAATAAGGGTGATCCATGAAATCTATTAGATTATTCAAGGATTCAAGAAATATTCTTCTGATTGCATTGTAATTTGAGATATCCGACGCTAATTCTATGTGATACGAAAATTCAGATTGAATATTCTATTTATAGCATGGGAGATAATTGGGATTACCAACACTTGTACTTAACCTTAATATAGTTCACAAATTGAAAATTTGCTGCTATTATTGGTAGATTAGTTTTCCTGTGCTCTTCTCTAGCTCTTCAGAAATCTAGCCAATATATTTTAATTGGATCAAGATAACAACAAATTAAGTAGTTAACTAACATGTCTACAATGCAACACACTGAAAACATGTTTGTAAAATATGATGACATACTTGATCTATATATTAATGGACATTATTTCCAATATTACTATTATTAGTGGTAGTGATCACTATTCTATCTTGTGGATAATTTTCAGTATCATGATTGGAATCGCGTTAGCAATAGATTTTGGTCTTTATAATAATATCAAATCTTTGATAAAGCGAAAACAAGGATCGAGTCAGCAGCAAACATTCAAGCATGCGCTCATATGGACAATTATTTGGATTTCTCTTGCAGCAATATTTGCTGGAATAATATTTGTTACAGTGGGACATGATAAAGCAGTACTTTTTGTAACAGGATACATCATAGAAAAATCCTTAAGTATAGATAACATGTTTATCTTCTTATTAATATTTTCATTTCTAGCTATTCCTTATACATATCAATATAAGGTTTTGATGGTGGGTATACTAAGTGCAATTCTAATGAGAATAGTCCTTATTTTGGCAGGAGTGTCACTACTTGAAAACTTTCATTTCATGATATACGTATTTGGAGGATTATTACTGTTTACTGCAATACGCATGCTCATACAGATAAGGAAAAGAGATGAAAAGATAGAAATTGAAAAGAATATTGCAGTCAGATTGATGAAAAAAATTTTTCCAGTATCTTTTCAATTAAATGGAGACAAGTTCTTTGTCAAAAAAGATGGAATTTTGTATGCCACTTCTATGATGATTGCTCTTGTAATAGTAGAAATGACTGATTTAGTTTTTGCTCTAGATTCTATTCCTGCTATTTTGGCAATAACTTCAGATTCATTTATAGTAATAACATCGAATATATTTGCAATTTTGGGTTTACGAAGTTTGTATTTTCTGCTTGCAGGTATGATGAACAAGTTTTATTATTTAAAGTACGGTCTTATTGCAATATTACTTTTTGTTGGTGTGAAGATGAGTCTAACAGGATTTATCGAATTTCCCATTACGTTATCTCTAATAGTAATATTCGGAATATTGACTTTTACACTTGGACTATCTTTCATTAAAACTAGAAGAATATTAAAACAGACAATTTGATAGAGTCATATGACATGTAAATATATGAACAATAAGAAGGAATTAGCACATCTTAATCTATTTCTCTTTTAATCTTTTCTTCCGGCTAGTATTGATCATTTCTACAATATATTATTGTTTAAACTTTTGTGTGATATGAAAATATTCTACGCATTTGTGTGCTAATAGATTAATAAACTTATAGCTAAAACTTAGAAATAGTGTTGAACATCTGATGATATTATGTTATGTTATCTACCTCTATTGTAGTAATTATCTATTCTGTTCTCTTTATGTGACGGATTATCTTCGATAAGTTTAGTTGAATAAGTTTCAGAACTGTGGTAATGTAATACCATAATAGAAATTAAAGATTAGGATCGGCCAAG
>JBQCDO010000339.1:0-17680 GCA_051961195.1 Nitrososphaeraceae archaeon | reverse complement strand
GAGTTAATGACAGTGCTAAAAACAGAAAAGGAAGAACAAATGATATCTCTTGAGAGTGACACTGAATATAAAGAAATGCTATCTTTAAAATAAGATCAATAAAATCATTCTATTTTCTATACTATATGCTGCAAGAGGAATTCAGATCATAATATATAAGAAGCACTAGTTCTATTCTCTTATAGTGTCCTGGTCTGATAAAATAACGATTGTTATTCAGCAATCATTCTCTTTCATATGATCTCTTGATATCATTTTCATTTGTTTTATTACAAGTCGATTATAGTCTGGTTTGTTCTAAAGACAGAATGCTTCAGCTTTAATCCAAGGTTTGTTTGATGAGGATAGAGAAGTTCATATCTTAATAAATCATTATTTAGCTTTTATTAATCTCAAAGATCTAGTGTTTGATGATCATTATACAGTTAGGTTTAGTCTAATAGGCCCTCACTCAAATTGTGCTATTGAACTCGTGTCGGTAGTCTTTTAAAGATCACTCTTACTGTTGGCATTATGTATACTTGTCCGCCATTTTTAACTTATAATAGAGATAAAGTCCATCTATAAATTGGCATTCGAAACCGAAGATAACATCGGTCGTTGTGTGTGTGAATTCCGCCTGCTAATTCCCTGGGAGCTAGGGTTGAATTCTTATAACGGCCGCTTGTGACAGTCAGGTTATGGAACCTAGTGTTATCATTTACCCTCTTCCATACTTTAGTTTATTTCTTATCCTTCATACATTGTCATGAAAGAAAGAATTGCAGTTAGAACAAATGAGTGTTAACAGAAAATAAGAATCCTTGACTATTTTAGCTGTCTAATTATGCAAAACTAATTATGCAATAAAGATATTAGATGGTCTGTCCAGTCAATTTCGTGAAAAAGATAATCCCAATCCTTATTTTGGTCAGTTTAACTGTAAGCGTAATTGCGATAATGTCTCAACACGTAACCTTTGCCCTATATTTCTTACCACTTAACAATACTCTCATTAATCAGGAAGGAGAAAATGTTACGAATCGAACTATACCTGCTGGTCCTGCTCCTGCGCCTACCAATAATCAAACTACGCTTGCTTTACCTGCTGGTCCTGCTCCTGCGCCTACCAATAATCCCTCGCTATTATCATATATCGATCCTACATTCAAATTCAAAATATCGTATCCGTCAAATCTTACAAAATACGGTTTTCTAAATCTAAACATACATAAAACTACAAATATAGGACACGAAAGCCTTGGGGAAGTTGCGTTTGGATTACCTAAAAGCAGCGGAACTTTTTTAACTATATCCTTTGGTAAAGAACCAGGAAATTTTCTATTAAAAGATTATGTAGCAGCAGAAATCAATTTCTTGAGTAGATACATGGGATTTAAACAAGTTGAATCGACTCCCATGTCGTTGGGAGGAAATCCTGCGAATAGAATTGTATACATTTACGATATAGTCAAAAATGGATCAGAGGTCAAGCAAGGAAAGAGTATGGAAATCATCACAATAAGCGATTCCTGGCCCATTTTCGTAGAGTATAGAAGTTCATTAAGTGACTATCAAAAATATCTTCCTCTAGCACAGAAAATCATAGATTCATTTCAATTTACAAAGTAAATAAGAAAAATTCAAAATAAAAAAGGATAGTGCTAGCATCCAAAAGCAACAGGATTAGATTAGACATCTTCCTTGAAAAGTATTCTATTATATGAATCACAAAAAACTTCGCTATAACTAAAACTGACTTAACTCAAGGATTGAGAAAAATATATGAATACAATAACATGATAAAAAGCAAGGCACCACTGTTAAATGACCACAAGAATGAAATCTTATTCTATAATGATATATTTTACTCATTTTATTGAAAATAAATCATATTAAATAAAGTGCATTAATATTCCTAAATGAAATATACCATCAATTCCTATAAATTCAGAATTATGAATAACAAGGATACAATGATAGCCAGCCTAGCATTAGCAGTTTTGTTTATTGGAATAATGGCAATTATGACAATCAACAGTGCATATGCATCAAGTAAGAATAGGGGAACTAGCAATCAACAAAATAGTTGTGGAAATGATGATCTAACAACGAATATCATCTGTCAAAATAATAATTCTAAAAATCATGGAAGAGATAATACTGTATTTGTGAATTCAACCCAACCACGATAAAAGCAGATTTCTAACACAATTATCCTATTTTTGTTTGAGTCCTTCGCAGGGTTAGGTAACTAAGTATCTGACATATTTTTTGTTATTATACAAGATTCCCATTTTTAGATAACGAATTCAGTTGATTCTAAACTCTATATTGACGTTCATTCCAAAAAAAACTTGTTAAATGGATTACCATTAGTCATTAGACTTTGCATCATCTTTCATCTTATCATGATCTCTCATAGATTGATTTAATTGCTCTATTTCTTCTATCTTGGTTTGTATGTCTGCGCCCTGTCTTTCTAACTGATGAATGTTTAGGAATACCAAATAAGGTTCAATTTAACGGAATAACTCTGCTTTTTCTGAATCTTTTTTGCGCTAATAAGTAGACCCGGAATGCCATATAAAATATTCAGAGTAGTCCGCATAACCGATCAGAAATAGTAGTCTTTACAAATCTTCTAAAGAATGCAGCGTTATATGTCTACGTCGTTCGTTACCGTCTTCTCCAGTGTCTCTGCCCATTCTATCGAGTGTCTTTCCAAATGATCTAGCAAGATTGTAGTATATCATCACTGGATCACGTTTTTCTCGATCTTGGTATACAGCAAAAACCAGATCGTTATAATTTCTTTCTGGTGTTCTGTATTCTGTAATCGTTTTTTCTGTCAGATTATCCTTGTAGCATACTCTTCTACTGCAATACTTGTTCTAACCATTGTTTTAACTGAGATGCAACTTCTTAAGTCAGGAAAATATGTCTGTCAGTCTTGGTCTTTAACTCTCCTCTGACAAATATTTTTGCTGGCCGAGCTTCTAAATGTAGATCTTTAATTCGTATTAATAATGCTTCTACAGCTCTGAAACCAGTTGCAGCTAATAGCATATTATATGTTTTAATCTTATATCCGAACACACATTCAGAATATCAGTTATATCTTCTTTTGATAATGCCTCTTTGCTTTTCCTCATAACTTTGGGTATCTTTACTTTCAGTTTAAATTTCCTTGGACTCATCTACATCATGATACTCAAGGAAATTTTTTGCAGTAATTATACGAACCTTTAGTGTAGCCGATGATATATTCGAATTGTTCTGTAGATAGATAACATAATTGCTTAAAATATCATAAGGATCTTCACGATGTTCTCTAATTTCCATTATCAAATTATCTAGTGTAGTCTTGTAATCATTCGTAATGAAATTTTGAAAAGTCGTTAATCTGAAATGATATTTATATGCAGTTGCTTTATTTATTGCACGTATATTTCTAATGTATTTGTTTATTACCTTGTCAGAGCTATGAGAAAAAGAGTAATTCTGTGCCCTCTGTGTAGCAGTTGTTTTAAGCATCTTTTTTGTCGATCCAATCGTCAAATATGTTAAGACCATTCTTTATCTGATAATGATATCAAATAGATTTTGTATTATTAGCTTAATATACATAAACAATCACGCCGTTTATGCATAGACTAGTGGTACGTCAAAATGATAATCGCAAGACAAGAAAACTCATAACTACTACCGCCATGTAAGATGAATGTTGAATGCACTAGTAATAGGAACTATAATGAAATTTAGGAATATAACTACTCTTAGTGTTTTATTAGCAGTACAAATTACTGTATTATTTATTTTAACGTCAGTACTTTTGATTGGCTTATTACATCCATTGCATGCTCAGATTGGCAATACGTCTAGCACTAGCATGACTTTTCATATACTCAAAGGCGGCACTTCCAAATCTGGGGAATTGATTCCATCTTATTCTAGACTATACAATCTGACATTAGGAGAATGGACTTCTCGATGGTGGCAGTGGGGTTATTCTATACCAAAAAATATCAACCCTGCTTATGATGATAATGGTAGACATTGCGCTGAAAAACAAAACGGCCCAGTGTGGTTCTTAGCTGGTACCTACGGTCATTCTGTTGTTCGTCATTGTGATATTCCCTCAGGAAAAACAATCTTACTACCCATATTAAACTCCGAATGCTCTTTTGCTGAATTTCCCAAGCTTAAGACATTATCCGAATTACGTATATGTGCCAAAACTATTCAGAACCAAGTGACTAAAGTTAATGCAAGTGTTGACGGAATGCCTTTACCACACTTAGAAAAATATCGTATCCAATCGCCCCCATTTAATTTTACTCTACCTCATGGAAATATTCTAGGACTTGCTGATAACACTAGTACACAGGCGATAGCAGATGGTAACTGGATTTTTTTAAAACCACTTTCTATTGGCACTCATAAAATAATATTTAAAGGTGAAGTACAGCCACAAACAGAAAGAACCTCTATTACTAATTCTTTTGCGTTTCCTTCAGGATGGGATTTTGAAACAATCTATAATTTAACAGTGAAAAATGCAACAAATGTCTATCATACACAGAATAAAAGCTCAATAGTAGAGAGACAAAATTCAACAGTCAGGACTGGCCAAATCAATATCGCAAAACTATTAGCTAACATGGTTGGCAATACTTTGTATCATGCAGTTAGTCTTTTGGAAATGACAAGCAAAGAGCCTGCTGTACAAAATACATCTTTTGCAAATTTCATTGACAAAAAGTCCATGGGAATTCCAGCTAATATGGATTTAGCAAAAAGAAAAGTGGCACAAGATATCTTGGAAAGAGATAAGGATATAAGAAATATTTACTTTCTAACTCCAGATGCTAACGTATACATTGGGGAGCCATTCTCTTACCAAAAACAACTTCCAAAGCTAAATTACGCTGACAGAGATTGGTATAAGGGAGTAAAGGCATCCAATAATACCTACATAAGTGAAGTATTTATCTCGGCCTCGATCCACAGTCCAGCAACGGCGATTGCTGTTCCGGTATCTAGCATTAAAAAAACTGATGTTTACACTTATGATAACAGTAATAAAACTAAAGCCATTTCAGGATACTGGGTGGGAATATTGGATCTACGTAGTATATTACACAATATAAGAAACATGAATCTTACTGATGATGGAAGGATTCTTGTGGTTGATCATAATGGTACAACAATAGTGGACTCTTCTCCATCTTATACTACAAGTGATAACGCATCTTCACCCTCAAGTAAATTGATCAATTTTAGTTATCTTAAGAGTACAAAAGCCGTAGTGCATGGAAGTGAAGGATCATCATTTGAGACAGTTGATGGTACGAAGAAATTTGTGGTTTATCAACCGATCCAAGTAGGCAATCGTTTCTGGGGAGTTATTTTAATCGAACCGGTCTCATCGTCCTAGCCTTAACTGTACATAGTTTGTAAGACAGAATATTGATGCTTGTCAAGAACAAAAGGATATAAGTCAAATTCAAAATATCTTGACCCATCATTATTGATGTCACGTCGATGTTGCTTACTATGTACTTCACCAATCAGCCAAAAATGATTATAAAACATGCTTTCTAGATATATTAGAATATGATAGAGGGTTAAACCAATCAAATCACAGAACCTGTAGCTCAACTTTTTGCTCGATAAAAATTTTGCATTCACATCTACATTAATGTCTGTTGATCTCCCCAGGTCACCCCCACATGGGTAGAGCTTGAAGATGATATTATTCTTATAAACACTGCGGAAGGCAGAATAAAACATAAGAATATATCAAGAGATTCGAGAGTAGCGGTCTCAGTTACTGATTACAATAATCTATATAACATGATAAGCATTAGAGGAATAACTATAGAACAAACCAATGAAGGTGCCGATGAGCATATTGATAAACTCGCTAAAAAATATCAAGGTGTAGATAAATATCCAATGAGATCACCAGATGAAAAAAAGAATTATAGTAAAAATAAAACCAAATAAGGTACTTCATTTTTTATATTCATAAGATTAAATATTTCATCAATAGGAGATTCAAATATCACTATGAAATAATAATTACAAATCTGACTCGTTTTTGAATCGTTATTGACTAAAATCAAGAGATATAGGTACTACACACTAATATGCCGTTACAACATAGCGAAATTGAAAATAAGATGTTTCAAATTATAGTCTAAAATTAGAGAATATATAAAAATAGGTATCTGTCTTTGATTTAGCTGATCTAATAACTAATTAAATAGTAAGTATCATTGCACACGATAAAGAATATCCGGTAAGTTGATACAGTTATTCTATATTAATACATTGCATTGCCTGGCCGCTTAACCTATTGTAGCATCGTTCAGATTAGTTTCCTAATGTTATGATCACTTAACTCATAAGAGAATGGCATAATCAAGAGCATAACTTTTATTACTAATATTATCGAAGTCTTTAGCTACCAGAATGTCAATATCAACTCTTTATAATAATTCAATAAGAACCCGCTATAGCTTAGATGTCATTGTGAAGGTTCTGAAGACTAAAGATGCTAATAAGGCTAACATCAGTGATAATAACAATGACGATACGTATATCAATGGTAATAAAGTCGATAAAGGAATAAATTTTCTAATGTGTAACACGTGTTTCTGGTGTGCATCAATTTATTCGCCTATCTATTCAAATACAAGTAATATTTCAAATACCAGATGCCCTCTGTGTTATGATAATAATGGTTTAGAGTCAATACCGATATCTAAAGATGAATCGTTTAGAATTAATTACAATCCAAAAACAGGAGTTGTATTAGAGTTTTTGCGATAAACAATACTTATGATAAACATAATTGATTGGCAGAAAAGTCAGTCGTAAAATCATTATAAAATGAACTATAATACATAATTTTGATATAACTATCGAAGTTAATTGACGAATATAGAAACTCCGATTTCGAATTAATAGTTTTTGATATTATCATAAAATCCTGATTTTAAGATGGCAAAATAGAACACATTTATTTATCAAATAGTAATATGAAATCATGTATGTTCTGAGATGTGTCTTAATATTCCAGTTCACCTATCCATACTGCAATAACAAATCATCATTCATACAAACGATAACAAGTTTATACACAAGTACTTCAGTCAACGCCGGACCAAGTCTTTATTGAGGGATATAGAATGAATATCACCGAGTCTGAACAACCAGTCAAGATCATTGCAAAAACATGTGGCTGCAAGGATAAGGGAACTAAGATAACATATTCTTTTATTGATGCATATCATAGCCTTTGCATCGATAAAAAGGATATCATATCATCCGAATTGGAAGCATGCGAGAGTCTATTGATGAGTACCACAGATGGATCAGATCGACTGGCTATCGAATCCGAAATGGTAGAATTAAAAATGGCACTTGATCTAATGCCCTGATTTTAAAGGAAATATTCCCTGTTGTCAAATATATATATGATAGGATTTTCTTTAATATTATAAAATCTGCTTCGGCGTTAACATCAAGTGTTAGTAACAACTGCGGCTCTTGCATCTTCTTGTCATGACATCAAATTAACCAGTCCTCGTCTCGAAATAGAGGCTAATATATTTAGCAGATTATCGGTTATTACAGCAGATCGTAAAGTAATCTTTTTCAAGAATTTGAGTACAAAATGCTTCGAAGTAGATTCGGTCATTTTGATTGTCATAGGAATTGTAAGTAATTAGACTTTCTCCACTATAATGATTTCAGTATGATATCATTAAAGGATAGTATAAAACGCAAGACAAGACTACTAGAGTTGCTATCAAATTCTTCTTTATCAATACACTATTTTCTTAACTATTCCATAGATTTGCTGTCCCATAAAATGGTGTTGAGTAGCTTTATCAGCAAGATTAATACGGATTATTCTACCCTTTGAGACAACTACTGTCGTATGTCGTATTCACATCATCCCATATTTTCTTACCATTTGTTCCAACGTTTATTATATCTGAGATAAATGTGCACTTATCCCTCTTACGCTGGAAAATGTCGTCATTATCACCAGCTCTAAAGTTACTCACTTTATGTATTTGATTATCGTTTCACCACTAACAGGAGCAGTGTAAAAGTTTGCTTTAAAAGTCTGCCAATTTTCCATGATTTACATCTATCCTAATCGCCGGTAGGGTACTTTTGTACAGTCGTCATATCAATAATTCTCGTATTTGTTGTCATTCCAAATACCAGAAGAATTTATAGACCAATTCATATTAAAGTTTGGTAGTAGCATAATAGCACTAGGCTGTCCCAATGCCAGTTTATTTATCTGATCTGATGTAGCACGTATCATTATAATCATAATTAGAAGATGTATTACAGTTATTGACATTAAATGTCTTTTCTGAGAGTTTTATAAAATGATATCATATAAGTAAAACTAGGATTACTTTTAGATGCCACTCACTCATACTGAATTTCCCAGATCTTGCTAATCATATGATGGTTTTTATACTATAATTATTAGTTCAAAATTTAAAGAATAAGACCTAATCAAAAATAACGTATTAGTAATACATGATTAACTAAAAATCCTTAAATATTCATTATTGTAGACTTTCTCATGGCTGCGTCGCAGATCTCAAATACAACATGGATGCTTGAAGGAGATTATTTTGAAGGATGCAATTGTGATGTAGTATGTCCCTGCATCTTCCTTTCAGATCCCACTGAAGGCAACTGTCATGTCACATGCGCGTGGCACATACAGAAAGGAAATTTTGGAGATACAAATCTAAATAACCTCAATGTCGTTGCTCTGTTTAATACTCCAGGCAACATGTATACAGGGCCCAAGTGGAAAGCAGCATTATATGTAGATGAAAGAGCAACACAACAACAAAAAGATCTAATCACAAAAATATATTCTGGACAAGCAGGAGGATTTTTTGCTGCGGCATCTAATTTCATTGGCGAAATGCTTGGAATAAAATCTCTTCCTATAGAATTTGGCATAGATGGAAAACGCAGATGGCTCAAGGTAAAAGATGCAGTTGAATTAGATATAGAGGCAATTGCAGGAGGAGACAAAAATAGAGAATCATTAGTAATTAATCCACCATTTTCGGTAGTTCCAGGTGCTGATTTGACTATTGCACGTTCAAGCAAATACAATTATAGTGACCATGGAATGGAATGGAATAACTCTGGCAAAAATAGTTTCTATTGTAAATTCAAGTATTCTTCATAGTATATCGAGTGACAGAAAATTGACTTATCTATGATTAAAGGAATAAAATGGTTTTTCAAAATATGTTAATAACATGACGCGATCTATATGTTGGACACGTCATCAATATAATATATAGGGTGACGTCAATATTTGTTTGATATAATCAATCTTCTAATGTGAATGCAAATATTGACTTTTAAATGTAGCTGAACAACATTTTATGAATATATTTACTGTGAAAGATAATAATAATCTAAATTGTTCATATACCAGAGTTGGTATAAATTTTTCGTGCTCCAGCACGTATTAGGAACGTCATACGTATTACATTTAAGGTCTAAATTGAGTCTAGAACAATAGTTGCGGTACGAAATAGTGGCAAGGTTTTGCCAATTTGCTGAAAGTTTGGGAACATTGATACTTGGCTATGACGGACTAAAACTCAGTTCAAATACCCAGTTGGATTCTACTCATGCTACAAAAGTTCTGACAGCTCTTTCAACTTTCGATGTAAAAGATGTAGATGATCTGTACAAAAAATTCAATTTCAAACAAAATGGCTTGATTATAAAATTTTGTTCGGATATGATATATTGGATAATAATACGGAAACCAAATCTCGTTATCCTTAAAAAATATAGAGAAGAGCCTTAAAGAAATATCTGACTGTTATATATTTTTCAAAAAATCGTATAATGCGTATAAACATGGATATCGACTTTGGGTGGGAAAAGAACATGATACGGAAGCGGTTAATTTTCGAAATAAAAATGGTAGTGAAGATCACATTCCATTAGACGAAAACTCTATTGAATTGGTAATGAACTTTGGAAAGTATTGTTTAAGCATATTTGCTATTATCAAAAATAATCATAAATTGATATGTGATTACCTAACAAACCCACAGATAAAAAGAATGAATATCAGCTTTTTACTAGATAACAATTTACAGCCGGAACGAATCAGTTGTGAGACTGCATGAAAAAACATGATTACCATAACGGATATTTTGTAACTTGGGCTTGTCACATTTACAATTCTGGTTTTGACCAGTAGTTAAGAGGGTATGTGTAGCAGTTTTGTGAAGACTAGAATATGAGGGAATTGTGGATATTAATTTGAGGAAGTAACGACATGTATCCGAGCCTTCGTGCTACTGCCTCATGTTTATATATAACTATTGAATCTTAAAGCCCATTAGCCAGAGATGTTATCAGAGTCTCCTCTGGGAATAGTTGTTTTGGGTTTCTATCATTTCCTAAAATACTTTTGTTTAATGTTTTGATCCTTATAATAGAATTAACGAGTTTAGAAGTTACTATTGTACTATACACTTTGATGCTTTAGAAAAAGAGATTCATAGATTGCCTATACTGGATTATCCATATTGATTAAGTATATCATCACGATCACGATCGCATCACATAATTACCCAAGTTTGAATTTTTTTAGGATGATAATCTTTAAATTATTAGTAGCTCTGAAAAAAAAGAGCTCCTCAATTTTTTTCGAAAATAATAATGAATATACTGAAGCGCTTGTAGAAGTAGCAAAGCCATTCCTCGATATCTTGTCAAATCAGCTAGTGGATAATATAATGATGGCTGCAGCAACTGTAAATATAAAATAAAGATTAATTGCAAATAATAACAGACCATAGACAATATTATTAATTCGAGAATAGTTTAAATGACAAAACAATATGTCGAAGTTATCTACAAGCGATCACTGACTGTCATCCTCAAATGATAATGCCCTTGAAAAAACTGAGATATTATATGGATTAGATAATATGATAAATAAAAGAGTTTTTATCAAATGTCCGTAGATAGATTCCTGTAGCGATGCTAAATCCGTAAAACGTACAATGAAACAAGAGAACATGGAGGCATAAATGGCCTCACTCAACAGAAATGTTTCTAAAAAGATTAATTACATCTACCATACTAATTACGAATAAGCAGCAAAGTGTAACCCATGTAGGTAATTGGAAGTGTAACCTATCTGGGAAAGTACAACAACTTGGTATATAATATAAGGCCGTACTAAAAAATCATAATGAACATATAGATAATCTTATAATCTTGGCAGTCTTAAAATCAGCTCGATAGGGGATACCTTTGCAATATTCGAGAGTAAATATAAAAAATGCATGAATATAATGAGCGTACTAACAACAATAACATTAACATTAACAATTATTATTCATCAAAAATAGATAAGAAATTTATTGATGCATTATCTGAATTCATACAATCAGTTGAATTTGAAGTAGATATAATGTTGCCTGGATCTGTGTCCCTGCAATTCTTGTCATATTACAAGATAATTGATTATATAATATCACAGAAACTAGCCAAAAATATTATTATTAAGTTGTTATGCCCGCTTGAGGAGAATAGCAGCAGTATAACTAAACAGTTAGTTCCATTTGTTGGTTATAGATCGATAAAACTGTCATTACCTAATACATCAGCAAATTCCTTAATGTTTATCAGAGACAAGCAAGATATTTTTTCTTTTTCAATTGATATACACAACAAACAACAACAATACGATGAATCGAAAAGAGAATACAATAACGATGATAGCAACACTATTTTTTCTGTTAATGATTGGTTTTACTCTGAAAATGCGTCGATGGTCACAAATGCAGTTTATTGTTTTGATATAATATGGGAGGAAAAAGAAAATCATGATAAAATTATAAAAGAAAAAATGCACTCTGAACTTTTATTTGATTTAATCTCACATGATATAGGAAATTATCATCATATAATTCAAGGTAATTTGGATCTCATAGATTCTCTTTTAAAAAAGAGTATGGCTAATGATACAAAAAATAGTTTATCACAAAATATTGAAAGAATTTTTGCATTTCTTACGATTGCAAATAAGGCCCTAACTAAAAGTCAGTCACTTGTAGACAATATACGTAGACTAGAACGACTAAATGCACAAAAGGATCTGAAACTGATATTAAAGAACCTCCCAGATGCCATTAATACTGCATATACTACGGTAGAGAAAACATTATGCGATAATAACCCGCAAGGCAAAAGAATTAGATTTTCTATTAATGTGGCAGAAGGTTATCGCAATCCTACTGATATCAATATAATTGCAGAAGACCTACTTGAGGAAATATTTGTTAATTTATTTTCTAATAGTATAAAATATACAGATACATCAGAGGTTAGAATTGATATTCTAATAAGAGAGTATTTTATTGGCGAAACAAAATATTGGATGACAACTGTAACTGATTATGGTAAAGGAATATCAGATTCGATGAAAAAAGAATTGTTTGAACGATTTTATTCTAAAGCTAAGGGAAGCGGATTAGGTTTATCCATAATAAAAACGTTAGTTGAAAGATATAAAGGTAAAATTTGGGTTGGAGATAGAATATATGAAGATTACACACAGGGAACTACATTTGGAATGATTTTTCCCGCAGCATAGTAACAAATAATTATATTTATATGATATTCATTTTGAAGATTTAGCCTGTCTTCAAATCATAACTTTGTTGATAGTGTAGTATTAGGTAACCAATCGATAGCCCTACATCCACACTGGATAGTGGTTTTGCTGTAGTTGTCTTATTTGCTCTAATGTAATATTATTACTGATATCTTTAGAATCATATGCACATATGCCGATAACAGGAAAGTTAAATCTTTGTTCCAAACATGATTCGTATTCGAGTAATTCTTTGGTAAAGCCATTCTTGAAAAATGCTCCCATGTCTCCAAATACTCGCAATCCTCTTTTTTCTTTGTTAAGACAGTTTTCCACCAATGTAGACCATAATGCCTTCGTTCTTTGAATATTTGGCACACCATCAGGAAAATACACCTCTTCAGTAGTTCTAATAATAATGTCTCCTCTCGATTCAAGTTCCGCAACATCCACTTCCCATTCATCTCTCATCCTGGCACGGATTTCATCTTTTGGTAGATCTGTTGTTGTTATTATGACAACCTCATTTCTTTTTAGGCCCTCTTTTAGAAAGGCAAAGGCTTCGTTATACTTTTCATCTTTAGTAGGATAAACTGCGATTATATGATTTCCTTGCTCAATTGTCTGTAAGCGCTGTACCATCTATCCAACCTACTATAGAGAGACTTAAAATATAAGAATTGTGGAAGGCAACGCAGCGCAAAGACATTACCATAGTGAAGCAATAGATATATTTTCTTTCATGTTGTAGTGCTATTAGTATAAATTCAAAAGTATTGTTATTCATCTACTTTATTTACAAAAATAGAACCTAAGCCAATATAAAAACATCAAATATAGCCTTGAGATGTTTCCTGATTAGTTCGAGATTTATATACTAATTAAAATTCTGTGGATACTTGCATAATGGTAGAGAAAAGTAAAATGTCGCCCCTTTATTCCTATGCCATTCCAATTTACTATTCATTGACTAGCTCATTTATTCCTCATCTTCTCCATGAAAAATGAGGGCATTCGCTTTTATACTAGATACGTGCTGCAACTAGGTTGTTCATTATATTAATTATAATACATAGGTTATGCACTTTCAAGCATTCACGCATTGATAGTATGAGATTGTCGTAGTTCAATATTATGGGGCGGCGATGGCAATGGTAGTGTATATCCAAATGGCTCTGTAACTGAGTTACAAGTCTCTGCAAGTAGTTCTGTATATCTTCTTATATCGTAAGTAGTATTGGCTTTTTGCATATCAATTAACTCAATAGGAACAGCTCTTATTCTGGAATACCTTTGATAGAAATCTGTAATGATATATCTTGAAAGTTCTCCAGCTTTCAGAGACTTACCCTCATTGGCTAGTAGATTTATTGCAATACTTTCCACTGTATTTCTTTTTATTTGATATTCACTATAGTCTTTTGAAAGCCGTTTAGTAAATATCAGTTGCTCAAGTGGGACCTTTCTCTCCTTTAGAATCATTACATACTTTTTGAAAGTATCCTTAACTTTTGGCATTAACGCTATTACTTCATTAATGGTATTACCAGTAGCCATAATTTCTAGTATTTCATTTTGGAATTTAGAAAAGAAAATCGGCGTATCGTGTCTTATTGCTTCTATTCCTCTTATTTTTAATTTGTTGCCGTCTTCAAATGCACCAAAATAACGATTTGGGACTGGCAAAATATCATTTTGTTTAGAATTAATAAAGGCAATCCATTTGTATATTCCTTCAAATGATACTTTAAAATCTGTTTGCTGTTCTATGACTTCTTTTAATTGCAAATAATCAGCTTTGTCATTTTCTTTTGTTTTCATTTTATCTACTGTTAATTTATTGCCATCATCATCGTTGTTCTTATGCTCCTCCTTCTTTATCCATATTGAATCTACAATTCCATGCAAGACTCTGAATCCGAGTCTTTCAGCTATTTTAGCCGTCTGTAACATGATTTGTCTATCGAAGGCACATACTGCAATATGAGCATCAATTCTTCCAAACTTTGCATTATTAAAACCAAGATATCCAAATGAGGTTACAAGAACCCATTTTAATATCGAATATCTAGCGTCATAAATTGACTTTAGTTCAGAGCTGCTACTACTACATGATTTTGGGTTATTTCTTAGCTCCTTATACTTGGCACGCTTGTATAATAATATCTTCAAAGAGGTCGGAACTATTCCAATCCTTCTTTGACATAGGTGATAGCCTAATTCAGGGATTCTTAGCTTTGAATAGATGAGGGCGTCATCATTGTTGTTGTTGATATTGTTGATGTTGCAACAATTACATCTTATAGTTTCAGCTGACAAATTATATTTCCGCATAATATTTGGATATAGTGATTCAAAGTCAAATTCGGCTACTTGTTCATGAACTCCTATCTTAGGTTCAAAGATAAATCCGCCTCTGTCTGCTAGGAAAAGCTCTGACAAGTTTTTAAAATGTTCTGCAATAAAAGGCTTCCATGGTATTAGTATATCTTTTCTAGTAGCGTAATAGCATTGTAAACTGCTCAAACACTTTCCTATCGAGGCTCTGGCGGCGGTATGAAGTGGCATTCTACAAACCCTAGCTATTTCATATAGACCTTGTAATCCTGAATCATTCAAAATGAAAGAGTTTGATATGTCAAAGTGTATTCTTCCATGTAATTTCATAGTAGTTGGTTTGAAGTAAACACGGCCATATGAAAAATAAGAGATACCTTCTCTTGTTGGCTTTGTCAATGGTATTTTTTCTCTGCTAAGAATTAGGTTATGTTGGATATCATTTTTCTCGGCTCTATAAATCAAATAAGGAAATGTAAATGAATCACCATCTTCAGAAAATATGAAATCTGGATCTATCTTTAATATTTCAGCTACAAATTCCTCGATTATGCCGGCCTCAGATTCAGATTCGATTTCAAATGATTCATGTTTTTGTTTAATTGATATAGAATTAATTCTATCAGAATATCTAGGTATCTTCGACTCCTTTTGTAAATTGACTTCTATATGGGTAGTCGTAAATTCAGGTATTTCGTAATCTGTAGACCATATGTTATCATCTCTGATTACCCACCTTTTTACAGAATGATCATCATTTTCCTCTTCATTGTCAATTGAACCATTACCATCTGATCTTACCTCAGATAAAGCAAGCGGAAAAATATCATGTTCATAGAAATAAGATTGTGCTGGTTGTATATCCACATTATACAATCTATACTTTCCAAATTTACCTCCACCTAGCCTTTCGATTCTTCTAGCTAAGGTTAATGCCTTTGTGGAATCTAATAATGTTAATTTTAAAACATTTGATTTTGTAGTATCTATAATTTTTTCATATCGTGATACAAATTTATGATCTTTAATTAGAGACAGAATATTTTTATTTTCTTTATTTTCTACTAATATCGACTTTAGATCTGATTTATAGTCTGATGCAACATATATAGAATGAGCCCAATTATCAACAAGTCTAATCGCAGCACCATTCTTTTGCTTTATCCAAAAAATCATTTTATCTTCTAATGGATATATGTCGAATAACCAACCAGATAATCTCTTACTATTACTTATCAATGCTCTTTTTAGCCCAATCACTATTACACTTGGAAATCTTAATGATCAGAGAATCAACTATTTTCTGTTGTAAAAGTAACAATGTCATAAGTAGTGATTCAGTTGGAAATGGTTCACCTTTAGCATTAATTGCAGCAGTGTATTTGAAGTAATCATTAACATTTTGATGAATAAATTTCTATCATCTTTTCGCAAACTATCAGCAAAGCCTTTCCATAATTCTATTTCTTTTGTAAGGATATCATTTTTATTTGGAAATAGACTCATTCTAGACAGAACCTTCTAACTATTACCAATTTCCTTCAGAATTGGTGGTGAGTTGTTTATAGTAAGAAAAATAATGGGCATAAAAATTGGCTGCATTCTGAAATGATCGATAGGATAGGAATATGATGGCAACGACTGTCTTCTAATCTCCTTATCATACTGTTGCAGCCAATGCTAATGCTTCCATTCGTTCTTCAAGGTTTTTAAAAGAACTGAATCATAATTAGGACACACTTCTTCTGTATTGGTTGTGAAAAGACTTTGGTATGGATCTTCTGCCATCTTTTTTAGTATCATCACATAACATGAACAAGAGTATTGTAAAACTTGATAGGCCATTTAGGACGGGACGATTATCGCATAATACCATATAAGAAATACGGTGAGATGCCGTGAGGGAGGGCATAGAGGTAGTCTACAACTACTATTATTGCAGCTGAAGGAATCAAGATATAAATAAATAACAAATAATGAGCTCAATTAATAAACTCAAAATATATAGTGCATCATCATTGATCTCTGAAGATACCCATGGCCCCTCTCTGCATATGATGTTCTGGCTGGAATTGTCCTGATACTCCTGATAAGGGAGGAGGATGGACTGAGATTTTCTATCCAGATAAAGAAACCAAGAGATTACCTCACTACTTATAGTTCTTTGATATTGCAGAAATGGATTCGACCTTTTATGGCAGATTCCTCTATTGTATGACTAGAAATAGAAATAAGGTAGGGTTGTGCTTTTAAATCGACTAAATGCTATCAGTGCTTAAAATTCCAGTGAAGAAATCTATAAAAGATTATTACCTATAAGGATGAAATTGTCACTATATGCCACTATCCCTGTAAGTTAGCAGGGCTACATTTAGAAATCGTTAGTTATATACATGAATTTATTTAAATTTTCTCTCATACTATTATATTTAGACATCATATTATGAGTTAATAAAATTAGGAAAATTTGGCGTTCTTAATGTTAATATATTTGCAGTAGCCGCACTTAGGTCTAAATCAGACAGAAAGTAGCTTGTGATGATTACATATTGATTACCAATGTTAAGCAAGGTTCAATAGATAAAGAATTTTGATATTTTCAGTTCATGAGGAGGGATTAGGTAATATTAGATTCATAACAAGATTGGGAAGAAAAAAAGGTCTATC
>JBQCDO010000338.1:0-10311 GCA_051961195.1 Nitrososphaeraceae archaeon | reverse complement strand
TCATCAATGTGGCTACTATATACACTATCACGAAATTCACGATCGAATCTGGCTAGATCTAATCCTAACTTTGCGGCAGATCGTCTCAAACTATCATCTGTGACTGCCTCACCGTGTTCGAAAAGATAGTCATACATCTCCCAGAACTTACCTTGGGCAGCAGCGGCTTCTGCAGCTAGTGCAGCTTTATAGGCATGGGGACGAGTTTTTGTGACTGGAAAATTACGAAATACAAAGCGTAATTTACTTCCTAAACGTTCTTGGACTTTTTTAATAATAATATAGGCTTGGGCGCAATATGGACATTCATAATCGCCGTATTCTATCAAAGTTACAGGTGCGTTTGCCTGCCCCAGAATATGATCTCTAGACTCGTCTACAGGTAATGTTAATTTCATATTTTGCGGTTTCGTATTACTTCTAGTCATACTTCCAAATCTGCTCTTATGATCAAGTCTAAAGATTTAAAGGTGCTGTTATCTTATTGATGTCATCAACCTACTTCAAATGATAATTGTATGAAGGAAAAGAGATTCATTACCATAATGCTTTGAAAATTGCTTAGATCTTTGGAAGTAAAGCTTCTCAGAAAGATAAAAAAGATAAGATTCAAGCATTGTTACAAAACGATATACTCGCACGATGGATTTGGAGAGATACGTGTGATTATTTTGGTTATTTGTACATGTCTGTATTGCTACGGGGTTTGTTAATATTTCAAGAATTGTCACACAGGTACTGTTTTATCGAACAATGTGCGTTCGCTTTAATTTTCCTACCGTGATCGTATATCAGCAGGTGAATGTGCATGTACTGAATGTTCGTCTTGCATCCAATACATATCTCATCCAGTATGTCTTTAGTCTTACCCAACTGGATTTGATTTCATAGTATTTTATAAAGAGACCGACAACCTATTTTTTATTGAAAGGTTTATTTGGCTATGGATTACAGGCAAGCAGACATACTAACAAATTGACTAGTCATTTTATTATAGAATATATATATTCGCTTTATTATTTTTCGTCCAGTATTGATTATGACCGGTTTGTATACGGGATCCGGTAGCGGATCAACCAATCGTACATATATCAGTACATGATCCACGGGTGGCCGGTACTGTGCCAATTAGAAATCCATCCATAGGATTCAAAAGATAAGCGCTATTCAAGCCGCCATATTTTTATCTTCGATTATAGCGTTGTGCAACCTGTTGACCATGTATTAAATTAGAGGTTAATGTGCAACATGTGACTCATATAGTTCTATAATTATCTTAGTGGAAAGCCTCATAAACCTTTCGTAAGATAAGGATTGTGTATAAAAATGATATTTGAGTGTAGGCATTGCTTTGCAACGATTGACACTGAAGAATTAGATTATCTAACTATAGAATGTCCTTCATGCAATGGCTTTTTGAACGAAACACCTGCTTTGGGCGTAATTATAACTTAATTTTTACCTCCGGTTTTTCGATAGTAACAAAGGTAGTAAGATAACATAAGGAGTAAAGATTCTATTAGCGCAAATTTCACGATTCACAAACTAGTACAAATTATTTATTTATTTATTTATTTTTTTCATAATCATAATATCTCGCTTCACCATCACAATAATTGATTTTATTAAGGTGCATCCATATTCTAATTCTGCTCCATATGCCAAATTTTCTCATCTCATGCTTAAGTATATTTATTACAAAACTGATAATAAACCCCGGCTATAGATAGGATTTTGGCCATATTACATTGTTGACTCTGTCTCCTAGGGAATTATTAACAACCACCCGTGCCGTTCGCAAGCGGCTTGACTTGACACGATCAGTAGATCGCAAAGTTATTGAAGAATGTATTACAATAGCCCGACAAGCCCCAAACGCTTCAAACATGCAAAATTGGCATTTTGTAATAGTGGGGGATTCTAACAAAAAAGCAAGACTTGCAAAACTCTTTCGTAAAGGATGGGAAACTTACGTAAATCGTCCTAACGCAGCCGGCAATTTAAAGTTTGATGATCCCAGACGTAAAGCTACTCAATTAAAAATAATGTCATCTGCTCAATACTAGCAGAGCATTTAAAGGAAGTTCCAATTCATGTAATTCCATGTGTAACACCACGAACTGATCTAGGGCAGACTATACCCACGCAGAGAGCCGCATTAATTCCTGTAGCTTATACTATAGGTACCGACTTTAGACCTGCGCTTCGTGAGCCCATTCAAAAAGTGATGCACTGGGATAGATGGTAAAAATAAATGATAAAATTACAAAATAAATAAAGCATAATTTATTTAGTTTATATGGAAAATACCTTCAAAAAGTCACACTAAATTATATCTTAATACCTATCCCTACGTCGGATATCTTCTCATCAATAAAAATAGAGCAAATATGCGATGTTTACTTCCAAGCCTATTAAAACTCTATTCAATTCCATGAAAACTAAAGTCTCCATGGTAGATAAATTATTAAATATGGATATAAATGGCTGCAAACAAAATAGAAATTTCTTTGGGTTATCATATGTGAATTAGGATTTAAACGGAGAGTAGACATTATCCTGCGGGATTACAGATAATTGTGTTCCACTTATATCAATTGATATTCATAATATTAACAAACAAATTGTCTTTAGAGTTTGAAAGATCTACCCTACAGTATTCTATAAACTGTTCGAATTTTTTTCGTCTATCTTCGTATACATATTTGACAATGTTGTTAAGGGAGCGGTATTTGGAATGATTTTCCACATATTTTTTTATGTATGCAATAGTAGTATCATAATCATGAATCGTACCAAGCATATCTTGGACTTTTTCTAATTCATCTATGAGCTGAGAAACTTTATCTTTATCTCGATTCTTTATATCCCTATCAATAGGCAGAAGTTCCAATAGATATCGCAGCTTTTTACAATCCTTTCGCATTTCGTGCAACTCGATTAATCTTTTAGAAGAACTTAATACTACAGGATAATTCTTCTCAATTGTGTTAGCTAATTTGCCAACTACATTATTAAACCTCTTCTTCAGCTTTTTTTCTGATATATTAATATTGTTATCACCAAGTTTAGGAACTGATAATTTTCTTAACTCCACTGCTAATGTTTTAGACTCAGTTAGCTCCCTGTTTCTGACAGTGTCCAAAGACTTCAATAAGTTTGAGATTGCTCGTGAGGATTGTGTTAATTGTTGCTGTTCATGCTTTGGCTCCTTCTCACTGGACATATATTCGGACAGCATTTCAAAAATTATATCGTAATCCCGGACCTTGCTATTTATAGAAAAAAGCTCCTTGCTTTTCGCTACAAATTTCTTTATTTTCTTTTTATTTCGAATTGGTTTTGGAAGCGATTGGTAGCTAGCCCGTAATCTTCTGATAGACGTTCTAATATCGTGTATGTGTTCTTCATTTGGAGCTTTAAGGTAATCGTCTAGCTTGTTATTTACACGTTGTATATTTCGCTCAGACTTGTTTAGATACTCCTTAGAATCAATTGGGTATAAAATATTATCAAAGGAAGAAGATTTTGGCATTATGATATAATATACACACTCATAATATTAATACTGCTGCGCTAAGAACAGTTGTCCACAGTCCATCCTTGTGGCCCTGTGCAGACTGCGTAAAATTCTGTGTCTTGTAAATTTTTCCCGAAAGCCTCCATTGTTCCTCCCTCTGATCCCAGGCAAGCGTAGTATAATCTGGTAAACCTATTACTGTAGCTAGCATCTCCATAGCCATATCCTCTGCATAATCTCCAGCCTTCTGAGCTGTTTCTCCGGTCGAATGATGCTCAGATAAATATCCATATTGCATATCATCAACAGGTCTGGCTAAACCTATAGATGCGGCAATTAATCTATTTGGTTCATTAGTGGCAGATCTGGCCATAACTGTAAAAGCGATCTGACCAGGTTTCAAGTGTTTTCTTCCTTCGTCTTTACTCACTATTTTGCATTGTGGAGGTTTGATACTGGACACAAAGACAAGATTTAGATCTCCAATTGAAGCATCGCGCAGAGCAGATTCAAAGCTCGTAAGATAATCCTTGTGTACGCCTTTCCCTCTTGTAAAGAAAATCATTCTTGGGACATATGAAAGATGGTTAGATCCCAATTCTGACTTGTATCCCCATCCTCATTTTGTACTTTTTTCCATCTTTATTGGCTGAAAATATTATATTTAGAAGTTACTAGCAATCCGTCTACAGAAGTAACGTATAACGAGGCAAAAACATTCTAGCTAACCGCAGCAGATCACTACTAGGACGACCAAGGGGCAGGATGAACAACTAGAATTATGGTGACTCATGTTAAGGTTGTCCGTCTGACACAACTTATTGAAGAGCTTTTGAAATATGGGATGGGCATTTACGAATCAATAGAGCGCATGGAACGATAAACTCTCTGCGATTCTGCAAAGTCAATTGCAGATAGAAATAATGGGCAAAGTGTAGGGGGTATCATAAGGGGTATCATAAGGGGTATCATAAGGTGGTAATAACAGTAGACATCATAATAGTGATATTAACTCGATAATAGTTGGTCGAGTTAGCCCACCGCCATTCGATATAGAGGTAACTTCGGATGCAAAATTGATTCTGCTTCAGACTGTAAATAATGGCCATTTTAGGACCAAAGCGTATGAACATGTGAATAAAATTAGTTGTACCTTACCAGAGATACTTCACAAGGTTCAGGAAAGACAGCTCCTCAGAGATTTAATGACTCAGTACGGTTTTCAGAATGAGAGATATAAATTAGAATGTAATGCTGAAACATTATTTATTGAAATGAAATTCAATTTCCAATCATCTATAACTATAGATGACTTATGAGAACAAGATCGATTTTTTACTTATTTATGATGAAAGGTTTATCTCAAATAAGACTGCAGACAATCTAATATGTAGATAGTGTACCATACAATGTGATCATTTTAGTCAAAATATTTCACATACACTAGGTTTATATATATACTTTAGAATTGTTAGTAGATCTATTATGCAAAAGGTGACTACTGATGAGATTGGCTGTAAAGAGGGTAAGAATAAAGATAATCACAATAAAAATAATAAAACGAGAAAATTGAAACCTATCGTGTTGTCGCCGAATGTTAATGATTATGATACCGGTGAAAATAACTTGACATGAATTGTTATGGGCTTAGTCTTATGTTAGTAGTACAAATGGCTAGTAATAATAATAACATGGATATATGTATTAAATGTAAAACCAAGACTGCACATATATTTCACGATAGCGGGGATTATTGTTTGGAATGTTGGCAGCACTCTACTCATCCTGATATTAGATAGTATACAATAAAAGTCGATAAATGAGAGCGATAAACTTGTATTTAACTCTAATTCTGCAGCAATATTCGAATATAGATATTAGAAGAAGCCCGATAAAAATTGTTTTATATTTTTTGTACATTTCCTAAGAGATCTTTTAAGACTTTTTCATCAAGTGTCATACCTCTTCATCTTTCTATTTCACTGTTATAGTACTTTATCCAGGAGTATGTACGCTGAAGATTTTGAAACAATTCAAATGGGAGCAGTGCTTGTTTGCCTGTAAATATGACCGCATCCTACATATCTGTGAAGAAGGGCTTATAATCGTTGTACTGATATGTTTCTTTGATAAAGTCAAGCTTTTTTTGCAAATCATCCGCGGTGAAAAGGAGGATCCTTTTTTTAGTCTGTTTTTCCTCCTTTACATGAGACCTATCATGAGCCCATTGTTCTAAGTAAATCGATCTTACTATTATTGCTGCTAACAATGTATTTTCAATTACTACTTGGTCCCATTCTGTTACCATGGCCTGGCCACGATATCTTGCTGTTGATATGCTATTTATTTACCTTGAACCTATTTCTTGTCGTTAGTTTAATATGTAATGGACAGTTTGAAGGAATTCCTTTTGATATATTGTTGTGTGGCTTGATTCGTAAGATACGATCGCAGCAAGGACCTCTCATACCGTCATATCTGAGAAATATCTCACATTCTGTACAGCGCTTACATCAGAAATTGTAATAACTTGGTGATGCGTGATTCCTTTTAGCTTTATATAATTTACAAATATCTTTACAAAACTTTTTCAATCGCTTGATTTTCATTTTTCTGTCTGGTTTTTTCGCCTGTATGACTCTTCAGATAAGGATTTTAGAATTCTTGGTGAAAATAACCATCTTAACGCTCCTCTTAGTTCAGGAGTAGTTGAAACTATCCTTATTTTACCGATCCACCTTTCTTCACGACCATATTTCTTTCGATCAAGTTCCCTTCCTGCTTGCTCTATTTGTTTACTCACCCCCCGTGTGCGATCTTTTTTCCTTTGTCGAGAAAGGACATCATCTATTATGCACATAAGGTATGACTCATCTCCAACTGTGAGTACAGTCTATTCTGATTCAAAGTATTTGGACAATTGTGAGGTTTTAGCTACAAGTTATGAGGATATTTTGTCCATATTTTAAGGTACTGGAAATTATTTTAGCGGTCTGCGTCTGAGTTGAGCTGACTAAAGGGAAAACATTTAGAAGCATCTAATTCAAATTGAGCCCGGATTTACCGTTTAGAATTATAACTTTTAGCTGCATCTATTATAATCTTCTTTGCTGATTCCTTACATTTCCATCCCACAATCTTTACGTATTTTTCTTTTTCCAAGTCCTTATGATGTTCAATGAAGTGTTGAAGTTTATTGCGCATATAGTTTGGGATATTATTTATGTCATCTATATTTGAGAAACTAGGATCCACCTTTGTTACAGGCACTGCGATAATTTTTGAATCTGTACCATTCTGATCTTGGGTTAACACTATTCCTATAGGACGTGACTTTATAACGGAACCAGGAGTTAATGGATAGTTTGCTAGCACAAATGCGTCCATATGATCACCATCTTGTTCTCTAGTACCTAGGATATATCCATAATTGCATGGATATACCATGCTCACCGCTAGCACTCTATCTACGACAATTACTCCAGTTTTTGGATCCATTTCGTATTTAACAGAACTATCTTTTGGGATTTCGATCAATACATTGACCTCCTCCAATTTCTCTTCAAATGTATCTGGATCTGCCAAATTTCAAATATAATATAAATGATCATTACTAATAAAAGTAATTAAATTTAGAGTCATTGTCTCATTATTTTAAATCCGCAGAAAAATGAAGATTAGAGAAAACTCTTACAATAAATTCTTTACGATATCATAATTTTTTGAGGTCAAATATCTAATAGTGCTTGACAAAAAGGTTTATAGTTTGAAGATCAGCGTTAGCCTGGGACCAAAGGAAGATACGATGGAGACTTTCGGGAAAGATTTACAAACGCAGAATTTTATTTAATCTACACAATATCACAAAGATAGACCAACATCGGCTGGCTCTTTGATTATGGGATCCGGTCGTTCACCAAGCTCAATGACGCCTTTATTCTTGAATATTGCAGCTTTCATAATTAATACTCCATCAACTCCATTAAATTATAGTAATTATCGTAAGCCGCGAAATGTATACATTGTGGTATAGGAAATGTCGTCAACATAAGATATGGTTAGTCTAAATAAGTTGCTACTATCATACTTTCACAGTTCTAGTCATAACACAAACTACTGGAAAATAAATTTGTAGACTTTGTAAAATTACGCTGCAAGATACTTATTTTCCCGAGTTCCGGGTGAAAGATAAGGAGTATGACATTTTGTTACATCTAAAAAATACATGCAACTACAATATGGAACAGCACTCGGTATCTCACAACGCGATACCTACCATTAGTAATTAATGTATTCCTTTATTATACGGTTGAATTTTGTGTGATCAATTTCAATTGATTGCTAGTCTTTAGTGAGAATGTCTTCATTTGGAAAGAAGCTCAATTATTCAATGTGGGGAAAATTCGGGATCTTTTAAGTAATAGATCATCTATAGAGATGATTATCGATAGCGAACTACGTTCTAAGCTTTCAAATTGTTATTCTGTGCAAGCAACTAAATTCTACTGGTTTGCTGTCGCTCATCAGCTTTTCTCTTTATGTTCCAAACGATAGCGTTCTATCATTAGTCTAATTACTTCAGTGTATTTACTTGGATGGGAGTAAATGTCCATCACTATTTTTTTTAGATTTTTTTGGGCTTAACATTTTTTCTGAATAATTCAGATCCTTACGAGCTCTGTCTAGCTCTCCTTCTGGGATCTGCCACATCCTTTCTTCTTCTTTACGTTTCCAAATTCTCATATGTTCTAGCTCTGTTTTGTATCTGTCTCCTTCTTGTTTTGCTTTTTGTAGTTCCTGTTTTAATTGTTGGTTTTTTTCAAATAATGGCCTTCATTCCGGTACTCTTCAAATCTTCTTTAGTTGTATGATAACTTTCCAATGAAGTTTGCTTTTCTGACTCTAGTTGTTGTATTTGATCTATTAGATTATCTTTTTTAACTTTCAATTGTTCAATATACTCTGGAAAATTCTCAAGAGGGATGTTGAGCTTCTCTGCTGCCCAGTACATACTATAAATATTATCAAAAAACTGCTTTATGGATAGGTTCTGTTTAAAGCAAAATACTTCCAGGCTTACTATCAAGGACTCCATTTTCTTTTCACTTTCTTGGTCTAGGTCGTAGATATCATCTTTTTCTCCTCTTCCTCCTCTCCTGGTCTAACATCTAACACCTATTCCTTTTCTTCAAGAATTTCTCTCAGCCTAATCAAGGCTGCAAACGATTCTACCTTCATACCTCTGTTTATGAGGTTTAGGCCAACTTCCCTTAGCTTGACGGATGTTTGACGACGATTTGACAGGCATTTGACTGACACTTAACGATATTTGATGCATTTCAGAATAGATTCAATTGAATTTAATATATAGTAATATGGCATCTTCCTTACATTAGATATCCTTTCACAATCCTTATTCCTGGAATTCAGCTGATGACATAAAGTGTATCTTACTGGGAGTTACTTAGCCTTGGTATGAAACTAACCTCATGTTAGGATGATATCGGTCACGCTGATATCTATATAGATGGCGTAGTTCAATATGTTCAATAAGAAATACTTGGATAAAGCAAATAAGAGGACAACGACTTTCAATTATTGTTTATGAATAAATTGATAACATTGATCATGTCTATTTCTGGGACTTGGCTTCTCGTTTCAAGCATTATTTTATTATCCATAAACGCTGCAACCATAGAAGCTGCAGTCGCATCGATATCCAAGACAAATACTTCCATTAAACATCTTGTAGTTATATTCCAAGAAAATGTATCCTTTGATCATTACTTTGCCACTTATCCTAATGCTACAAATCCCTCAGGAGAACCAAAGTTTACGTCTAGTCCTGCTACACCATCTGTGAACGGATTGTCCTCCCATCTTCTGGTAAATAATCCTAATGGCAACTATTCAGTGAATCCATTTCGATTAGACAGATCTCAGGCAATAACCTGCGATATGGATCATGAATATCCCGCAGAACAACAAGCTTACCATGGTGGACTGTTAGACGAATTTATAGAATTTGCTAGCTCAACTGATTCAGGTTGTACCGATGCAGCTCACAAGAAGCAGGTTATGGGTTACTTCGATGGAAATACTGTTACAGCTTTGTGGAATTATGCACAACATTTTGCCATGAGCGATAATTCTTTTGCTACCACATTTGGCCCATCTACTCCTGGAGCTTTAAATCTCATATCTGGTCAAACTCACGGAGCAACCCCTGCCAATATAGCTGATACTGTAGCTAATGGGACGGTAATAGCTGATCCGGATCCTCGTTTTGATGATTGTTCACGTGGTACAAAAATAGCTATGAGTGGAAGAAATATCGGTACTATTCTTAACTCGAAAGATATAACTTGGGGATGGTTCCAAGGAGGATTTAAACCAACTAGCAAGACTGCCGATGGTAGGGCAGTATGTGGCTCTGTACATAAGAACATAAATGGCACTGAAGAGAAAGATTATGTTCCACATCATGAACCCTTTATGTATTATAGCATGACAGCTAATCCTCATCATTTGCCTCCAACTAAGGTTGCGATGATAGGAAATACAGATCAAGCACATCACCAATATGATTTGAGCGATTTCTGGAACGCAGCTGAAAATGGAAACCTACCTGCGGTAAGTTTCCTAAAAGCACCCAAGTACCAAAATGGGCATGCGGGATACTCTGACCCAATAGACGAACAACATTTTCTTGTCTCAACAATCAATCGTATCGAGCAGCTTCCGGAATGGAGTGATATTGCAATCATAATCTCATATGATGATTCTGATGG